>CAZXGO010000019.1:3369-30192 GCA_964640035.1 uncultured Chitinophagales bacterium
CAAGAACTTGGCCATCGCAAGCTGAACCGGCGCCAATGCCGATAGTTGGAATATGAAGGGATTCCGTTACTTTTGTGGCCAAAGTGGCTGGTATTTTTTCTAGTACGAGTGAAAAACAGCCGGCAGCTTCTAATAGTGCGGCATCTTCCATGAGTTGTTCCGCCTCTTCTGCATCCTGAGCTCTCACCTTATAGGTTCCAAACTTATATATGCTCTGTGGGGTGAGTCCCAGGTGACCCATCACTGGAATACCTGCATCTACAATACGTTTAATGGAGTCGACAATCGTTCGGCCACCTTCGAGTTTAACGGCATGAGCACCCGCCTCTTTCATCATACGACCAGCATTAGATAAGGCTTCAACGGCCCGAACCTGGTAACTCATGAAGGGAAGGTCTGCGATCACCAGTGCCCGATCTACCCCGCGAACAACGCAGGAAGTATGATAAATCATGTGCTCTAGTGTGATGGGAAGGGTGGTTTCATGACCCGCCATGACATTACTGGCAGAGTCGCCAACCAGGATCATTTCAATACCTGCATCATCAAACACTCTGGCCATACTATAATCGTAGGCGGTGATCATACTGATCTTTTCACCACGTCGCTTCATATCTACGACCGTCTGGGTCGTGATTTTAGTGGGTTTGCGTGATGGTGTTCGTGAAAGTTCGGTACTCATAGGGCTAAAGGGAACTACGGTCTACAATCGCTGCTGTGGCTTCAATTTCACAAGATAGCTGTCCGTCAACCGTTGCCTTCCCTGCCATAGTAACAAAGTTGCGACGATGATCAATGAGTTCTACTTCCATGCGAAGCTGATCTCCAGGGACTACAGGACGACGGAATTTAGCTTTATTGATCGCTGAGAATACAATAATTTTATCTGCAGGATTATCAACTTTTGATTTGAGCATGAGGATACAACCACTTTGTGCCATGGCTTCAACTTGCAATACTCCGGGCATAATAGGTGAACCTGGAAAGTGTCCGTTGAAAAATTCCTCATTTGCCGTCACATTTTTGATTGTAACAATACCGTTTTCACGGATTTCAAGGACCCGATCGACTAGTAAGAAAGGATAGCGATGCGGGATATATTGTTTGATTTCCTCAACAGTCATCATAAGAAGGGATTTTCAAGCTACGGTTCCAATGTAAATGTAGGCAATTCCACCGGTTAATGGGTATGCTTTTCGCTCCTTGAATACACCGGTTTTGTCCATGAGCGCTAAAAAATCTTTGCCAGCTGGGAAAGCAGCACTCGTTTTCGGAAGATACACATAGGCATCACGATTTCCACTTAGCAACCCTCCGATGAAAGGCATCCAGTATTTTTGATAGAAGAGGTAAGGATATTTCATGATACCATTGGGTTGACCAAATTCGATGACGACGACTCTCCCTCCCGGCTTGACCACTCTGGCCATTTCATGGAGGCACTGAAGAGGATAGTCGGTATTTCGAATCCCAAAGGAAATGCTGCTGATGGTGAAGCTATCATCAGAATAGGGCAGATGGAGTACATCGGCCACCTCATATTCAACAACAAGACCCGCTTTTTTTGATTTATCGGGTGCTGTTTCCATCATTTCAGCGCAAAAATCGGTTCCTAGGACCCGACCCTGATCACCAACAACCTTTTTGAAGGCTATTGCAAGATCTCCGGTGCCTGTTGCACAGTCGAGCACATCATCACCTGGTTTTACCTGACTCCATTTGACGGCTTTTTTCCTCCAACGATGATGTACTCCAAAACTAAGTACAGTGTTTACCATGTCATATTTGTTTGCAATAGATGCAAACATACTTCTGACTTCTTCACTCATGGGCTTGTCCCTGGATAAATGTAAATCGGACGAGGTTAAATCGCCTTTTCTAATTGTTTGAGATGTTCCGTGTGGTTGAGATGAACGACCTCAAAGCGATTTCCATTCCACAACAGTTTATTAACGGAGGTATTTGCATGCTGAATTTCGTGCATTCTGGAAAGGCCTATACCCAACCAATGCGATAATATAATCCGTATCAAGCGACCATGGATTACAAAAGCGATGCGTTCTCCTACGTGCTCCTGAATGATACTAATCATACAATTTTGAGCTCGCTCCAGGACTTGAACCGGAGACTCACCTCGCTCAAAACCAGCGCTTATAACACCTGATTGCCATTGATTGTAGATCGCTTGCAACTCTTTGTCAACTTCAACATAATCGCGGCCTTCGACGATGCCAAAATGCATTTCATCCAAATCAGGTAAGGCAGCACTAAGGTATAATCCTGACTCTTTCGCAATAATATTGGCAGTATCTTTTGCTCTTTTTAAGCTCGATGAATAGATATGATCAATCTTTTCATCTTTCAAATATCGTGCAGCTGCTAGTGATTGTTCACGGCCCACACTATCAAGGGGGGCATCAATACCCCTTCCCTGTAGTAGACCCATGCGGTTATAGGCTGTTTGACCGTGACGAATTAAGTAAACCGTTGTTGTACTATCCATAGTTGGGCATGTAGCTTGATCAAACGTGAAGAATCATGAACGATGGGTATGTTTTTTCTTGTGAGCCGAGCTATTATAGTAGTGAAGGATCTTCTCCTGCATTTCATCGATACGTGAACTACTTAATCCTTCATGCAAGGCATACCAATGAAGCACAAAGTGCAAGATACGGTCATTTTTATTTGGAATTGTGTTTTTTTTACTACCTCTCTTTAGTATCAAAAGCACACGAAAAGCGACAAACATACCCAGACCAAGGCCAAGCTGAAGCAGATGTTCATGGTAGCCCAAAAAAATTAAGACACCACCGGAAAGCAAAATAAAGATCGATTCCTGTGAAATAATTCTGTGAAAATATCCCTTAACTGGCCCTGTCAAAATACTCCGAAACCACAATCCCAAGATGTAGGCAATGACAAATGCACCAAAAGCGATCCAAACAGAGTAAAGCAATCCAACCATGAAGCTGAGGAATGCGAGAAAATAGGGTGAGACGGCCTTTGCATCTGCTTCTTTGAGTAAGTCAGCAAGTTTCACCTTCTCCAGTAAGCCTGGGATCAACTGATCAATACCTTTTGAATCGATATTGTAGAAGATACCAGAGCTCGTTAATATACCTCCGGGTACTTCCAAATACGGTTCGATAGTAGATGATTTATCAATAGTCATGAACATTCAACATGTTACGTAGCAGCTACGGTAATAATTCCACATCCTGTCACCCTATATTCGAGTAAGGTTTGAGCGAGTTCAAATGTTGTAGCTCCCGTTGTAAATACATCGTCTATGATAAGTACTTTACGATGTAGCAAGCAATCCGGTCTTTGAACGGTGAAAGCTGAACGCACATTTTGAGCTCTGCGAGTTTGGGAAAAACCTGTTTGACTCCGGGTAAATCTAGAACGAATTACGACATTTTCTTCGATGAGTGGAATTCCGGAGACCATTGAAAATCCCAATGCAATTTCAGCTGCCTGATTATACCCTCTTTTGCGATGTCGTAATGAATGCATAGGGACCGGAAGAATCACAGTGTTATCTGATGTCCATGTCTGAGACTCGATTCGTTTGGAAAAGACTTGAGTGTACATTAACTGACCTAGATCATGGGCCAATCGAATCAAACCATCATACTTAATTGAATGGAGGAGTGCCCTCAATCCACCTGCCTTATCAAACAACCACATGGCATCCTGAAAATCAACACTTTCAGGTAAGATGATCAATGGCAGACTAGTAAGTCGATCAGGATTAGGGTCTTCAAATCGTTGAGTTCTACAATAGGTGCATATAAGATTCTTGGTTCCAGGCAGACCATCCTTGCAGGCCATACATATATTTGGAAAGAATACTCCTTTAAGACCGTCTATAAGTGTGTAAATCAAGGCATGCATAGGTAAACCTTTGTTTATGTATCTATTAGATACACGTCGAGCCAAATCTTAACACTACTTTTTTTTTAGGTATCATTGTTGATAAATAGTAATCATCCTGTTTGGATGTGGTTTATCATATAAAAGATTGATAATTTTACCCTATTGTAGTTGTTTATTTATGATTTATTCTATAAAGTTTTAATTAAACACTTATTTCTTAAACGTCTCTGTGATCTGGGAGTTTTAATTCCTCATTTTTGTCGTGTGCAGCTCAACTTTAGATGTATATGTTGAGATCGTTGTAAATAGCCTATGTCCAATTTATCCAAAGATTTGAAAGCCTGCCGCGAGCAGCAAAAAATCAGCCTAGAGGACATTAGCAAAGGTACCCGTGTTCCAGCTGGTACATTGGCTTCTATAGAGGATGGTACATTTTTCAACAATCCAGCCTACACAAGAACATATATTCGCAGTTTTACGCGTATGTACGCAAGGGCTGTGAAAATTCATGAAGATGATATCATCAGAGCACTCGACGAATTTGAAAAAGGTGTTTATGAGGATTATTTATATCGTAGATACATTCTTGGAGAGACAAATATTCCGGAATTGATTATTCCGGAGCCTGAACTCACAGAGCCTCAACGTACACCAATTGAGACCGACAAAGCGATCAACTGGTCAAGTATCAGTAAACGATTTTTAAAGCCAACGGTCGAAAACTCAAAGGCGATCTATCTGGTTGCTATTTTAGTCGTTTTAGTTCTCGCTTCTGTTTTTTTGTTTGGATCCCCGATACTGATGAATCAACTGATCAGAATATGGTAGATGAATCATTATTGGCCATTCCTGAATCAGCTTCATCGAATACTGCAACAGACACCTCTTTTAGTACGATAGGGAATTTAGCCGATACCTTGTATGTGACGGTCTACGCTGTTTTTGATAAACTTGACCCCGTAAGAATAACCTCCGATTTGGAAGACAAAGTAAATCCTTATTGGCTTGAAAAAGGTAGTGCTCGAAATTTTGGGTTCCGCGATACTTTGTTTGTCAGAGCTGATGCGCGTAAATGGGTTATGATTTACAATGGTCACTTAATCACAGATTTCTCTTCCTTTCAGGTTAATTCAGATCCTAATTATATTAGAATCACTCGTGCTTTGATCGTCTCAAAACGAGAATGGGCCGTTCCTGGAATGCTACCGGATGGAATGCGCCCACCAAAACTCGACTGACCCCTACCCCGATGGATCTAATTCAGGCTGCTGAACGAATCGAAGAGCTTCGTTCCATCCTTCAAAGGGCTGATATTGCATATTATGAGCAAGCTCAACCTGTAATGAGTGATCGTTCGTACGATCAACTGATGTATGAGCTTATCGACCTTGAAAACAGATTTGGTCTACAAACACCCGATTCTCCGTCGCATCGGGTTGGTGGTGGCTTACATAAAAAATTTAGCCAGGTGGTTCATCCTGTACGCATGATGAGCCTGTCGAATACCTACAATGCGGATGAGTTGCGTTCATTTGATCAAAGAATCAAAGATATCCTTGGTCATGCAGCGTTTAGCTATCTGGTTGAACTCAAATTTGATGGTATGGCTACTCGCCTCCGTTACGAAAAAGGTCTTCTTTCGTTAGCTGCTACTCGTGGTAATGGTCAAACAGGTGATGATATCACAGTGAATGTAAAAACCGTTCGTGATATACCACTAAAGTTATTAGGAAATAATATCCCAGACGTCGTTGAGGTTCGGGGGGAGCTGTATATGGAAAAGGCAGCTTTCGTAGCTTTGAATATCGAACGCGAAGAAAATGGAGAAGAGACCTACGCGAACCCCCGTAATTTCACAGCCGGCACAATGAAGTTACTTGACTCCGGGATTGTAGCAAGTAGACCTATCCGATTCTTTGCCTACGATATGATGGTAGAACATCAACGCAACATGCGTCAGGATCAAAAAATGGATCTTATGCGATCTTGGGGACTTCCTGTACATCCCCTTGCACAATCATGTTCAGATATAGATCAGGTGTTAAAGGTTATTGACTCCTGGAATGTGGAACGTCATAATCTACCTTTTGAAACCGATGGGACTGTTATCAAGGTTAATGAAAATATGTTTCACGAGGTTCTTGGTAGTACTGCCAAATCTCCTCGATGGGCTATTGCCTACAAATTCGAACCTGAGCAAGCTCAAACCCGATTACTTAGTATTACTCTTCAAGTTGGTCGTTTGGGTACCATTACGCCAGTCGCTGAGTTGGATCCGGTATTTCTAGCAGGGACCACTGTAAAACGGGCATCTCTTCATAATGAAGAAGAAATTCATCGAAAAGATATTCGGGTCGGTGATTTAGTAGTCATTGAAAAAGCAGGTGAAATTATTCCACAAGTGGTCGAACGTGTCGAGGAACCGGGCCGTTCTCGTTCGAAACCCTTTTTCATGCCGCATCTTTGTCCCGCATGTGCGAGTCCCTTGAAAAAATATGAGGATGAAGTAGCATGGCGTTGTATAAATCCTTCTTGTCCACCTCAAATTCGCAATCGTATTGAGCATTTTGCCGGTAGAATGGCTTTGGATATCGAAGGATTGGGAGAATCAATGGTTGATCAATTGGTGAGTGCTGGTTTAATACAAACTTACGCCGACATTTATGACCTGCAGTATGATCAGCTTATTGACTTGGATCGTATGGCCGAAAAAAGTGCAAATAACCTTCTCGAGGCTATCGAAAAGAGTAAGCATCAAAGCTTCGATCGCTTAATTTTTGGACTTGGCATACGTCATGTTGGTTCAACGGTAGCCAGAGATCTTTCAACCGACTACCCCGGCATCGACCATCTCATGAATGCCTCGTACGAATCACTTATCGCTATCGATAGTATTGGCCCGAAAATAGCGGAATCTATACTGGCATTTTTTTCTGACCCTGATAATCGCCAGATCATTGAACGACTTAGATCACACGGCCTTAATATGAAGGGAGTTGAAAAGAAAACGCTATCCTCCATGTTTGAAGGAAAAACATTTGTCTTGACCGGTACTCTTCCTAGATTAACTCGTAGTCAAGCCGAAGAAATGATCCGAGATCACGGAGGTAAAACATCTTCATCAGTGAGTAAAAACACTGATTATGTTCTTGCAGGAGAAGCTGCAGGGAGTAAATTAGACAAGGCAAAAGCGCTCAAAGTATCCATTATTGATGAAGAAGCTTTTTTAGCGATGATTTCCTCTTAATAGGCTGTTTATCGATGTATTTATATGTTTGCTGGGAGGGATAGAATTCGTTTACTATCTTGGTCTAAAACCAACAATTTCATCATATGAAATTTCAGACAAAAGAAGAGGATCATTATTTCTTGGTCACCTTGGGTGATGAAAAAATTGACTCAAACCTATCACCGGAACTTAAGGGGCACATTATTAACGTATCCTCAAAAAACCCGGACAAACATCTAATTATTGATTTATCAAAAGTCCGTTTTGCCGATTCAAGTGGATTATCGGCATTTCTTTTGGCCTATAGGTTGTATCGAGATCATTCTAGAGTATGTGTTTTCGCCGGACCTAGTCCATCAATAATCGAATTATTTGAGATCTCTCAACTGATAAATGTCTTTCCAATTGCCGAAAATGTCGATGTTGCTATCGCAATGCTAAATCAGGTAAAAAAATGACGGGCCTTGATATTCTCGTATTCATATTCTATCTGACCTTTTGTGTTGTGATAGGGGTTTGGGTTGGTGGTAAGCCATCAGATACCCAGTCTTATTTCAATTCAAAAGGTAGCGTGCCCTGGTGGGCAGTGTCTTTTAGTATTGTTGCCACCGAGACAAGTATGCTCACCATCATTTCTACGCCCTCGTTGGCATATCTGGGAAGTATCACCTTTTTACAGATTGCCGCTGGTTACATCATAGGACGTATTATCGTCGCTTTTACGATCTTACCGTCTTATTTCAAGGGCGAGCAGGAAACGGCCTATACGTTTTTAGAACATCGGTTCGGAAATCGGTATCGTAAACTCGTCTCCGTTACATTTTTGATAACGCGTTTACTTGCTGATGGAGTTCGCCTTTTTGCCGCTGCAATTCCCATTAAATTGATCACTGGGTTCAGCTATCCGGAATCTATTTTAATCATTGCAATCCTGACTTTGGCTTACACCTTTTATGGTGGAATTAAATCGGTAATTTGGATTGATGTGTTGCAGCTGAGTGTCTATATCAGTGCTGGATTATTTATCCTGTATTGGCTGTATCCTGATATGAGTCCTTCCATGATTCAAACGATTATTGATGGAGGAAAACTCAATATTTTGAACATTCCAGAGAGCTTTAGTGCTGTGTGGAGCTCTCCATACAATCTGGTAGCCTCCTTACTTGGGGGCGCTTTTTTGGCAATGGCATCGCACGGAACAGACCACATGATGGTACAACGTTTATTGGCATGTGGCGACATCGTTCAAGCTAGAAAAGCATTGATTTGGAGTGGAATAATCGTATTTCTGCAATTTACCCTATTCCTCTTGGTTGGTTTATTCTTATTTGCTCATTATGGAGGACAACCTCTCCAAGACCTTGGAATAAACAAACCAGACGAACTTTTCCCTCAATTTGTTATTGAGGGATTACCAAATGGCATAACTGGGTTTATAATTGCTGGCTTATTTGCAGCAGCTATGAGCACACTAAGTAGTTCGCTATCGGCATTGTCGTCATCAACCATGTTTGATTTGTTTCCTCAACTGGCTAAGCGAGCCGACTCCATGAAGTATTCCAGGATATTTATGGTCCTATGGACCTTAGTGTTTATTGGTTTTGGAATGTCGTTTAGCTCTACAGAAAATCCCATAATTGAAATAGGTCTAAGTATAGCAGGATTCACATATGGTGGTTTATTGGGAGCTTTTTTGATGGGTCGCTACACAACACTAGATACTAGTTCTGTGACCTTTGGTCTGTTCGTGTGTGTTAGTCTTATGTTTTTTCTAATCATGTTTGGTGGTAGTTACAAACCTTGGTGGGCTTGGTATACCATAATAGGAGTGGCTATATTTGTTGTATCTAGCTTCAGCTTCCAGGCTATGAGTAGATTTTGGATCCAAAAATAACGTGATCGAGTTCTTCAGAAATTGATATACTGATCGATGAGTATTCTTGAGAAAATAGGATTATCGCGAAAAAGCAAGCTCTTCGAGAATGCTGCAGGTAATCCTGAGATTGGGGCTGAAATTGAGCCAAAACAAAGTCGTTACAAGTGGCTTATTGTTATTTTATTTCTGATCTATCTGATCTCCATCTTTCCACGCAGTTCTTTCCTGGAAACAAGTTATAAAATTGGCGAACCCTGGCGATATGATGACCTGACCGCTCCCTTTACCTTTAGTCTGATCAAAGACCGGGATGAACTCGAAGGTGAAAGAAAATCGATTCGTGAAAACACGACCCCCATATACCATGTTGATCCTCAGGCCTCTGATCGCATTTTATGGAGATTAGATTCACTGTTCACGATTATGGTACCCGTAATGGAGCAGTATATCCAATACAAAAATGCACCGGATGAAAGCTCACAACAAAATCGTGACAGCCTCCTGTATAGCCAGATGGCAGAGCAAATTAAAGCAGGTATAGATGCCAATGCATGGTTCGTTCTAGCCAACGATTACTATCGATCTAAGTACAATCAAAATGGATCGAACCGTCCCTGGATAGGTACCGTTTTGAAATCTGACCTGGAAGAAGGAATTACCGAAATCCTCGATGATGGCTTTATCGACCGCCGACCAAGTGATCTGTCTAACGAGATCGTAATCCGAAATCTTCAAAATCGAACGGAAAGATCTCTTTTGATGTCACTCGTGTACGATACCGAAAGTGCCAGAGAGCATCTCACAGTTACACTAAGTCAGGACATACCTCCTGTCTTAATCCCGGCAGCTTTAGGAATCTTCGATGATGTGGCCCAAGCGAATTTGATTTACAATCAAGAGGACACACAATTGCTTTTGAATGAAGCCTTTGAAAGTATTTCACCTACAGCATCAGCTGTTGCCGCCGGTCAGGTAATCATCCGAAAAGGTGATATCATCAACCGAGAACGTATGATTATGCTCCAAAGCCTGGCTTTTGCCCGTGCTGAACGTGCCAGCCGGTTCGAAGTATCTCAACAGTATATTGGTCAGATATTGGTGATTTTTGCGGTAGTGATGGTTTTCTTCCTCTATTTGTACTTGTATCGTCGCAGCATCTTTGATCATAATGGCAAGTTTTTCCTTGTGTATTTATCTCAAGCTATTCTGCTGGGTATTACCGCGTTTTTTGCTCATTTAGATGATGTTTCACCCTTTTTGGTGCCACTGGCCATTGCTCCCATCTTGCTTACGGTAATCTTTGATTCCAGAGTCGGGTTGATGTCAACGCTGTCAATCGCAATGATTGCCGGTATCATGAACGGAAATGATTTTGAATTTGTAGCTGCATCTGTAGTGGCCTGTAGCATTGCTGTATTTTCTGTACGTGACGTAAAAAGTAGAAGCCAGTTCTTTGTCGTCACCCCCTTATTGGTATTTGTAACATATGTTTTAGTGATCACTGGGTTTTCAATGATTCGCTTGGGTGATTGGCCTGCACTCGGTAACCAGGTCTTTTTCGTTTTCATCAATGCACTTTTGATCATCCTTACTCCACCCTTGATTTTGCTATTTGAGAAGCTGTTTGGTGTAACCACTGACCTAACGCTTTTCGAATTGAGTGAGACAAACAAGCCCTTGCTTAAGACGCTGATGATGAGAGCTCCAGGCACCTTTCACCACAGTCTTCAAGTAGCGAATCTTGGTGAGGCCGCAGCTTTGGCTATTGGTGCTAACGCATTGCTGGTGCGTGTTGGAGCATTGTATCATGATATTGGGAAAATGGAGAGACCGGAATATTTCGTTGAGAATCAATCCGGTGATAATGATCATGATCGTATTAAACCCCAGATGAGTGCCCTGGTGATCAAAAGTCATGTTGCCAGTGGCTTAAGTATAGCAGAAGAAGCAAAGTTACCTGCTGTAATCGTTGATTTCATCAAAACCCATCATGGAAATTCACTCATACGGTATTTCTATGAAAAAGCCCGTGAAGAAGCAGATCATCCGGATTCCATTTCAGAGTCCGAATTCAAGTATGAAGGGCCTTTGCCTACGACTCGAGAGACCGGGATCATCTTGTTGGCTGATAGCATAGAAGCCTCAGCGCGTACATTGGAGGATCCCAGCTACATCCGGCTCGAGCAGCATGTTGATCGCATCGTAGACGAACGAGTTCAGGAAGGACAACTCAATGAATGCCCATTAACCTTTGAAGATCTGAGGCGAATCAAGAAAGCATTCCTAACGATCTTACTGGGTGTATATCATAGCCGTATAAAGTACCCAGGACAGGAGAAACCATCGACCGAAAGCTCCGAATCGAGTAAACTTTCTCTTCCAGAGGATTCTGGCTCGCATGAGAGTCGAGAAACAGCAGGCTGATGGTATGGTTTTTGAACGTGAATTACGCCGCTTTGTAACTTTTATTCGTCTGGAGAAAGGTTTATCGGCAAATTCGATTGAAGCTTACTCCCGTGATCTGGAGCGTTATCTCCAGTTTTTATCTCAGGCTGCGGGTATCCAATCCCTAGACGGCGCCACTGTTCAACATATGGAGAACTACCTTGAGGAACTCAGCACGTTGGGGCTCGCAACAAGTAGTATTGCAAGGGCACTTTCCAGTATCCGTAGTTTTCACTCCTTTTGTGTGGCTGAAGGAATCTGTGAGTCAAATCCTGCTGAAGTCATCGATCTTCCCAAAAAAGCTCGTCATCTTCCTGAAGTACTCACGGTAGAGGAAATCATGAAAATGATCCAGGTTCACGACAATGAGACCCTGGTCGGCAAACGTAGTGTCGCAATTCTTGAATTGCTTTATGCAACCGGTATTCGTGTTAGTGAGCTATGCGGCCTTACGATTGATCGTCTCTTCTTTGAAATCGGCTACATCCGCGTAATCGGGAAAGGTAACAAAGAGCGCATCGTACCCATTGGTGACTTCGCCATCAAGGCCATGACCCACTGGTTGGAGACCGGGCGTCCATCCTTGTTAAAACGTCCGGAGCAGGCACGCCAGGCCGTTTTCCTGAATCAACGTGGTACCCCACTGAGTCGCATGAGCGTTTGGAACCTGGTCGACGAATCAGCCCGCTTGGCAGGTATTGAAAAACCCGTACATCCACATATATTCAGACATTCATGTGCTACACACATGCTTGAAGGTGGCGCTGATCTTGTAAGTGTACAAGAAATATTGGGCCACGCCAGTATATTAACTACAGAAATTTATACACACGTCGATCGTACTCTTCTGCAGCAGACCCATAAAATGTACCATCCGAGAGCCTAATATTATGAAAAATCAACTCCGATCCCTGATATCCATCTGTACGTATAGTATTTATTTTAGCCTTGTTTTTTTAATCACCGCAGTTTCCACCCAGGCCCAAACTGGCTGGTCAAAAAGTTATGAAGAAGGTATTGTAGTAAGCGCAACCGACCAAGCCTCTCAAGTGGGGGTCGATATCATGCAAGCTGGTGGTAATGCCATCGATGCGAGTATTGCTGTTCACTTTGCCCTTGCCGTCACCTTTCCTGCTGCCGGCAATATTGGTGGTGGTGGTTTTTTGGTTGTTCGCTTTCCCGATGGAACCTCTGCCACACTCGACTTTCGGGAGACCGCTCCTGCGACTGCCACTCGTGATATGTACCTGGATACCGATGGGAATATCATGGAAGGAGTCAGCCTATTTGGTCATCTAGCCTCTGGAGTTCCAGGCTCTGTCGATGGCATGATACGAGCATGGGAACGTTATGGCTCCCTGCCCTGGAAAACGCTTTTAGAGCCTTCCATCAAACTCGCCCGCGAAGGATTTCCGCTTGGGTGGCAGGAAGCCAACAGCCTGAATCGAAATGTTGATCGCTTCAGTAGTTTCGAGGGCTCACGTAAGGTGTTCGTACGTGGTGATGGTCAGCAGTGGAAAGAAGGAGATATCTTTAAACAAGAAGATCTCGCTCGTACCTTAGAACGAATCGCAAACGAAGGAAGAAATGGATTCTACGCAGGTGAGACTGCCCGTATGATCATCGATGAGATGGCTATCGGCAACGGGATCATCACTCAGGCTGACTTGGATGCATACGAGGCAAAATGGCGCGATCCGGTCATCCTTCAGTTTAAAGATTATCGTCTCATTACCATGGGCCCACCAAGCTCTGGTGGCATAATTATGGGACAAATCCTGGGAATGATAGAGGATTACGACTTACAGGCCATAGGCTTCAACAGTGCTGCGAGCATCCATCTTCTAAGCGAGGCCATGCGTCGTGCCTATGCAGATAGATCCGAGCATTTGGGTGACTCTGATTTTTATCCTGTTCCAGCAAAGGGTCTACTCGACAGAGAATACCTTAAGGCTCGCATGGCTGACTTCAATCCGGACAAAGCCAGTTCCAGCCAGGATATTTTCCCTGGAAAACCAGCAAGCCATGAATCCGAAGAAACAACACACTTCTCCGTCGTCGATCCATCCGGCATGGCCGTGTCTGTGACCACAACTATCAACGGCGGGTATGGTTCCTTTGTAACTGTAGATGGCGCCGGATTTTTACTCAACAACGAGATGGATGATTTCAGCTCCAAACCCGGATCACCCAATTTATATGGACTTCTCGGTGGCGAAGCGAATGCCATAGAACCCGGTAAGCGCATGCTTAGTGCCATGACTCCCACCATCGTGGAAGAAAATGGACAGCTACGCATGGTTCTCGGCACCCCCGGTGGTTCTACGATCATCACCACCGTACTTCAAACGTTTTTAAACCTGGGTGTTTATGGGATGAATGCACAGCAAGCTGTAGCTGCCCCTCGAATGCATCATCAGTGGATGCCTGATCGAATTTCACTCGATCCCTATGGTTTTAGCACTGATACCATTCGATTACTGGAGGCAAAAGGTCATACCATTCAGACAAGAAGTTCCTACGTTGGTCGTGCCGATATCATTTATGTCGATCGAGATAGAATGCGTTGGGGAGGTGCTGATCCACGGGGCGAAGACTCAATCCGTGGGTTTTAAGTAGGTCCCATATTTTTGTAATAACTACCTTGCAACCTTTTTTTTGTATACTCGTAATAAGAAGAATAGACTAGTCATTCCCCCAAAAATATAACCAGAAGTACATGTCTTTTATCATCGACATTTTTGTTTTCGCTATTGCTTTTTGGGTAGCTTCACGCCTGCTTCCAAATATCAAAATGGAAAACGGATGGGTAGCCATCCCTGCTGCAATTGTATATCTGGTTAGTTATAAAATTTTATGGTGGATATTGAAGACAGTATTGGTAATTGGAAGTCTCGGTCTGTTAAGCTTTCTAAGTTTCCTGCTCATTCCAGTAGCTGCTGTGCTGGCGTTTGGTCTTACCAGTAAAATTGTGGATGGGTACAAAGTTGAAGACACGGGTTCTATCGTGTGGGGCAGCATCATTGTTTCAGTTGTTGCTGCTGTTGTAAAATGGTTGTCCTGACCGTCTAAGGCTACGATTGAGTAAGAGCTAATTAATGGACTCCGTATATTGGGGTCCATTTCGCAACGTTTAATCACTATCAATATGTCAGGCGGCCCTATTCAATCTCTGGAGTGGAACGGACACTCGCTTCGTATTATCGACCAAACCTACCTGCCTCAGCGAATCGTCTATAGTGATCTAGAGGAAGTTGGTCAGGTTTGGGAAGCGATAAAAAAGCTTCGTGTTAGAGGCGCTCCTGCCATCGGTATTGCGGCATCGTATGGCTTTTATTTAGGTATCCGTTCGATGAGCGACAAAGGTTTTCCTGAGTTCTGGCTTGAAGTAGAGCGTATTGCTGATTATTTGGAGAGCTCTCGCCCAACAGCGGTTAACCTCCATTGGGCTGTTGATCGTGTAAAGAAAGCCATTTATGCTCATAAAGAGCTCGGCGTGAGACATATTATCGACAAAGTACTTGAACTAAGTATCACGATCCATGATGAAGATCGACGTACATGTAAACAGATTGGATTACATGGACTAGCGTTAATCCCTCAAGGAGCTCGTATATTAACCCATTGCAATACAGGTAGTCTGGCGACAGCCCAGTATGGAACGGCACTTTCAATGATCTATCATGCTCATGAGGCCGGTAAGCAAATCCATGTTTGGGTCGACGAAACACGCCCCTTACTGCAGGGCGCGCGATTAACAGCCTGGGAACTAAGCCGGGCGGGTATTCCAATGAAGTTGGTGACGGATTCAATGGCTGGCTGGCTGATGAAAACAGGCCAGGTAGACCTCGTTGTTGTTGGCGCCGATCGCATCGCCACCAATGGGGATACCGCTAATAAGATCGGCACGTATAGTCTGGCTGTATTATGCAAAGCCCATGGAATTCCATTCTATGTAGCAGCACCTTTGTCAACTTTTGATCCGAAAGCTGTCTCAGCTGCAGATATTCCTATTGAGGAGCGTGATGGGCGTGAAATCACCCACATCGGTGATCATGCCATTGCACCTGAGGTAGCAACGTTTAATCCTGCATTTGACATCACCCCTGGCGAACTGATCACGGCCTTTATCACGGAAGAGGGAATTCAGCACAGGTCTTGATCGGGTTTACGGCTGGCCAACCTGATAGTGGGATTTTGCCCAAACTACTTCTCCACCCTGTAGTAAGATAGCTTGTGGTGACTCATGACGAATCCCAAAACGTTGTTCGATGGTATTGGAAACAGGTCTATGGGCAATGACATCAACGAGGAAGATGTTGTAAACGGAGGTATCGACCTGCTCCATGCGTTGCCAGGCTCCGGCGCTGATACTGCATCGAGTGCTATGTTTGAAAAGGATTACGGGTCCTTGATTTGACAGAAGGATTGCTTCCTGGAGATCTGCTTCGGTCTCCAATGAGTGCCAGTCGTGTGATGCCATTTTAGTCTCCTAAACAGATTCCAAGTTCACGTGCTGTAAGAACGGTATCGCTATCAAGCGGAACCCGTTTCATTTGTCCGGCGATGCTATCGATGGGTACACGCACGATTTCGCCGGCCTGGATCATGACAATTTTGCCGAAATCCTGGTCGGCGATGGCTCTGACGGCGGCGGCACCCAGGCGAAGGGATATCAGGCGATCCAGCGTGGAAGGAGAGCCCCCACGTTGGAGGTGTCCGAGCACGATGTGACGGGATTCCTTACCGGTAAGCCTGCTCAAGGTTTTAGAAACATATTCAGCAACGCCGCCGAGTTGCTCAGATTGACCCGCTACTTTCCCTTTCGTAAAAACGGTGCCCTCTTTTTCGGTAGCCCCTTCAGCTACGACGACAATCGTAAAATGTCGACCTTGAGATTCCCGCTCTTCAACTTTTTTGACCATAGAGGTAAAATCGAAGGGGATTTCTGGTAAGAGGATAATATCAGCCGTAGCACTCAAGCCTGCATGCAATGCAATCCATCCTGCATAGCGTCCCATAACCTCTACCACCATGATGCGCTCATGAGCTTCAGCAGTGGTACTTATTCTGTCGATCGCTTCAGTTGCAATAGTGACTGCCGTATCAAAGCCCAAGGTTGCATCAGTACCAGGAAGATCATTGTCGATCGTTTTGGGAACACCTACAATTGGAATTCCCTTTTGGATTAGACGATGGGCGATCGCCATCGATCCATCCCCCCCCATAGCGATAAGAGCATCCAAACCGGCTTTACGGAACCCATCAACCACCATATCGGAACGGTCTTCCAGGGTGATCGATCCATCCTGATGCTGAATTGGAATTTCAAATGGATTACCTCGATTAGCGGTTCCAAGAATTGTACCACCCAGAAGAGTGATCCCACGAACACGATCCCGATCTAGGGTGATAAGAGATCGCTGCATAGGGTCAGTGAATGTGCCATATCCGTGACTGATACCCATCACATCCCAACCTCGATTCATTCCAGCCAAGGTCGCAGCACGAATGGCAGCATTGAGCCCGGGCGCATCACCTCCGCCGGTATTGATGGCGATTTTTTTTATCATCATATTTGCTGTAACTATAGACTAATGTCGTACCGTTCTATGACGTCAACGACGGTGTCGATCTGTTCGCCCTCTCTAAGAATAAGAGGCTCGTCACCCGTTAAATCGATCACAGTGGAATGGGTGTTGGAAAGTTCCTGATCATCATCTACAATGAAATCTACCCGACGCTCGAACCAGGATATAATATCGCTCTTGAATAGCACCTGATCTTTAGCATCGTCAGGGAGACTGGCCGTAGTAGCGATCAATGGCGATCCCAATTCTTTAATGATACTCATCATAATGGGATGATTTGGAACCCGAAAGCCGATAGTGTTACGCTTGGGATGAGTCATCAGCTTAGGAACTTCGCGAGTTGCCGGTAAAATAAAGGTAAATGGCCCTGGAATAAGACGTTTAATGAGGCGAAAGTTGGAATCGGATAGCTGAGCAAATTTGGAAATACCTGATAAAGAGTCGCAAATTAGAGTAAAGTGATGATCTTTATCGAGATCCCTGACTGAACGAATTCGTTCCAGTCCTTTTTTATTTGAATACTCACACACCAGAGCTAAGTTTGTATCAGTAGGTAAAAGTGCAATACTTCCTGAACGTAGAGCATCAACAAGAGAAAATACCTTATTCTGCTGAGGTGTTACGTGATGGATTTGGATACGTTGCGACATACATTCTCCACGCTTTGGACGGTGCTAGACCGTCTGGTTAGTAATAAAAATACCTCCAAAGGAAGGATCATAGTAACGAAAAGCTGGGATAAAAGCGTATTGAAAGAAGATGAAAAAAGAGATGAACATGAAGAAATAAACGAAAGAACCTGTTGGGATTAAGGGCTTTTTGGTTTAAATTTGTGCCTGTCCGGATTGGCGTGATTTCATCACAACGTTAACGCATTAAACAATATGCCTCAATTGTTTTCTAAAAGGGCCAATAAAGTCCCAAGATTGGTTCTAATCAGCCTCATTGCATCATCTACTGCTTTGGTATTATTTGTATGGTACTACTTCTCTCCAAAATATTTGGAAGTAGGATACATGCCAGAGCAACCCATCGCCTACAGCCATGCCTTGCATGCAGGTCAACTTGGGATAGATTGTCAGTATTGCCACACCTCTGTGACAGTTTCTGCCAAAGCAAATATTCCACCGACAGAAACCTGTATGAACTGTCACTCGCAAATCAAAACGGAAAGCCCTAAGTTGGCACCATTGCGTGAGGCCTGGGAAACAGGCAAGCCCATTGAATGGGTCAAGATTCATAAAGTGGCCGATTATGCTCATTTTAACCATGCTGCCCACGTGAATGTGGGTATTGGATGTGTAAGTTGCCACGGACGCGTCGATCGAATGGAAGTCGTCTACCAGGCCCAACCTCTGAGCATGGGATGGTGTCTGGATTGCCACCGTGCACCTGAAGAGCATCTTCGTCCTGTAGATCAGATCACGAATATGAGCTGGGAGCGTCCTGAAAATGAAGATCCCATCGCCTATGGCCGAAAAATCGTCGAGGCCAAGAATATTCACGCACCACAATATTGCAACGGATGTCATTATTGATATCTAGAGCATACAAAGAGATTATTTTCCCCATCCATTTTCGCATCCTATGAGTAAGATCGAAAGTCCCAGCTACTGGAAGAGCCTGAATCAGATCGCCCAAAATGACGCCTGGAAACAGCACGCAGACCGTGAGTTTCAAGAGGGTGCCTCCGAACTCCATGATGGATTAAGCCGCAAGAGCTTTCTTCAGATTATGGGTGCATCGATCGCGTTGGCTGGCTTGGCATCATGCCGCCGCCCGGTAGAAAAGATCCTCCCCTACCATCAACAACCAGAGAACTCTGTCATCGGCAATTCATTGTATTATGCGACGGCGATGTCGTTTGGTGGGTACCTCACAGGTATTATTGCTGAATCAAAAGAGGGACGTCCAACGAAGTTGGAAGGAAATCCGGATCAGGATGCAAGTATGGGCCGTTCCAATATATTTCAACAGGCTTCTATTTTGGGTTTGTATGATCCGGATAGAGCTCGTTCAGTAAGCAAAGGCGCTGAAGCTAGCGACTGGAATGAATTTGTAGCCTTTTGCGCCACTCACTTCGCCGATAAAAGCCGCCGTGTGGCGGTTTTATCTCAAGCCAATAACTCTCAAACACTCGCTCGACTTCGTCGCGAGTCTGGCTTGAACAATCTTTCTTGGGTGACTTATGAGCCCTTCGGTGATGAAAACAGCTTGATGGGTAATGAGATGGCATTTGGTCGTAAGTTGCGTTCCGATGTTCATTATGATAAGGCACAGGTTGTTGTTGCACTAGATGCTGACTTTCTGAATCTGGCCACCAATAACGTTGAAAACGTGCGCCGTTACACCGATCGCCGTCGTAACGTTGAGACCCAAGCTGATCAGATTTCCCGATTATACAGTGTTGAAACGACCTTTACTGTAACTGGAACCAATGCTGACCATCGTTTACGACTAAAGCCATCCGACATTCAGGCTTTCGCCTATGCTTTGGCAGGTAAGCTAGGTGTTGCAAATGGTTACACCAACCATATGTCATCAAATGCATTCCTGGAAACAATGGTTGCTGACCTCCAGTCTCATGGTGGTAATTGCGTCGTTGTTGCAGGTGAAGCTATGCCAGCAGAGGTTCACGCAGCAGTCGCTGCCATAAACACAGCACTTGGCAATAACGGGGTGACGGTGACCTACAAAGAGGTAAGTCATACCGGTGATTCGAATCAACATCTGGCGCTAAGCCAGTTAGCCTCGGATTTGAATGCCGGCTCTATCGACACCCTAGTGCTTCTCGGAACAAATCCAGTGTTTAATGCACCGGCGGATCTTTCCATGGCTGAGGCCATCAAAAAGGCCTCAACCGTTATCCAAGTGTCCGATTATGTAGATGAGACTACTAAAAACGGTGTTACCTGGCACATCCCAAGAACGCACTTCCTGGAAGCCTGGGGTGATGGTGCCTCACCGAGTGGACAAGCAAGCATCGTTCAACCTTTGATTCAGCCCCTATTTGGTGCCAAAAGTGAGATTGAGGTGATGAATGCTATCACCACTGGCACTGATAAACCTGGATATGAACTTGTTCGTGGTACCTGGCTTTCTTCACTAGGCGAAACGGGCTGGACAACGGCTCTCAATGATGGGGTGATCCCAAATACCGTAACACCAGATGTATCGGTAAGTCTTAATAGCGGATTAGTTGCCAGTCTAACTGCAGCAATGAGTGCTGGGCAACAAGCCTCAACCGATCTAGAAGTCAGCTTCAAGCCCGATAATCACGTTTTTGATGGTCGTTTTGCCAACAATGGATGGCTTCAGGAGTTTCCTGATCCGATCACTAAGATCACCTGGGATAACGTGGCTCTTGTGAGTCCAGAAACCGCAAAAGAACTTGGTATTCAGGATATTTACAATGGTAAAAACAACGAAAACGATACAACACTGATTTCAGTGACTGTTGAAGGTCGTTCTGTGACTGTTCCAGCGTGGATTCTGCCTGGTCATGCCGACAATGCCATCACCCTACTTTGTGGTTATGGTAGTAGTGTTGGGAAAGTTTCGTCTGGCATCGGAACCAATGTATATCCGTTACGTGGCACAAGCTCTATGTATGCAGCGAAAGCATCTGTGAGTGCAAATCAGGGTAGTTACATGATTGCATGTACCCAGGATCACCACAGCATGGAGGGACGTCCCCTATTCCGTGAAGCAACCGTCGCTGAGTATCAAAGCAGCCCGGAATTTGCCAAGAATATGGTCAAGGTGCCAGGCAAAAAAGAAGGTGATCCATTTGCTATCACTCTTTTCGATGCCCAAACTTATCCTGAGTATGAACCACAATGGGGTATGACCATCGACCTTAACTCCTGCATTGGTTGCGGTGTTTGTACAATCGCATGTCAGGCAGAGAATAACATCCCTGTTATCGGAAAACGCGAGGTATCACGCTCCAGAGAGATGCAGTGGATACGCGTGGATCGTTATTTTGTGGGCGATGATGTGAATAATCCTAAAGTAGTGCATCAGCCCATTCCTTGTATGCACTGCGAGTTAGCCCCATGCGAACAGGTTTGCCCTGTAGCGGCTACCACCCACAGCGACGATGGTCTCAACCAAATGACCTATAACCGTTGTATTGGTACTCGTTACTGTGCTAATAACTGTCCGTACAAAGTGCGTCGATTCAATTTCTTCAACTACGCCAAGATTTATCTTGAGGAAAACAACCTCAATGATCCAGAAATCTTGCACATGGCTATGAATCCGGATGTAACGATTCGTTTCCGTGGGGTCATGGAGAAGTGTACCTACTGTGTACAGCGTATTAACCGTAAGAAAATCGAAACCAAGATTGAAACCGGTGGTTCTGTGAAACCAGCCGATGGTAGTGTGGTGACAGCATGCCAACAGGCTTGCCCTGCCAATGCAATCAGCTTTGGTGATCTAACTGATCCTAAGAGCAAAGTAGCTGTTGCCAAGTCGGGTCCACGTAACTATGTGCTGTTGGAAGAGTTGAATATTCGTCCACGCACATCCTATCTGGCTCGAATTAACAATCCCAACGGCAAAACCGTGAACGCCTAATTTATCCCTTCCGTAGCCGCAATGAGTTCTAATTATCAGTACGTACCGGAACCTGCCCTTGTAAAGGGTAATCACGACTTTGGATCGGTCACAGCGATGATCGCCGATTTGTGTGATACACAAAAAAATAAAACACCCATGGGTTGGTACCTAGCCTTTGGCGTATCCAACATCCTCTTGCTGGTACTTTTGGTAAGTATCGGCTATCTATTTTGGGAAGGAACGGGGATTTGGGGACTTCAAACACCTGTAGGTTGGGGATGGGCGATCATCAACTTCGTATGGTGGGTAGGTATTGGTCACGCAGGGACCTTGATTTCAGCAATTTTGTTCCTGTTTCGGCAGAATTGGAGAACGGCTATCAACCGATTTGCGGAAGCGATGACCATCTTTGCCGTTATGTGTGCGCTGGTGTTTCCGGCGATCCACGTTGGACGTATCTGGGTAATTTATTGGGTATTCCCAATTCCGAACCAGATGTATATGTGGCCAAATTTCAATAGTCCGCTTTTATGGGACGTATTCGCTGTTTCAACCTATTTCACCGTATCACTGTTGTTCTGGTTTGTAGGTCTGGTACCCGATCTGGCAACAGTTCGTGATCGTGTGACCAGCAAATTGGCTAAAAAGATCTATGGCTTCTTATCGCTTGGCTGGACAGGTGGTAACCGTCAATGGCAGCATTATGAGAAGTCGTATATGATTCTGGCGGGTCTTGCTACACCGCTAGTTCTTTCTGTTCACACCATTGTATCGTTTGACTTTGCAGTATCCATTATCCCTGGATGGCACACCACTATCTTTCCGCCTTACTTTGTTGCCGGAGCTATTTTCTCAGGTTTTGCGATGGTTCAAACTCTTTCTATAGTTGCCCGCAAGATTTATAAGATTCAGGATATTATGACGGATGATCACATGGAAAAAATGAACATTGTGATCATCTTAACTGGTACAATGGTAGGTTTCGCTTATGCGATGGAATTCTTCATCGCCTGGTACAGTGGTGTAGAATATGAGAAATTCATATTCATGCAGCGAGCTTTAGGACCATATGCTTGGGCCTACTGGATTATGATTGTGTGTAATGTGGTATTCCCGCAATTATTCTGGTTCAAAAAAATGAGACGCAGTGTAGCGGTCACCTTTGTACTATCGATTATCGTTAACATCGGGATGTGGTTTGAGCGATTTGTAATTACCGTTACATCGCTATCCCAGGATTATCTGCCTTCATCATGGTCCTATTACTCACCTACGATGTGGGATGTATTGACCTATGTAGGAACGTTTGGCTTGTTCTTCACCATGTTCTTATTGTTCTTACGATTCCTACCTATTGTAGCTATTGCTGAAATTAAGGCCGTTATGCCTCAAGCTGATCCACACTACTACCATAAAGATCACGAACATGGTAAAGTGAGTAAGCAAGCCTCCAAACAGATTGCAGAATAAAATTTCATCGTATATGTCACAGAGCAATCCTAAAACAGAAAATCCGATCGTATTTGGCGTATTAGCTGAGTTTGCGAATCCCGCAGACCTGCTACACGCTGCAGAAAAAGTGCGCGATGCCGGTTACAAAAAATTTGATGTGTACTCTCCTTTTCCTATTCACGGAATGGATGATGCCATGGGTTTAAAACCATCAAAATTAGGCTGGATCGTATTAGGACATGCGCTATTAGGATTTTTTGGTGCTATCGCCTTGATGGTTTGGACCTCGTCGATCGACTACCCCATCAATATTAGTGGTAAGCCATTTTTAAATGCACCGGCTTTTGTACCAGTTATTTTTGAATTAACGGTTCTTTTATCCGCATTTGGTGCTGTTTTTGGAATGTTCTTCCTCAACGATATGCCCAAACATCATAATCCATTGTTTAACAGTGAGCGTTTCGATCGTGTGACAGACGACAAAATGTTTGTTTGTATTGAATCGTCCGACATTTTATTCGATGCCGATAAAACAGGAGCTTTCCTGAAGGAAATCGGAGCAACCCACACCGAAATCGTTCACGACTAGGTCCACAGCAATGATGAATCACACCCCTATGAGCAGATCTTTAATCTCAAGCCCTGTGTTCCTGATTGGATTGGCACTCGTTCTGAGTTCTTGTCGTGGACAAACATCCGAGAAGCCACCGATTCATCCAAACTTGAACATGGATTACACCGTTAGTTTCAAGCCTCAGGAAGAGAACGCGTTTTTTGCTGATGGTCGTGCCATGCGTACCCCTGTAGAAGGTACCGTTGCCAGAGGTCAGACAAACCTGGATACGGAATACTATGAGGGTAAAACAGCTACTGGGAATCTGGTTCCAACGATACCTGTTGAGGTCACCCGCGAAATGTTAGAGCGTGGCAAAGACCGCTATGAGGTGTTTTGCACCCCATGTCATGGTGGTACTGGTGCTGGGGATGGCCTAGTGATTAGTCGTGGATATGTTCCACCTCAAACCTACCATCAGGATCGTTTACGAAATGTCGAAGATGGGTACATCTATGATGTTATCGCAAACGGTATCCGCAACATGCCTGCGTACCGTCGTCAAATCCCGGTAGATGACCGTTGGGCTATTGTGGCTTATGTTCGCGCTTTGCAGCTAAGCCAAAATGTTGGTCGTGATGTCGTCTCTCAGCTAATGTCTGAAGGCGATTTACGCAATCTGGAAGCTGGCATGACCAATACCACTTCAACCACGCCCGACTCTACTTCTCAAAGCCCTCGCTAAATCCAGTTGGCCACAGATCACTACGACTTTCGACTATGAACCACAACGTAACCGACAATCTACAGTTTCCCAAAGAATCGTCTGTCATCAAGCGAACCCTCATTGTAGGTGTGGTATTTTTGCTGATAACTCTTGTGGGGTACGTTTTTAACTCCAAGCAGTTTTATTTCTCTTATCTGACGAGTTTTTCGTTTTTTACCGGCCTTGGAATCATTTCCTTGTTCTTTGTGATGCTGCAACACATCACGCGCTCGTCGTGGAGTGTAGTTATGCGCCGTATTCCGGAAGTCATCTCATCCAACTTATTTGTTTGGTCGATTTTTGTCATTCCGGTGATTTTGGGTGCTCATGATCTTTTCCATTGGACCCATGCCGAGCTTTTTGATCCCAATGACCCTGGTTTTGATCCAATCATAGCAGCTAAGGAAGGATATTTGAATATGCCTTTCTTTATTGTTCGCCAAATCATCTACTTCGCAATCTGGGGATTTTTGGGATGGAAAGTCTATAAAAATTCCGTTGCTATTGAAACAACAGGCGATTGGGGATATGATACGGCTCAACGCAAAATTAGTGCCCCAGGTATCTTGTTATTTGCACTTACCTGTGCATTTGCCGCATTCGACTGGCTAATGTCGTTAGATCCTCACTGGTTTTCTACTATGTTTGGCGTCTACTATTTCGCCATGAATTTTCAGGCCTTCTTCCCTGCCATGATTTTGATGACCCTATATCTGCATAAGAAAGGCTATCTAAATCATACTATTGGTCTTGCGCACTTAAATGATATGGGCAAATTGACCTTTGGGTTTACAGTATTTTATGCCTACATCGCATTTAGTCAGTTCTTCCTGATCTATTACGCCAATATTCCTGAAGAAACACTTTGGTATTACCATCGTATGGAAGGAAGCTGGGTCTATGTAATGTATTCCTTGCTGATTGCACGCTTCATCATTCCTTTCATCATTCTGCTCCCTATGAATAGCAAGCGGAATTTAAAAGTGCTGAAGTTTATGTCGATCTGGATCCTATTAATGCACTTTATCGAACTTTATTGGGTAGTGATGCCAACCTTCCACAAACATGGTGTTGTCCTAAATTGGATGGATATCACATCGTTCGTCGGCTTAGGCGGGATCTTTTTATACCTGTTCTTTAGCAAATTCAGTAAACAGGCAATGATCCCTGTAAATGATCCAAAATTGGCTGAATCTTTGAATAAACACTGATTTAAATTCTTTCACTGATATGAAAAAAGACGAACTCATCATCCGAAAGCTTAATGATCAGGATGTTCAATTAACAGGTGGAGACAACGAGTTTACCCATTCCATTGAGAAAGGGGTAACCGATGATGTTCTCAACATAAAAGCCCTTACTTTCTGGTCAATTATTACCGTGATCTATATGATCGTGATGGTATATGGTGGCTATCAAATCTACACCTATTGGGGTTTCAAAAGTAAAATGGATTTAGCGATTAATGCTGAATACAAAGAACTAAATTCGAAAGTATCCGCCGACCAAGAGCATTTAAATACGTTTGGGATCGTAAACGCCGACTCAGGTGTTTATAGAATTCCAATTGAGAATGCATTTGATCTCTATGTTCAAAAGCAATCAACAGGCAAATAACTTCTGACTAAAGCACGCAGCCGATAGATTCGGTCAACTCATGAATGTTCGTCACTTAAGGCTTACTTCTGCACTGATTGCATGGACTCTTTTGCCATGGATTACAGCTGCGCAGGTAGATTCGGTCAGAGCTGTTCCCGAGATTACATCCCCGGTAGAAGGTGCCGAAATCGTTGAAAAACTTGGTCAAAGAATTCCTATTGAAGATATCGTCTTCATCGATGAGAACGGATCAAAGCGTACGCTGGCAGAATTGATGTTACCGGGTAAACCCGTGATATTGAATCCGGGTTATTATGATTGCCCCAAGCTCTGTGGGTTGGTCACTAATGGCCTACTGGCAAGTATGCAAGAAACACAATGGAATGCCGGTACGGAGTATCAGGTGCTGACGATTAGTTTGGATCCGAATGAAAGCTACCAACTGGCTGCCGAAAAACGAGCAAACTACCTTAAAAAACTCAATCGTGAGGGTGCTGATAAAGGCTGGCATTTTCTCACGGGATCTTCAGAGAATATCGATAAGCTGATCGAATCGACAGGCTTCGGTTTTGTATGGGATGAGAAAAGCGAGCAGTATATCCATGCTGCCGCAATCTTATTCATGAGTCCAGATGGAGTGATTACCCGATACATGTATGGAATTCAATTTCCTGAATTTCAACTAAGGAATGCCTTGTATGAGGCTGCCGATGGAAAAGTGGGCGCACCCCTTGAACGACTGGTACTCTATTGCTTTGAATATGACCCTTTATCTAACTCTTACGTCCCTGTAGCACTGAATATCATGAAGCTGGGAGGTTTGGTTACGATGCTGGGTCTTGGTATATTTCTTGGTCTTTTTTGGTA
>CAZXGO010000020.1:0-29720 GCA_964640035.1 uncultured Chitinophagales bacterium
GAAATGAAACTGACTACTCCTACTGCTGTGCCGTCAATATAAACTGAGGCTCCAGAAGCGAACCCTGACCCGTTGATGCTGATGGTCTGCCCACCTTCGGGTACAGCAGCAGTATCATCACCAGGGTAAGCAATACCAGTGATCTTGGGTCCGCCACCCACGCCCGGAGCCAGTGCTTCTGCGGTGATGGCACCAGGTGTTACGGAATCTGATTTTATGCGTGTCAATGACATTTGTTGCTGTCCTTTGTAGATGCTATATTTAGTTGGATATCAGTATCGTTAGGGTGCGGTCTTGATCCGATAACCGCCCTCGGCTCTTGCCGACTTGTCTCCGAATATCCTGACTGCGTGATAAGTGTACCAAGCACGGAACCAGCCCATGCCATCCTGGCGACACATGTATCTCATGGTGCGATCCGCGATGGGACGATATATCTCAGGTTCCAAGCCCGCTTCTCGCATGAGCTGATACAAGGCATCATGCACCAGAGCACCGCGCATGAAATCTTTGGTGTCGATGGTGGGACCGCTGGGTCCATCCCAAGCATAGCCCTTTTTGATGGTCAACCGTCCTTCGCGGGTCAAGCGTATGTAAGGCGTGTCGATGTCGCGATTCATCACAGGAACATCGACCACGTAATCTTCTACCAACTGATATTTGTAACCTTCTTTGTATTTGATCATTTCTTGTGCGGCGGTCTATAGCCGTCCTTTATCAGTTTCTTTTCTATGCCATCCAGTCGCTGATTCACCAGCTTCACGGATTCATACACATGGGCTTCCAGCCTATGCAAGCGTTTCTCGTCGCCTTTGATTTCGGCTATCGAGATCCATACCCAACCAGAGATCATAGCACAACCGCATACTATGAACCACATGATCAAAAGTATGGCGTCATAGTCCATGCTAGCCAACGACATACTTCACGGTCTTGACCACAGGCTCGTAGCCTAGATCATAGCCCACGAATAGTCCCACCACGAATCCCAACACCACGCCCAGCGCGGCTGCTTTGATCAGATCCATGTCGTACCATATCGGTTGCTTGTTGAACGGTTCTTTGTCAAAGTCGTGACTCATCAGTCTCTCCTGGCATCGTTCTTGCCGTCGGCGCGGGCGATGCGATTGACATCGGGTTTGAGTCCCAGTGCGTTAGACACCACTGTGTCGATGCGCACCACGTCGTGGTTCATGGTCTTGACTCTGTTGTCCAGGGCTGTGATGATGCCCGACAAGCCCGACACTGAGCTCATGACGCCGGCCAGGATGAATTTCAGCGTGAGGAATATGAAATATCCGCCTGCGCAAGCGGCTGCGATGGGGAAGCCTACTTCGGCTACCAGTTTGAAAAAGTCCATTTGTGGCTCCTTTTGGTGTACTCGAGTATTTATAATAGGACCATAAACGGCTGGTTTTTGGATAAGTAACAACAAGAGATCCAAAACAGATCTCGGTAAATAACTCTATGAAATTCCGTGACATCATTTCCGAAGAAGGCGACGCAGCCGCTACCGTGGCCGGCGACATCGCCTCCGTGGCTTTTCCGCTTTTCACCACTGGACGCAACCAGCGCCAGAAGTTCCGTGCAGGACGCCGTGCTGTGGGCATGAAGGGTGCGCCCACCAAGAGCTACATCGGCAAGGGCGTGTATGAAAGCGTGGAGGAAGCGCACGTCTTGGAAAATGATGACGTGATCTACAAATTCAGCCGTGAAAATCCCATGGATGACACGGAAGTAGCGATGATAGGTGGTGCTGGAAGATATACACTCAAAGGTCTGCGCGACAAAGCTCGCAAAGAAGCCGAAGCATTGGTCAAGGACCTTGAGGCAGGACATGGCGGTGCTTTCCGTCGCAGTTCGGAAAACATCAAACAGCTGACCAACACTCTCAATACCATAGTGGCGGCATACAATCAACTCGAACGTATACGCCAGCGCGGAGGTCGCGGGAGTCGAGGCATACGTAGAGAACACATCGAAGTTGTGGAGGAAGGTATCGCCATACTAGAAAGAGCATGTAAAAACAAATCGAGGAAGATGAAATGATACGCGTCAGACTGATGCACGAAGGTAAGATGGTCAAACAAGTATCCAGCCGCGTCAATGAATCCGTGGTCATGGAGCGCATACAGAAGTTCACCGGCGATTACGATGAAGTCGTGGTCGTGGAAGGCGAACTCAGCGAAGGCGCCAAAGAGATCCTGCAAAAGGTGGCCAAGAAAGTCGTGCCTGCTGCCATGGCTGCTGGTATCGCGCTGGGTGGTGCTTCGGGTGCCAAGGCACAGAACGCTTTCCCAGGAACCGATCGCAGCATCGGACAACACATCTCAGACATCTTCTCTCCCAACTATCATGAGATCCAGCGCCAGCGCAAGGCCGAACGAGACACCGAGCGCCAGGCCTGGAACGCTCGACAAGCCGAGATCCGCAAGGCCAAGATCAAACGCGCCAGAGAAGAAGGCCGTCGCGAAGGCGAAGGCATCGCTGGTCGTGAAAGCAAAGTGCAGGTCTATGACCAAGCCAGGACCAGCAAAGACGGCAAGACTTACTTGCTGTATGACATGGAAGATCGCGTGATCCGCGTGCCCGTGGCTGGCACCGAGTTCATACCCGCCGACAGTCAGAGACTGGCACACTATGTCACGCGCAGCGGCCGCATCTTCTATGTGCGCCATCCTGCTGCTGAACATCAGAGCGAAGGCATCAACGAAGACCCAACCGTGGGCACTATCCCTGCACAGGGTGGCACAGGTGGCACTTCAGGCAGCACCATCAAACCCGCTGGCACACGCGCACCCGGAGGTGCACCCAGTTCGGCAGCCAAGCCCGAAGAGGAAGAAGACGAACAGGCCATCGACCTCGACAAGGATCATGGCTTGGACAAGGCCTCCATCGACGCCATCAAGAAAGCCGGCGTGGCCATCAACATCAAAGAATACAAGAAGGGCCGCTTGATGCACATGCTGATCGAAGGATTCACTGAGCGCAAGATGCAGGCCATCCTGGATCGCTACGAAGACTCTTGGCGCGCTTTCAAGGCCGGCGGCGAGATCGACGAGAATCCAGATTTTTATGATGCACTATTCGACTACTTCCTAGACTCAGGAGAGATGCCATACACCGTGGCCAAAGGGAGATCCGAAGACCCTATAGAATGGATGACCAACAAGATGGACGCACTAGCAGGCAACGAAAAGATCGGTGAAGCCGAAGACGACATGACAGCCTCCGCTGCTGACCAAGCAGCCGCTGACAAACACATCATCATGCAGATCCGCAAGGCCGCTGACTATGATCGACCCAGTACGCTGGATCTCGACGATGGCAACCGCGTACAGATCGACGCTGCCATGGCCGCCAAGGTGCTCAAGATGTTCGACCAGCTGCGCCCTGACAGCAAGGCCACCATGCAACAACTGCTGGGACAGAAGCGTGGCTTCGAGGAACTCACTGCTGAACTGGCCAAAGTGCGCGAAAGCGTCAAAGAAGCAGCCGCAGAATCGTACACATCCTTGAACGATGCTTTTCCTGCTGGCAGCACAGAGATCTGGTATTTCAACAAAGACAACGCACGTGACTTCATGATGGGCTATGATTTCCTCAAGGATCAAGGCATCGAGGTCACACCCGACACCATCCCAACCACGCATGTCATGATCGGCAAGATCGCTGAGACCAACCCTGAGAAGATCTTCTCCATGATGCAGGGCGATTCCTGGAGTCCACGCGGCGAGGCTCGTGACATGATAACTAAGTCTGGAACTGGACACACATCCATGAGCACCGGCGACATAATCAAAGTGGGCAACAAGTGGCTGATGGTGGATAGTTATGGATTCAAAGACATCAGCACAGGAACCAACGAAGGCGTTGACATGTCACAGGCGCATCTGGATCCAGTGAAGACTGCTGCATTGATCACAGACCGTATCATGAAAGAGGTATTCAGGAAATGAAAATCACAGACATCGCAGGACAAGACGGCGTACTAGAAGCCCATCCCTTAGAACTGTTGGCTCGCATGCCACGCACTGGCACCAAGGCCAAGAATCCTTATCTGGCCATGCTGATGTACAAGGTCAACAACGACAAACCCTTGAGCCGTCAAGAACGCGAAGATCTCAAACAGTATCTCGCACAGGCCGGCGTCAAAGTCGAAGGCAAGGGCGATTTCCCCTGGCAAGACGATGTCACCAAGCATCAGCAGAAACAGATGGTCGGCGACTACGAAAAAGACATCAAGCGCCTGGGACAGCAAGCACTGGCCAAAGCCAAGGCTGCTGTGGCCGCAAGACCCAAAGTCAAAGAAGGTGGCATTGACATCAATCGCCATCCACAGACCCGCGACTATCAAGAAGGCGGCGCCAACAGCGAACTGGCACAGGCCGTACTGGGCCGCATCATGCGAGTGCGCCATGACCTGCTGAGCAAGTATGGTCCAGAAGCAGTCATGGATGCCGTGGATGATGTAGTCGGTGACGAAGAGTGGCCCGAAGGCGAAGGCCTGGGTTCATCGGACGTCAGTGCTTATGTCAAGTACGTGGTAGATATCTTGCGCGATCGACACGGCAGCAGAGAAGAGATGGACTCCAAGAAACCATTCGCCGAAGGCTCAGAGAACATGTCGATCGGCCAGCAGATGGCCCGTGATGGTATCACATACAGCCCAGAAAAAGAAAAAGAACTCATCGGCCTGATGGGCCAATACATGCAAAAGGCAGGAATGAGTCCCAAAGCCATCCGTTACTATCTCAGCTATGACGAAGACTATGTCTCGGATCAGCTAGCGCATCTGCCAAGGAAAGAAATGGCAGAAGGCCTGCGTTCGGGTGAATGGCACAACGCCCAAGTCACTTTCGACGATGGTTCCAAAGAAACAGTCAAAGTCACTGGAGACTCAGGTTTCCGTGATCAGATCACACAGCACTTCGCCAAGCAAGGCAAGAAGGTCAAGGACATCGAAGTAGACTGGAGCGTGATGCGCAATGAATCCGAAGCCAACGAGCGCAAACTCACCAAGCACGAACTCGAGCGCAGAGAAGACATCGTCAAAGGCATGAAGAAAGCCAAAGGCGACTTTGAGAAGCGCTATGGTGATCAGGCCCGGTCAGTGATGTATGCCACTGCCACCAAGATCGCCAAAAACGAAGACATCAATGAATCCAAGCGCCTGGCTGTTGACGCAGGTCATTACTACTGCGAAGCCACGCATGAGATCAAACCAATCCCCGAAGGTTACGTGAAGGTAGCCAAGGGTTATATCATGAAAAAGAAATAAGGAAGAGACATGAGCCATATCACGATGGAAGAACTGATCGCGTGCCTGCCCAAGGCCAAAGAATCAAACCTTGAGAAGTTCTATGAAGGTATCGTTGAGACTTTCGACACCTTTGACATCAACACACCCGAGCGCATGGCCATGTTCCTGGCCCAGACTGCGCACGAATCAGGCAACTTCGCTTTCACGCAAGAGAACCTGAACTACCGTGCTGCTTCTCTCAGCAAGATATGGCCCAAGAAGTTCCCAGCTGACATCGCTGCACAATACGAACGCAATCCAGAGAAGATCGCCAATCGTGCCTATGCCAGTCGCATGGGCAACGGTGACGAAGCCAGCGGCGACGGTTATCGCTATCGTGGTCGTGGCTTGATCCAGCTCACTGGCAAGGACAACTATCGCCATTGTGGTGAGGCTCTGGGCCGCGATCTAGTGGCCGAACCCGATCTGGTCGCTGACAATCCCTATGCTGTGCTGTCAGCGGGTTGGTTCTGGGACACACGCAAGTTGAACCAATGGGCCGATAAAAAGGACGTCAAGACCGTGACCAAGCGGATCAACGGCGGCACCATCGGCCTAGAGGATCGCACCCATCACTTCGAACACATGATCGAAGTCTTGGGCGGTTAGATCCACACTTGCATTTCCAATAAAAGCCTGTTACACTTAGGTTTGTCGTAATCTAACCTAGGAGAATCAACATGGCATTTTCGCCCGAGCAGATCGCTAAACTGAAAAAAGTGATCCAAGAAGGTGTGCAAGTCAAACGCGAGATCGATGATCTCAATGTGGGCCTCAAAGAGACCGTGGCAGCCATCGCCGAAGAGATGGACGTCAAGCCAGCAGTGCTCAACAAAGCCATCACCAAAGCGTTCAAAGGCGACTTTGACAAAGACCAAGCCGACTTGGATGCAGTAGAAGAGATCCTCGACGTCACTGGCAACAAGTTTTGAAAAATCTAGTACTCAGCGTCCGCGACTACATCGCCAATGACTGGCGAGAGCATCCTGTACGATGCGTGTTGGAGATCACGGCCTGGCTCATGAGCATCGGTTGCTCGATAACCATGGCTTTGACCATCCCCAATCCCCCGTTCAAGATACTCTACCCTATCTTCATCACCCAGTGCGCGATCTTCGCGTGGGCTTGCAAGACGCGTGGCAGCACTGGCCTGTTGGCCAACTACATGCTGCTGGTCACCATTGACACCATCGCGTTGATCAGGCTATGGATGACGTAGTCCGTCAGGCCCGTGAATGCGAAACCAGGTTCCTGACTGGAATCCTGGGTGACATTCCTTGTGTGCTGATCACTGACTTTGGCTGGTGGGTACGCAATGAAACAGAGATCGAGACCTGGATGGATGCTTACCTGCGAGACGGCAGTTACTCCAGGAACGGCATGATAGTGGAGTTTGCTGATCAAGAAGAGATGATGTTGTTCATATTGACATGGCAAGGGAGACGAGCGAGATGAGACTAGAAGGACGAGTGCCCAAGGGTTGGGGTTCGGAAGAGATTTGGGCCACCAATGACCTTTACTGCGGCAAGTTCCTGCACTTTGACAAAGATGCCAGATTCTCTATGCACTTCCATGCCGACAAGGACGAGACTTGGTATGTGCTCAGTGGAGTCTTCCGTGTGGTCTACATTGATACACAGACCAGCGAAGAGCACGAGCACACACTCAACACTGGCGATGTCTGGCACAATCCCCCGCTGCTGCCCCATCAACTGATCTGCGTGGAGGCTGGTACCATCATCGAAGTGTCTACTGCAGATTCAGTGGAAGACAACTACCGCATCCGGCCCGGAGACAGCCAGTTATGACCACATTGTATCTTGACATGGATGGTGTGGTGGCTGACTTTGACGGTTATGCCTATGAGAGATTTGGTCTAGCACCGTCGGGTGGCGTCTATCCCGACGAAGTCTGGGACCTCTTGGCAGCGAATCATAGGCTGTACAGAGATCTACCCAAGACGCCCTACGCTGACTTGTTGGTACAGACTTGCAGGATCTTGACCATGCGTCATGACTGGGATTTATTGTTCTTGACTGCTATACCCAAAGACAATGACATGCCTTGGGCCTTCTATGACAAGATGAAATGGGTCGACGCCTACTACCCTGACATCCCCGTACACTTTGGCCCTTACAGCAAAGACAAACATGTGCATTGCCGACCCGGCGACATACTGGTCGATGACCGGACCAGCAACTGCGAAGAATGGCAAGCTGCTGGTGGCATCGCTATACAGCATCGAGACATCGACCAAACCTTGGAACGACTGCGCGACCTATGAACCGCGTCATCGTCAATGGCACCTTTGATGTCCTGCACCACGGGCACCTGTGTCTCTTGAACTATGCCCGAGCACAAGGAGATCACTTGCTGGTGGCCATCGACAGCGACGATCGCGTGCGCAATCTCAAAGGTCCTGGTCGGCCAGTGTTCAATCAGCAGAGCCGTGCTGAGATGCTGATCAACTTGCGATGCGTGAGCGAAGTGGAGGTTTTCAACACTGACCAAGAGCTGTTGGATCTCATCGGCAGATGCGATATCATGGTCAAAGGCAGCGACTATCAAGGACGGCCTGTGATCGGTGATCGGTCAGGCATACGTATCATATACTATCCTAGATTGACAGGATATTCCACCACAGACATCATCAGGAAAATGGATGCTTGAGCACAAGAAGATCTTGTTGATCGGCGACTTGGCCATCGATCGTTATCACTGGGGGCGTTGCCGAGACTTCAATCCCGAAGCTCCGGTCCCGATCCTAGATCTCGATCACAGCGATGAAATGCCCGGCATGGCCGGCAACGTCGAGGCCAACTTGCGAGCGTTTGGTTGCGAAGTCGATACTTTGTATGGCAATCGCACTAGCATCAAGAACAGATACATGGATCAGAAGACCAAGCGATGCTTGTTGCGCGTGGACTCGGATCGTCGCAGCGACCCAGTCAAGGCACCCAATGATCTCAGCATGTACGATGCCATAGTGATATCCGACTACAACAAAGGCAGCGTCACGGTAGATTTGGTCGAAGACATCGTGGATCATGCCCAGTGTCGCATCTTCATGGACACCAAGATGCGAGACCTCGCAGCATTGGAAGGCGTGACATTGAAGATCAATCGCAAAGAATGGGAAGCACGGACCAGCATGCACAGCGACACCGTAGTCACGCTCGGCGAAGATGGTGTCATGTATGGTGATCTGAGATTCAATGCCAAAGCAGTGGATGTGCATGACGTCTGCGGTGCCGGAGACACGTTCTTGGCCGCCATGACCGCAGGCTGGCTGATTTATGGTTACATGGAGCGAGCCCTGGAACTGGGCTTGGCTGCCAGCGCCATCGCTGTGCGCCATCCTGGTACCTACACCTTGTCTCGAGCAGATGTGGAGGCAGCATGCGCATCCTTGTGACAGGGCATCGTGGATTCATCGGTGGGCATGCTGTGCGACATTTCTCGCAGAGCCATCAAGTCGACACCTACGATTGGCATCCCACTGAACGACCCACAGTCGAGAACTACGATTGGGTGTTGCACTTTGGTGGCATCAGTTCTACCACGGAGAAAGACGTCGACAAGATCATGGGCATGAACTATGACTTCACTGTCTGGCTCTATGATCAATGTCGGCGTTCTGGAACCAACTTACAGTATTCTAGTTCAGCCAGCGTGTATGGCAACACAGATCATTTCCGCGAAGACGGCCCTGTGGACCCACAGAGTCCTTATGCCTGGAGCAAGTACCTCACTGAACGCTACATCAAGGCCAACCCAAGTACCAGCACCGTGGCACAAGGATTCCGGTACTTCAATGTGTACGGATCCGACGAAGGAGACAAGCCTCAACCCAGTCCCCACACCGCTTTCCGACGTCAAGCCGAAAGTGGCAGCATCACACTATATGTCAGTGATCGAGAACCCTTGCGCGACTTCGTACCTGTGGAGCGGGTGATACAAGTACAGGAAAAGTTCTTGTCTATACCCGAGTCAGGTGTCTGGAACATCGGATCCGGAGAAACTAGATCATTCCGTGACATCGCCCAAGAAGTCAGCCTCGAGACTGGGGTGCCTATCACAGAGAAATCCTTGCCCAACAACATGGCAGCACAGTACCAATGGTACACTTGTGCCAACCTAGACCATTTGAATGCTACCTTGGAGCGACATGGGCAATAACTGGTTCAACCTACGCGCAGCCGAACTTTGGTTCTATCTCAGCGTGATCAGACCTTGGCGGCTTTGGCGACGCGACCTTTGGTGGAGGATGATGCCTACGGTCAGCGTCACACTACCGTTTGGGGATCTACGCTGGGACCAATCGCCCAGCGAACACATCAAGCCCTGGCTAGACGAAAACATTGGCCGAGAAGGATGGAGTTGGGACTGGACATGGCTGGCCAGAGACGAACGCCCTTGGGAACAGACCTTGAAGATCTGGACCCTGCGTTGGCATCGAGATAAACTCGCCGAGTTTCGTATCTTCTTTCCTGAAGCATGAGACGCAGATACCTTTCTCACCACAAAGGCTGGAGGATCATCTATGCTGACGATCAACACGTGAAAGCGCGACCCAAGAAGACTGATCGCAGATACACTGGTCATGAATACTTCCAGTATTTCGTAGACTTGCCAAGGTCCGGAGAGAATGGATTCCACTTGGTCCGGAACTGGTGTTGGGAGACTTGGGGACCCAGCAAAGAACTCGACGAGTGGATCCTGGATCATGACACCCAACCCGTGGTACACGGATCTTACATGCCCAGCACCAACAATCCGCACTGGTGTTGGAGCAAGTACGAAGGCAAACGCAGGATCATGTTCCAGAGTCGAGAAGAAGTGGCTCTGTTTAACTTGACTTTCGGCGCATGATACACGAGCCTTTGATCGAACAGCGGGTACACTGGGGCATGACCGTGCGCCTGGTGCAGACCAAATACCAACCTGCCAAGATAGATCCCGAACAGGATCCCAAGTCAGAGATAGACTGGGCCGAAGAAAACTCAGGTGGACGACGCATATCCTATGACACTTGGCAGTTTAAGAACTTGCAAGAAGCCGAAGAGTTTGTTATAATGTTCAGACTAAGGTTTGGATCGAGGATATGAGCGAAGAAAACAAAAGCCCCAAAGACATACAAAGATCCGAGGAATGGGAACGTGCCCGAGAAGTCTTCGTCGCTGCCATCGAACACGAGCGCCAACTCAGCGAGACTTTCTGGAACAATCTCAGCAGCGAAGAACAACTCTGGGCCTTCTGCGCCATCATGCGGCGGATCAATGATTCGTATCTCAGCGAAAACGGCACTCCTTCCTATCGACACTTCCTCTACGATGTCATGGGTTGGGGACCAGAGGCTTACTCTTCGGCACAATGCTCAGGCTTCTTGGACATACATAACAGCATCTTCAACATCGATGACCTCACCAACGCGGTCATCAATACCAACAAACAACTAGGTATCGAGTCGGACCCAGAAGCCGTGCGAGATATCATCATCAAGAGACTGTTTTACTGATGTTCGTAGACGCATACCACGACAAGACCAAAGAGATAGTCCATGTAGTAGAACGAGTAGACGGCCAAAGAGTGCTCCGCGAGTATCCGGCCAGATACATCTTCTATTATCCTGACAGCAAGGGCAAGTACTCAGACATCGCTGGCAATCGCGTGAGTCGCGTGATGGTGAACAACGCCAAGTCCTTTGACAAAGAGCGACGCGTGTACAGCCATCGCCGCCTCTGCGAAAGCGACTATCGTCCATTGAATCGCTGCCTAGAAGAAAACTACAAAGGACAAGAAGCACCAGACCTACATGTAGCATTCGTTGACATCGAAGCAGCCTTCGACAAAAGCAAGGGCTTTGCGGACCCCAGCGATCCTTTCAATCCCATCACTGCCATCACCACTCACTTGGGTTGGCTGGATCGTACCATCACGCTGGCGGTCAAGCCCGCAGGCATGAGCCAAGAAGAAGCCGAGACCATCGTTGGTAGATTCGAGGATACCATACTCTGCGACACTGATGCTGAGATGTTGGAGATGTGGCTGACCTTGATCGAAGACGCAGACATCCTCAGCGGTTGGAACTCAGAGGGCTATGATATCCCTTACATCACCAATCGCATATCCAGGGTGCTCAGTAAGGATCACACCCGCAGGATGTGCCTCTGGAACCAGTTCCCCAAACGCCGCGAGTTTGAAAAGTACGGCAAGACCCTAGAGACCTTTGACACCATCGGTCGTGTACACTTGGACTATCTCGAACTGTATCGCAAGTACAACTATCACGAGATGCATACCTATCGCTTGGACTTCATCGGCGAGTACGAGATCGGTGAGAAAAAGATACCCTACGAAGGCACCCTGGATCAACTCTACAACAACGACTTCGAGAAGTTCATCGCGTATAACAGGCAAGACGTCATACTGCTAAAGAAACTCGACGCCAAGCTCAAGTTCATCGACCTCACCAATCTTATCGCACATGCCAACACAGTGGGACTGAGAGCCACGCTGGGGGCAGTGGCGGTCACGGACCAAGCCTTGATCAACGAATCACATGACCGCGGCCTGGTAGTTCCAGATCGCCAACGCTTAGACCAAGAAAACGACTTCGCGGCTGCAGGTGCATACGTGGCTGTGCCCAAGAAAGGCATGCATGAGTGGATCGGCTCCATGGACATCAACAGTCTGTATCCATCAGTGATCCGTGCGCTCAACATGAGTCCTGAGACCATCATCGGCCAAGTCAGGCAGGTAAGGACGCTGGCAGAGATACGCGAATACGCGGAAGCCGGCAAAGGCGTCGCTGAGTTCTGGGAGGGCAAGTTCGCCTGCTATGAATATGAAAGCGTGATGGCTCGCGATCCAGGGCAGACTGAGATCGTGGACTGGAGCGATGGCACCAGCAGCGAGATGTCGAGCGCCGAAGTCTATGACTTCATCTTCCACGGTGGTCAGCCCTTGATGATCTCGGGCAATGGCACCATCTTCAGTTACAGCGAGAAAGGCATCATCCCAGGCTTGCTGGAACGCTGGTACGCTGAACGTAAAGAACTACAAAAGAAAGCCAAGGAAGCCAAGGACGACAAAGAGTTCGAGTACTGGGACAAGCGGCAGTTGGTCAAGAAGATTAACCTGAACTCGGCCTACGGCGCCTTGTTGAACGTAGGCTCAAGATTCTTCGACATGCGATTGGGTCAGAGTACCACGCTCACAGGCAGGCTGATCGCTAGACACATGGCAGGTGCGGTCAACGAGATGTTCACTGGCGTCAAGGATCACAAGGGCGATTCCATCATCTACGGTGACACTGACTCTGTGTACTTCTCTGCATATCCTTTGTTCAAGAGCCAAATCGACGCTGGCCAGATAGACTGGAGCAGAGACCGCGTGATCGAGATCTACGACACAGTGGCCGAACAAGTCAACGGTACGTTCGCTGCCTTCATGACCGAAGCCTGCAACTGTCCAGCCAACCTAGGCGAGATCATCAAAGCGGGTCGAGAAGTGGTGGCATCCAAAGGCATCTACATGACCAAGAAGCGTTATGCCGTGTTGATCTTCGACAAAGAAGGCAAGCGCAAAGATGTCAAGGGCAGCCCTGGCGAAGTCAAGGCCATGGGCTTGGATCTCAAGCGAGCAGACACGCCAGAGTTCATGCAGAGATTCTTGGAAGAGATCCTGCTGATGACCCTAGAAGGCAAGGACCAGCATGAGGTCATGGAGAGGGTCAAAGAGTTCCGTATCGAATTTGGAAACCGGCCCGGATGGGAGAAGGGCACGCCCAAGCGGATCAACAATCTCACACAGCACACCGCGGTCTATAGAAAGACCGGCAAGTGTAAAGTGGGCCATGCCCTGGCAGCGATCCATTGGAATCGGCTCAGAGAGGCGTTCTCCGACAATCGTAGCATGGAGATCACGGACGGACAGAAAGCCATCGTATGCAAACTTAGGTCCAATCCCTTGCAGATCACATCCATAGCCTACCCCATCGACGAGATGCATCTGCCAAAGTGGTTCAAAGAGATGCCATTCGACCATGAAGCCATGGAGGAGACCATCATCGATTCCAAAGTGGAGAACCTTTTGGGCGTACTAGACTGGGACCTAAATCTAAGTAAAGACAGAGGTTTTGTAGATGACCTTTTTGACTAGACACACCTTGACAATCCGCCTAAATCAATCTATAATCAACAACATAACTGGAGATCCTTATGCTTAAAGACATCGTTTTAGACGTAGCCAAGAACATCGCTTCCTTGGGCACGTTCGAAGAAATCCTAGTCGAGCGCGAAGCCGACAAGACCAAGTTCACGGCCTATCCCGAAGACAACACTCTCACGGTGCTCGCCAGCACTCCTCAGCGTTTCGAGGATCTGCCTGAGCAGTACGGCATGTTGAATCTAGGTTTCCTGGTAGGTATCACCAATCTCTACAAAGAGCAAGATGCCAAAGTCGACGCTGGCACCAACAGCCGTAGCGAAGTGGATCGTTTGGTGTTCACAGACAAGAACGGCAACAACGACCACTATCGTCTGACACCCACCAACCTCATGAAGACCAAGAGCCGCAACTTCAAAGGCACATCGTGGGATGTCACGGTACAGCCAGCCGCCAACAAGATCTCTGAACTGGCCACACGTGCTGGACTTTACACCAACATCGACCCCAACATGACAGTGACCACAGAGAATGGCAAACTGGTGTTCACCCTGGGTGGTGCAGCCGGCGGCGGCCACAGTGGCAAGTTCGTGTTCGCGGACACCACACAGACGCTCAAGCGTCCAGTGATGTTCCCCATTGGTGCTTTCGTGTTGGCTCTCAAAACTGCCAGCCAGGGCACACCCACTGTCAGCATCAGTGAAAAGGTAGCACGGATCGAGTTTGATTCGGGCGTGATCGCTTACGAATACCTAGTGATGGCACAAGGATAAAGATGAGTCTCGATAAAAAGACCCGGGTAGATCTATGGGCTAGGAACAGCGACTATGCTGTGTTCTTGCCCAGCATCTCGACGTTCTACAACAACGTCATCAGCAAGGAACAGAACAACCCGGGTTCCATCCCGGCCAGTCGCGTACCGCGCGAGTTCGAGAATGGTATCGAGGGCATGAACTTCCTCAACAAGGAAGCGGCTTACTACTATTATCCTTATGCCTTGTACTCGGCAGGTCACGCGCAGTTGGATCTCAACAAGACTGACACTGACGAAAGCATGATCCAGAAGCGTGATCGCAAGAACACGTTCATACTGGGTGACTCAGGTGGATTCCAGATCGCCAAGGGCGTGATCAAGTTTGACTGGGAACACTTCATGGAGAAGCCTGGCGACGCTGGCTACATCGGTTCCGCAGACAAGACACGTGGTGCTATCTTGGGTTGGTTGGAACACACCGCAGACTACAGCATGGTGCTGGATATCCCGACCTGGGCTGCCCGTCCACCACTCAACGAGCGCACAGGACTAAAGAGCTTCCAAGAGTGTTTGGATGGTACTCTTTACAACAACGCATGGTTCTTGAAGAATAGACAACACAAGACCAAGTTCCTGAACGTGCTACAAGGTAGCAACAACCAAGAAGCCGACATCTGGTACGACCATGTCAAGCACTTCCCGTTCGAAGGTTGGGCCATGGGTGGTAACAACATGCAAGACGCACACCTCTTGCTACGCAGGCTGATCCAGATGCGTGATGAAAAAATGTTGGAACGCGGTCAGCGCGATGTGATCCACGTTTTGGGTACCAGCCGCTTGGAGTTCGCTGTGTTCCTGACAGCGGTACAACGCGCCTTGCGCAAGCACGTGAACCCAGACCTCATGCTGACATATGACTGCGCGAGCCCATTCGTGGCCACTGCCTACGGTCTGGCCTACACCCAACACGTACACAGCAATGACCGATTCACCTATGTCATGGAGAAGTGCGTGGACGACCGCGGCCTCAGCGGCAGCACGATCCCCTGGGCATGGAACAGTCCCATCGGCGAGAGACTCACCATGGGTGATATCTGTATCTACAAGCCCGGTGAAGCCAACAAGACTGGTAAGGTGGCCAAGACGTCTTGGGACACGTTCTCTTACAGCATGATCATGGGTCACAACGTCTACCAGCACATCGAATCAGTACAGCGAGCCAATGCTCTAGCCGATGTGGCTTGGTTGCGTAATCGCCCTGATCCCAGAGAATGGCGCCGTACCAAGCAGCGCAGCCAAGAAGGTCAGATGGATCTGTGGGTACCACGCAACTTGATCTATGTCATGGAGTTGGTGGATCAAGTGTTCGCCAGCGAGAATCCCATGCAACTCTTGGATGAATGCCAATCGTTGCTGGCTGAGTTCTCAGGCCGTAGGACTCGCAAGAGCGGTGCTGAAGCAGTACACGACATCTTCGAGACATCCGGCGACGACATCATCACTGACATGGCTGAAGCTGGTGACTTTGATGATCCTGACGACGAAAGATTGGTAGCACTGGAACAAGAGGTCAAAGCAGCATGATCAACGAGCGTGATTACCAAGGTGGCTCGCAGAAGGACGTGGAGTTCTTCGTGGGCACCGAAGTAGAGCACAGTCCTGCACACGGTCTCAAGACCTTGTTCGTGGTTGGATTACAATCCACTGATAAGATCGCCGAGGCCTTGGGTGATGACATCCAGCACATCTACTTTGGTGCCAATCAGAGCTTCGACCTTGGTAATAATGACGCTGAAGGTTGGCAAGCCTGGGAAGACATGATCAATCATTTCATGCACATGGGCTACCTTTGCACCTTGGATCTCTCCACGGATCAGATCGGATGTTTGCACGAAGGCGGTTTGGTAGAAAATGATCTGTTCATTCCTATGATTTCGGTCAAACTACCCTACACTAGATTGTTTAACTATAACACCACCGTCAAGATCGATGACATCGGTTTCCGCAAGACCAATCCAGGTGTATGGTGCTGGTCCTTGCGAGATCTAATGGATCGTGATCGTTTCACCGATTGGCGGGCCTATCAACAAGACAAACCTTTAGAGGTCAAATGATGGACGAGGCGAACAAAGCCTTGGAAGAAAAGATGGACAGGATGATAGCTCTACTCGAGTCTATCGACTGGAAACTTTGGATCTACCTCAAAGCCAACAAATACCTAGCAGACGAAGGAAACGATCGCGATGGCATCTAAAGACATGATCTGGGTGACCTTCCGCAAAGAAGGCATCCATAGATATCCAGCCGCAGGCACAGACCCTAAACTGGCCAGCGGTGACGAATACGATGTGAGTTTCTTGGCATACCCACATCGTCACATATTCCATTTCAAGGTCTGGTTGGAAGTGTTCCACGACGACCGCGATGTGGAGTTCATCCAGTTCAAGCGTTGGCTCGAGAAGCAGTATGACTCGAAGACGTTGGAGTTGGATTACAAGTCGTGCGAGATGATCGCAGAAGATCTGTACAAGATCATCATCGCACATTACCCAGATCGATCTGTATGGATCGAAGTTTCAGAGGATGGAGAGAATGGCTGCTTACGACAGTACGATTAGCCCACGACAGCAAGTTCGTTTTGACAACCGCGGTTACTACAATCGCCGCACAAGCCTCAACCTAGCGCACATCAAGTTTGATCTCTTGAAGATCTCAGAGTACTATGATGGGCTGCTCACCGAACAGTTGGCCATGCTACCTGTGCAGATGTATGAGAAGTATCTCGGAGACCTAGTCAGCGAGCGCATGATCCATTCTTTCCGCGTGGAAGCACCGGAACTGAGAGCGCACCCCGACACTGGTTCCAAGAGCTTCACGTACACCTTCCATGTGCAGGGCACACCGGATCGGACTGCCAAAGTCCTAAAGATCCACGTCGGACTATACAAGAGTCCGTGGCCCTTCAAGTAAGGAACATCATGCGTAAACTGTTCTACATGGGCCTCGAATCATATGAGGCTCGTTATACTCTACAACTCACAGAATGGAACCGACGTGTGTTCGATCGTCGCGGGCTAGATGTGGTCTATGTGCCTGGCGACACCATCGACAACACACAGAGTATCTCTGTGGGACAAGTGCTTGACGCACACGGTCGCAGTTATTTCTCTATGAGCCAGATGATGAATCTGGTGCAGATGATGCGCAATGGGGAGGTCACCAATGAAGATGTTATCTATTTTGAAGACATGTTCCAGCCCGGTATCGAGAGCTTACCTTATATTCTTGATCAAGTGCCTGAGTCTCAGCGCCCTAGGATATTTGTTCGCTGTCTTGCACAGGCTATCGACCCAGATGATTTCGTACATGTCTGGGGCATGGCAGGCTGGATGTCGACTTATGAGAAGATGGTGAACCAGATCCCCAACGTAGCGGTGTTGGCCACCAACGAAGAGATGGTGGCACACATGCGCATCGCTGGCTGGACCGCTCCTATCTACAACATCTCAGGCTTGGCTTTCGGTAAAGGGGAAGTGCTGGAGCGAGTAGGCGGAAAGTCAAACATCCGACCCTTCAGCGAGCGCAAGATGCGTGTGGGATTCGCTGCTAGATTCGACCAAGAGAAGCAGCCTGGGTTCTTCATGGACTTGGCCGAGCGTGTGCAAGCTACCAATCCTGATGTAGAGTTCGCTGTGTTCCAAGGTGGTGCTCTGCGTAGCAACAATCCCGAGTATGTGGAACGTGCCAAGAGCATGGCAGCGGCAGGCAAGTTGAAAATCTATGATGGGTTGACCAAGAATGCTTATTACGATCTGCTTAATGATACTCGCGTATTATTTAATTGTGCTCTACAAGACTGGGTCAGCAACACCGTCTCCGAAGCCGACACTCTTGGTTGTAATGTTCTATATCCTGCTTATCGTAGTTTTCCTGAAACTTTTGCCAATGATCCTGATCGGCTCTATGTTCCTTGGAGCATGGATGACGCAGTTGCCAAACTAGAAGGACTGCTGAAATATCCGCACCCACGCATGGGTCAGATCTCAAACTGGAACGATGGCACAGTGGATCGAGTAGTAGACATCATCACTGGCCAAGGCGAGCAGTGGAACCGCGCAGGCAATCGCTATCGTGACCATGTGGCAGGAGCCAAATACTGATGGAGTTCATCGTGGGCATCATCGTCGGTTGGCTGGTTCCTAGACCAGCCTTCATCGGCAACATCGAGCGCATGATCTGGGAACCCATCAAGTCTCGCTTGCCTGAATCATTTAGGAAGTTTTTCGGATGACCTGGCCTAACTATCGTTGGATCGCTGTCACAGGCAGCAATGGATACATCGCAGGACATACTGTACTGCGACTCAAGGAAGCTGGATATGCTGTCATTGGTTGCGACCTCATCGAAGAACCCAACCATCTCCGAGACAATGTGAATCTGTTCGTGCATGGTGCGTTCACTTGCAACCAGTTCATCGACTCGGTGGTCAATCTAAGATGCGAAGCAGTCATCCACATCGCAGGTACCAGTCTAGTAGGAGCCAGTGTTGCTGATCCTGGCATCTACTATCACAACAACGTGGGCGAGACTGCTGTGCTCATGAGAGAACTCGCAAAGCGAGGTTGGTCTGGACCAGTGGTGTTTTCCAGTTCAGCAGCAGTATATGGCAACCCCACTGGCGGTCAAGCACTAATTGAAGACCAAGCCGGAGCACCTTGTAGTCCATATGGTCACAGCAAGTGGATGGCCGAACAAGTATTGGCGGACTGCGCTCGTGCCTATGGACATGGTGCTGTGTCTCTGAGGTATTTCAATGCCTGCGGTGCTGACACTCAAGCACGACACGGCAACGAGAAAGATGACACACACCTCATCTCTCGCATCATGGAGTCTATGTTACGCAACGAGACCTTCACCATCAATGGCGACGATTTTGACACTCCCGACGGCACTTGCATCAGAGACTACATCCATGTATCGGATCTAGCCGATGCGCACTTGGCCGCCATCGATGTGGCCACTGCTGGCGAACACAAGGCCTTCAATCTAGGCACAGGGTCAGGATACAGCAATCGCGAGATCGTTGACACCGTGGAACGCGTCACTGGCAGGAAGGTCGACTTGACCTTCGGTCCCAGGCGTGACGGAGATCCTGCGAGCCTCACAGCGGATGCCACCAAGTTCCAAAAACAAACACTATGGCGTCCTGAACACAGCAGCCTGGAGAACATCATCCAGACAGCGTGGAACTGGTACGGCTCTGACTCTTACAAGAACTATGAAAGAGTCCTGGCACGACCTGTCGAGTTCGTAGCGGAGGGTTGATCTATGAAGATAGGATTCACTTGCTCGACGTTCGACCTCCTGCATGCTGGCCATATCGCCATGTTGCAAGAAGCCAAGACGCAGTGCGACTATCTCATCGTTGGACTACAGAATGACCCAACGCTGGATCGTCCCTCCAAGAACAAGCCAGTGCAAAGCATCGTGGAAAGGCAGATGCAGCTCAAAGGCTGCAAGTTCGTCGACGAGATCTGGGTCTACAACACCGAAAAAGACCTAGAAGACCTGTTGCTGATGCTGCCCATCAACGTGCGCATATTGGGTGTAGAGTATGAAGGGAAAGAATTCACTGGTCGCGAGATCTGCCACAAGCGTGACATCGACCTCTACTTCAACGGTCGAGATCACAGTTTCAGTTCTAGCAATCTACGCAAACGAGTTTACGAAGCCGAATCAGCCAAGGAGGAAAAATGAGTATCGAAGTATGGAGCAAGGACAACTGTCCCTATTGTGACATGGCCAAGCGTTGGTTCGCCAGCAAGGGCCTCGAGTTCGTGGAGTTCAAGATCGGTCACAATGACGTGACTCGAGACATGCTGTTGGAGCGCGTGCCCACAGCCAGGACCGTGCCACAGATCATCATCGACGGACAAGTCATCGGTGGTTGGCAGGAACTACAACAGTCAGAATTCTTCAAGTCTAAATCATGAATCAAGGTTCAGTCAAAGTCTATAACGAAGTCACCAAAAAAGAGATCGTAGCCTATGTACTCCGGCAAGACGACAACGTGCTGCGAGTCGCCATCAATGGGACACCGGTGACCATGACACGCATCGCCATCGATGAATACGAAGGTCGTATCGCTGGTATGGTCCTGACTACCAAGAAGCCTTTATGAACAGAGTCAAGGTAGCGATGCCCGTAAACGAGTTGAAACGGATGCGGCACTGGCTCATGGACAACTGCGGTCGCAGATGGGAAGCCACGGACTACAAGAACCAACCCTGGAACTGGCGTTGGCTCGGCAAAGTCAAGGACGATACCCTGCACTTCCGTGTCACTACATGGATCGACTTCGTGCGCAGGGAGGATATGATGCTGTTCCTCCTGGTTTGGCCAGGTGAAGTAGCCGTTTATGATTCGAATGAGCCCTTGTCAACGCAGGGAAGTGATAAATAACCCTGTTACACAAAGGTAACACTAAATCAGGCCCTAGGCTTGCGTTGAGCATATACGATAGATGCTTTGAAAGGAGAAGTAAATGAGCTTCAACAAAACTAAATGTGATCCAGAATTAGGTCTTCGTGTACACGAGCACCTTGTCAAATGCGGAGTGGAAACTCCCACCATCTCAAACAACCTCAGCCGCACAGATAAGATCGAGATCATCGAACGCAAGTTCAAGGACATCATGGAAACCTTGGGCCTAGACTTGAGCGATGACAGCCTCATCGAGACTCCCAAGCGTGTGGCCAAGATGTATGTGGGCGAGATCTTCTGGGGCTTGGACTACGAAGCGTTCCCCAAGTGTACCACCGTCGACAACAAGATGAAATACGATGAGATGGTAGTCGAGCGCAACGTCAACGTACAGAGCAACTGCGAACATCACTTCGTGGTCATCGACGGTGTGGCCACCGTGGCCTACATCCCCAAGCAAAGGTCCTGGGTCTCTCCAAGATCAATCGCGTGGTCGAGTACTTCAGCAAGCGTCCTCAGATCCAAGAGCGACTCACTGAGCAAGTCTATCACGCCCTGCAGTACATCCTAGAGACCGACGACATCGCTGTGGTCATCGACGCACAACACTATTGCGTCAAGAGCCGCGGCGTCGAAGATGTTGGTTCAAGCACAGTGACCAGCAAACTCGGCGGTGTGTTCAAAGCAGACCCATCAGTGCGGGTCGAGTTCATGAACATCGTCAACAACTGCAAACGGAGTTAAAATGGATGACAAGGATCAAAAGCCAGTCACTGATTACAGTGACGAAAACTCTATCACCATAGATCTCGGCAGCTACGATAGTTGTTATGCCGCAGCTGGTACGACGATGGCGTTCGACTTCACTACCAGCGGCATCGACACGATAACCTTGCCATCGAGTTACGGGTCGAGTTTCAGTTTCGCTGATTCCTCGACCACGCATACCAACATCGATCTCAAAGAACTAGCCGAAACCTTGCGAGACATCAAGGAGCGGCTTTTGATCCTGACACCAAACTTCCAGATGCATGAAAAGTATCCCATGCTCAAAGAACTCTACGACGAATACAAGGCCATGGAGCGACTGCTCAGCGGCCCCGATCGCAGCCTCGACGACGGAGAACTATGATGGACAAATGGAGCCTATCTTGGCAAGACGTCGAGAACATGACGCTTGCCGTCGCTAGGGAAATACACTTGTCAAACTGGAGGCCTGATCTGATCATTGGATTGGATCGTGGAGGACTTCCTGTGTCTGTGATGCTGAGCCATTATCTGCGCGTGCCACATGACAGCCTAAAGGTCAGCTTGCGCGACAATCCTGATACGGAAAGCCTCCTATGGGCACCCGAAGTCGTGTTAGACGGCAAAAAGATCCTGATCGTCGATGACATCAACGATTCGGGTGCCACACAGGCTTGGATCAAGGAAGACTGGGCCAGCGCCGTGGCAGTAACATGTCCTGATTTCGTTGACAGATACTGGCATACCAGTGTAAAATTTGCAGTATTGGTAGACAATGAATCCAGCCCCGAAGATGCTGACTTCGCGGGCAAGACTATCAACAAAGCCGAGCATGATGTCTGGGTGGATTTCCCCTGGGAATCATGGTGGTGTCGCAAAACTCGATAAAGGAAAGATATGTCTAAGCCATCAGTATGGGACCATATCGTCAAAGACCTCGCCGAAGGCAATGATCGGCAGATGCGCATCACGCCCATCGAACCGCAATGGCTATTCTACTACGACGACGGACATCGCAAGATGATCCAAGAGCATGGCCAGTGCGAACTCACTGAAGTGTTGCGCATGTTCGAAGAGTTCTGCAAAGGTGCTGGATTCGTGTTCAGCGGTTTCGCCATAGTCGACGAAGATGGTATACCCACGCATGGCCTACACCCTATCGCTAGATTAGAAGCCGACGATGAAGATCCAGGTCGTATCTGATCTACACCTAGAGTTCGAAGACATCACCATCCCCAACGCTGGTGGCACCGATGTCTTGATACTCAGCGGCGATATCTTGCTGGCTCACGACCTGCGTGCCTACTCTCCGGACACTTCGAGCCTGCAAGATCTCATCAATGCACAAGTGGCGAGTCGTAGGCAACAGGCTGCCCAGCGTTTCCATGACTTCCTTGCTCGCGTGAGCCAGGATTTCGCTCATGTGATCTATGTGGCAGGAAACCATGAGTTCTATCACGGCAAGTTCTATGAGTCCTTGGATGACCTACGCACAGGATGTAATCGCTTTCCCAACATCTCGTTCCTGGAGCAGGAGACTCGAGTCATCGATGATGTCATGTTCGTTGGTGCCACTGTATGGACCGACTGCAATCGTGGTGATCCCTTGACGCAGCGTGTGTTAGCAGACCGGATGAACGACTATCGAGTGATCCGCAATGATCGCCAAGGCTACACCAAACTCCGTCCCACGCATACCATGGAACGGCATGCCCAGACCATGGCTTATTTCCGAGATGTCATCGACGCTGCCAAAGACCAGAAGGTGGTGGTAGTGGGACACCATGCACCGACCTACCAAAGCATACATCCCAAGTATGTGAAAGAACGCGAGATGAACGGCGGCTATGCCAGTGACCTCAGCGAGTTCATCTTGGATCGGCCACAGATCCGGCTGTGGACGCATGGTCATGTACACAACTTCACTGATTACATGGTGGGTGATACTCGAGTGTTTTGCAACCCTCGGGGTTATGTGGGCTATGGAGAAGAAACAGAATGGGATCCAATGACGGTGATAGAACTATGAACGAGAGAACGGCAGAGACCCTAGGCATCCTGCAAGAAGAGTGTGCTGAGGTCATTGTGGAAGTCAGCAAGTGTAGACGTTTTGGTCTAGATAGTGTACACTATAAGACTGGAGAACAACACAGCGCCATGTTAGAGATGGAGATTGGCGATGTGTTGGCGATGGTAGATATCTTGGTAGACCAAGGTATCATCGATCGCTCGAGGCTCAGCGAAGCCATCGAGCGTAAAAAAGAGAAACTAAAGAAATGGTCCAACATATATGGCTAAGATCAAAGTAGCAGAACTATTTTACAGCATCCAAGGCGAAGGCCGCTACATGGGCGTGCCCAGCGTGTTCCTGCGCACGTTTGGTTGCAACTTCAAATGTGCCGGCTTTGGCATGCCACCAGGAGAGCTCAGCACCGAGAACGATCGCATCGCTGAAAAGGTCGGCGAGTTCAAGAGCTATGGCGAGCTGCCGCTGGTCAGTACCGGCTGTGACAGTTATGCCAGCTGGGACCCAAGATTCAAAGATCTCTCGCCGGTGGTAGAGACCGATGGCTTGGCACAGAACATCGTGGATCTGCTTCCTTATCAGCGTTGGGAAGAAGAACACTTGGTGATCACCGGTGGCGAACCACTGCTGGGTTGGCAGCGAGCATATCCAGCATTACTGGATCACGAGGTCATGCAGCCCTTGAAAGAGATCACGTTCGAGACCAACGGCACCCAAGCATTGAGCAAAGACCTGAGACAATACTTGCTGGACTGGACACTGAATCCCCGAGGCACCATCGGAGGACGTCGCGGCTATGGAGCATTGACCTTTTCCGTGAGCGCGAAGCTGTCGGTGTCAGGTGAGAAGCGCGAAGAAGCCATCCAGCCCGAAGTGGTGTGTGGCTACGAAGAAGTCGGCTACACTTACCTCAAATTCGTGATCGCCTCCGAAGCAGATGCCGAAGAAGCCTTGGAGACCACGGACATCTATCGTGCTGCTGGATTCAACGGTCCTGTGTATCTCATGCCCGTGGGTGGTGTTGAGACTGTTTACAGCATGAACAATCGTAGGGTAGCAGAGTTGGCCATGAAGCACGGCTTGCGCTATTCAGATCGCTTGCAAGTGCCTCTTTTCAAGAACGCCTGGGGCACATGATGTCTTTATCGGTACGATGAGGTCGCAGAGATGATATATACGGTCATGAAAAACCATTGGACACATGCCTGCGGATCTCAACTCAAGCTCATCCCCGACGATCAAGAATGTGAACAGTGCGGTATCAATCAAGAAGTGGAATCGGTGCGATACGCTGGATTCACTCCTTATTGGCCATTCACCGACGCAGTCGCTGAATCACGTGCTGTCAAAGTCAAGAAGCGCAAAGGTAGCCTTTTCGCTATGTTGTTGATGAAGAAGAAAAAGAAAGCAGGTTAATATATGTTTGATTCCATCAAAAAGCTGTTCAAGCGCGGTTCCAACACGGCCAAGAAGATGCAGGACAGTCCAGAGCCGTGGGTCAATGTGGTCAAAGCACACATTGACAAGGCTGATCCAAAACAAGGTTATTTCGAACTGGAATGGAATCCAGCCTTCGTCAAGCACCTCATCGCTGCCGGATACTATGGTCCTACTCCCGAAGCAGTGGTGGATCAATGGTTCACTGAGTTGTGCCGCAACATCAGCCAGGACCAATCAGCGGACCAGAACTTCATCGCTGAAGCGGGCCGTGCTGCCACCAATCAGCGGACCAAAAAACAGTAGTTGACTTTGGTGTGCTGATCATGCTATACTGACAGCATGAGTTATCTTCTAGTCGACGCAGCTAACCTTTTCTTCCGCGCCCGGCATGTGGTACGCCAAGGTGATCCAGAGGAAAAGGTAGCCATGAGCTATCACATCATCCTGGCCTCTATCTTGCGCGAATGGCGCGAGCGACAAGGACGCCATGTCGTGTTCTGTTTCGAAGGACGCAGTTGGCGCAAGGATGTCTACAAACCCTACAAGGCACAGCGCGCCGAAGCGCGTGCCGCACTGACTCCTCGAGAGCAAGAAGAAGAGAAAGCCTTTTGGGAAGGCTTTGACACGTTCAAAGAATACCTGGCTACTAAAACCAATGTCTCTGTGTTACAACATCCGCAAGTCGAAGCAGACGATCTTATCGCTCGTTGGATACATCTGCATCCTGATCATAACCATGTCATTATCAGCAGTGATAGTGACTTTGAACAACTGATCGCACCCAACGTCCAACTCTACAACGGCATCTCTGGCATCCTCACCACCCACGAAGGATACTTCGATGACAAGGGTCGGCGTGTGGTCGACAAGAAGACCAAAGAGATCAAGCCGGCACCAGATCCCGAGTGGATGCTGTTCGAGAAATGCATGCGCGGAGATGTCAGTGACAACATCTTTTCTGCCTTCCCGGGTGTGCGTACCAAAGGCACCAAGAACAAGGTAGGACTCTTGGAAGCCTACTCGGATCGCGACAACCGCGGCTTCATGTGGAACAACCTCATGCTACAACGCTGGACCGACCACGAAGGCGTCGAGCATCTAGTCAAGGACGACTATGAACGCAACCGTAGCATCATCGACCTGCGGGCACAGCCCGATAACATCAAGACCATCCTGGACGAGACCATCGCTACTGCGGTGCAGGCGCAACCGAAACCGTCTGTGGGTCCGCACTTCATGAAGTTCTGTGGTCGGCACAATCTACAGAAAGCAGTGGACTCTGCCCAGCAACACACCCAATGGCTGAGCGCGACTTATGGCTAAGAAGATCACTTACCTGCTACTGGCCGCGCTGTTCTTGGCCTTGATCTTTGGCGGGTCGGTGCAGGCATCAGAAGTGTCATCTAAGTGGATCTGCGACCAAACATCAGTGCTGAAGGCAGACATCTCGCGCAACAAGGAACAACTGCTGGCCTCAGGCATCGTGCAAGGTGCTGAAGAACCCAACTTCCTCATGAGCCTTTGGGTGAACCCTGCCACGGGCAGCTGGACCATGCTAGCCACCGTGCTAGCGGACAATTCAGCGTCGTGCGTGGTGAGTTTTGGCACAGGATTCTCCGTGAATAGACAGCAATAAAGTACACGTTAATCAGGTCCTCTGATAAATAAATGCTCATAGAAAGCAAGGATATGAGCAGACCAAAACCAACTATACTACTCACGAACACCAATCCTCGGACATACAAAGCCGAGGAAGTACTGAGTGCAGACGCGATCTATGCGGTGTTCTACCAAGACAAACCCATCAATCTGCGTACCCTGAACAGCCTGGTGTCATATCCAGGACCCAAATACAAGAAGGTGAGTTTCTCCAACCCCGGACACGCTTTCAATCTAGCCGATCGCTTGAACAAACTTTTCAAGACCGAAGACTTCACGGTCGTCGAACTCAAGCAAGGGCGCAAGATCAGTGAACACGGATCTGGGTCAAAGACTCGCTGACTATTTCAAAGAAGCACCTCGTAGCCAACTCTGGGCTACCACAGAGGTGACTCCATACTCTTTGTTCAAGAACTACCAGCCTGGTCGCAATCGCGGACTACGGCTGACCACCTTTGGTTGGGAGATGATGCGCGAGGAATTCCAGCACTGGAGTTACCAGATGCCACCAGGATGGCATCCTCGGGCAGGTCACCTCATCGGCCTACAAGATCATCTAGACTGGCCTTACTACTTTGGCAATGGTTATCTACGCATCTTCGGTGAGCAGGACGCCATGGAGATCAGATTGGTCAATGACGATGTGATATTGTGGCTTGACGGTCTGAGTCGCAGGTCGCGCAAGGGCATCTGATAAATATCACTATGCGGTACTGGCAATCCTATGTCAAAGCCGGATGGGAAGTGGTCATGGAAGCCCAAGGCAAGAGCCAGACTTATCTCGAGTCTGATCTAGAAGCCTTCTTGGTTCATTCCGTGGCCAGGAACATGGAGAATCCCAGGATATGGGAAGAACCCATAGCCATCAAGATGCTGACCGCACAGCAACTCCCCCGAGAACAAAGAACCGTCATACTGAGATCAGTGGGCGAAGAATGCCTGTTCATCGATGCTTGGCAGATCAAACAACCTCGATGGCCCAGCCCTAGGTACTTCCAGGACATGGGCGAGATCGCGTTTGGGTTGGCCAGCACCACTACCCGACCACCTGATGCCCTACTAGAGTTAGCGAGCACCAACTTCCACACCTTGAGCAAAGTCCTGCGCACAGCCCGCGATCTCAGCGGTGTAGCGTAAAACCCACGAAATTGTGGCAAAAAAGCCACAAAAAATCTCCAATAAAATCAATGACTTACAAATCCGTCAAAAAGGTTGACTTTTGGCTCGTGATCCAGCATAATACTAGGACTGCAAGAGATCCAGGTTCAAAATAAAGGTTGACAAGGATCTAGGGCCGTAGTAAACTAGGAATTGTAGCGGGCCAGTACCGCTTTCACTCACACACTAAGGAGAAGTATATGTCGAAGCAAGTCACTGAAAAAGCCATCGCTGCCGCTGTCGAGTCCATCGAAGCTGGTGAGACCTTCAAGTTCGTCGGCTACGCCGTGGACAAAAAAGGCAAAGGTGCCGTCCGTTACACCAACGACAAGCGTCGCACCCGCACCCTGGTGCGCGCTGGCTGTACCGATGTCAAGTTCGTCGAACTGCCCAAGAGCATGACCAAGGCCGAGATCGACGCTTCTGAGTTCATCGCTCAGGTCATGCCTGCCGCTACCGCTGAAACCCAAGCGGCCTAAGCAGATTGGGTGGGGTTGACACGCCCCACCCTTTTTGCTATAATGTTATTGTCAACCATTTAAAGAGGAGCCACAAATGGGTCGTCAACAACAAACCGAGACTCGCACGGTAAAGATCAGCGAGTGCAAACCACTATTACGTCGTGCCATCGCTAAACGCCGTCCGGTGTTCGTCTGGGGTCCCCCGGGTGTAGGCAAGTCGGACATGGTCAACCAGATCGCTGCCGAGTACGAAGGTGCGGCAGTCATCGACCTGCGCATGGCATTGATGGATCCCACAGACATCAAAGGTGTTCCTTACTATTCCGCAGGTGACAATACCATGAAGTGGGCTCCGCCTGCCGAGTTGCCATCTGCCGAGTTCGCTGCCGAGCACAAGATCGTGTTCTTGTTCATGGACGAGCTCAACTCTGCGCCACCGGCTGTGCAAGCCGCGTCTTATCAGCTCGTGCTGAATCGTCGAGTGGGTTCGTATGTGCTACCCGAGAACGTGGTCATCATCGCCGCGGGTAACCGCATGGGCGACAAGGGTGTGACTTATCGCATGCCCAGTCCGCTGGCCAATCGCTTCTTCCACTTGGAGATCCGTGTGGACTTTGACGACTGGGAGAAGTGGGCTATCATGAACGAGATCCATCCGCACGTGGTGGGTTACCTAAAACAGTTCAAGGGCGATCTCTACAACTTTGATCCAGTGCAACACGATCGCGCGTTCGCTACTCCGCGTACCTGGAGTTTCGTGTCGGACATGATCGACGATGACTTGCCCGAGACTGCCAACACTGACATGGTGTCTGGCTTGATCGGTGAAGGACTTGGCATCAAGTTCATGGCTCATCGTAAGCATGCCGCGGACTTGCCAGACCCCAGCGAAGTGCTCAGTGGCAAGATCAAAGAGTTCAAATCCAAAGAGCCTTCTGCGGCTTGGGCACTGACTACTAGCCTGTGCTATGAACTCCGTACCCGCTACGAAGATGCCAAACGCTCCAGCAAGCCCGACGAGTTTAACACGGCTGCTGACAACTGGCTTGGGTTCATGATGGCCAACTTCGAACCGGAGATGGTGATCATGGGTGCGCACACCGTGCTCAAGAGCTACAAGGTAGTGTTCGACCGCAAGAAGATGAAGAACTTCCCCGAGTTCTTCAAGCGATACTCCAACTTGCTCACCGACGAGTAAGATGGCAAGGACTCGCACCTGGCCCGTGCTGGAGATGGTTTACGGACCAGATGTGCGAACAGTATGGATGGACCAGCCACCAACACCCTCCGATGTCAGCGAGTGGCTCCGCGAACAGAGGAAAGGCTGGTCCATCCGCCCATGGCAGGGCCAGAGCATACGAGAAGTCACCGAATGGGCCAGACTACAAGGATTGAAGAGACTGGACTGGGACTACATACCCAGGAAGAGCATATGGTTCCGCGACCCAGAAGTCGCTATGTTATGGGACCTAGGTGGTCCTAAATAATGGTTGACTTTGGATGTCCGAACCAGTATAATAT
>CAZXGO010000021.1:0-22694 GCA_964640035.1 uncultured Chitinophagales bacterium
AAACTAGAATTTTGAGTTGGATTATTAGGGTCAGCCAGACCCCATGCAGTTCCAGCATCGATAAAAGCTACTCCTGTTACATTATAAAGAGGAAGAATGGGTATTGGACCAGGTAATAAAGCTGCAACCAAGGGGAATCTAAACTCAGCATTGACTAAGCCATAGTAATTACCATAAAGTGTATTGTAATTGTATCCACGCATAGGCAAGGCTGGCTGAGTAAAAATGATATCACTTAACTGATAATCGGGGATGGAGTTATTATCCCATCGATAATTGATCCAATTTTGGACGCCACCTAAAAAGTACGTTTGAGCATCTCTTCCCGTTGAAGCTCCACCAGAAAAGCGGAAGGCTAGTGAATAGGTATATCCCAGGCCAACATATTGCCGCAAGTCAGTCATGGCTGACACAAAGCTGAGCATATCCTTCCCAACCGCCGGACTCCCAGAAACTGACAAAGCCATTCGGCGTCCGCCAGATGGAGTCATAAAGCCAGGTCGGGTACGATCCCTGGTAATCGTAGCAGATGGATACAAAAATGATTTAGCTTCGTTTTCAAATCTTCCTAGTGCATCCAAATCATTTACATCCTGAGTAACTGTTAACAGAGAAGTGCTTAAATCAAGACGAGTAAATTTATCGAAGGGATAACTATAGATACCATTCAGACCATACGTACGGTATCGCACTTGTGATAACGATCCTGAGAAACTACTCAAACTGTAAAATGTGACCGCTGAGTGATAATAATTAACATTGATATTCCAGCGATTTTTATAATAGCCATATCCGATGATGTAATTACTATTCCTCAAATCAAGTACCAGATTTGTGGCAACTGAAAACACGTGGTCGCCTAACAAATCACTAAGTTCGAGTTGATACAGACCATTCACTCCATATCCAGTAGAAATACCAGCTCCTGAATAGGAGATATCTGGAGAAAATCGTAACCGATAAGGTCTTGGTCGATACAAACCATCTTCAGTCATATTGTCATCGACTTCAAATGTATTTACGATCTCTTTTTCCTCTTTTACTTTCTCAAAGGCCTGACCAAAAACATAATTTCTGAAATCAATTTCTTTAGCAACCGTTGCTGAGGTATCAATAACACTTGCCCCTATTTTATCTCGCTCAAGAAATCGATTAATAAATTGTGAATAAAGCATGGGCTGTTCTTTTTCTCCAAACATTTCTCGAGCGAAAGCCAAACCAGGAACTCTGTCATATCTGGTTTTCTTTGTTCGAGCGGAAGCCCATTGATTTGGTTCAAGTGGACCTTCCTTGAGCATAGCTGAAGGAGATTTAATCACAAACACATCCATGTATCCAGAATTAAAGCTATTTACTGCAAGTCGGGTGCCATCTCTGTTAATACTCATTTGTTGTATACCAATCATTACATTTGTGACTGGATTACTAATGCGTGAGGCTAAATCCATCAAATACACATTGGTTATACCATTTTGATCTGATAGATACAGTAACTTACCTGTTTCTGTGATTAGTGGACTTTTTTCAGTCCACCCTGGTGTGTTGGTAAGACGCTCGAATCGTTTCGATTCTAAGTTTAAGGAGTATAGATCCAGCTGACCCAAATCAGGATTTAATAAGACATTATACTCTGCCTCTCCGAAACGGTTAATTTCTAAATTTGAGCCACGATCTGAGGCAAAAAATAGTGTTTTGGAATCAGGTGCCCATGTCGGGTTTAGGTCACTGAAGACATCATTGGTGATATTAATAAATTCAGTGGTCTTTAGATTGTAAATATAAATGTCAGAATATGCGCCACTAGTGGCCTCAAAACTCAACCAATCTCCATCTGGTGACCACGACACGGAGCCAATCATATCAATTCCTGGAAAGGCTATTTTCTTGAATTCTCCGTTGCTATAATTAACCAGAGTAATTGCATCAGAGCCTTTAGATTTAGCAGAAAGTGCGATGGTTTGGGCATCTGGAGACCAAGCAAGACCTGGATTGATAAGATTCAGATCTTCAAAATTAACATTGTCTTGACCCTTTATAAGCGTTTTGACAGGTTTTCCGGTATTCGCATCAACAACGACTACGTCCATAAAACCACGCTTGTTTGAAATAAGAGCAATTCTGTCACCTGCGGGAGAGATTGAAGGGCTTGTATTCCAGGAACCAGAGAGTTCTCTGGTTGTAATAGGTTGTGCAATTTCATCAATCATATCTCGACGCTCAATTTCAGGCCAGTAGCGTTTTTTAAGCCATTTATGCCAACGCTCAGAAAGCTCGTCTACAGACAGACCTAATGATTGACGAAAACCTGAATCAACACTTCTGGTTGTTTTTACTCTTTGAAAAATTTCCTGGATTTTTTCTCGTCCGTACTCATCTACGATAAAATTCCAAATTGACATACCTCCAGCGTAATTGAAGTATCCATAAATCTGGTTAATTGGAGGAACTGCGTTTAGCATTACAGCGTGAGCCATATACTCATCCGCCTGAGTGGTCATTCCTACAGATGAAAATTCTGCCATACCCTCATTAAACCATAGAGGGATAACGAGTTGGATATTATTTTGAATGATAGACTGGATTGATCCGCCGTAAAACATATCATTAATTACGGCATGAATCAGTTCATGATGCAGGGTTTGTCGATAGTCTTCCCAATTGTTTCTAAACCAAAGTGTGACTCTATTCTTATACAAATCTGTGACACCTAGTATATTGTCGGAGTCATCCGGTAATGCCACTACATTAGTTTGAACAAAGTCATTATCAGAATCGTAGACAATGATTCTGATTCGATTACTAATTTGATGTCCAAAATCTTGAGAAATTTGGCGATATGCGGCCTCTGCAGCCTGAGCTGAAAATCGCGCAAGGTAATAGTTTTTGGAGTCGTAATAATAGACATCGAAATGTTCCGACTGAACATATCGCCACTGAAAGGAATCGTACTGGATGCGATTTTTTCCGTAATAAAAATTTTGAGCTAGTACAATTTGAAAACTACCCATAGTAACTAGGGCAGATAACACTGCGAGATAGCGAAGATGTTTCATGAATTAAAAATTATACTCTATTCACTTGTCGTTAACCACATTTTCCAGCAGAACGATCACTATTGTAGGATATTTTTTGAAAATCTCAGAATCTAAACTCATTTTCTCGATGGCATGAAGAAAATTTGTTTTTGTTCAATATCGACATCTTTGACGATAACTCTAATGGTATCTCCAAGACGTATACTTCTACCTCTTCTTCGACCAGTAACCATATGTCTTTGAGGTTCATAGATATAGTAATCCTCTACAAACTCTTCAAGTCGAATAATACCTTCGCAATAATTTTCATTTAACACAACAAAAATTCCAAAATCGGTAACACCACTCACAACCCCATCATACACCTGGCCAAGACGTTTGGAAAGAAATTCAACTTGTTTGAGTTTTATACTATCTCTTTCGGCAATTTGAGCACTTTTTTCCTGATCGCTACAATGTAAGCCCATATCGACTAGCTCTTCATAAGAATAGACAAAACCGGAAGAAGCATATGTTTTGAGCAGGCGGTGTACGATCACGTCCGGATAACGTCGAATTGGACTAGTGAAATGGGTATATTCTTCGAAATGAAGTCCAAAGTGACCAATATTTTCTGGTGAATACACGGCTTTGGCCATAGACCTGAGTACAAGATCACCAACAATTCGTTCAAGGGTGGTATCCTTTACTTCATTGAGAAGATGAATGATTTGTGTTGGCGAAACCTTGTTAGCAGATAATCTAATGTTGATCCCCAGTGGACCAACCAGTTCAGCAATATTTGCCAATTTTAGTGGATCAGGCTGATCATGTATTCGATAGAGAAATGGGAAGTTATCTTTGCCAGTTTTCTTCTTCAACGAACGAATTTTAGTAATATGCTCACTTACCGTTCTGTTTGCCAATAACATGCATTCTTCAATTAGTCTATGACTGAGCATACGTTCTTTGATGTATACTTCCAGAGGAAAACCTCTCTCATCAAGGCGAAATCGTGGTTCAGGAGTATCAAAATCAAGAGCTCCAGCATCCAGGCGTTTTTGAGTTAATAGTCGACTCAAATCAGTCAAAGCATGGAAATGTGAGGCGAACTCATCTTCAGCGCCCTCAATAATTTTCTGTGCTTCCTCGTAGGTATATCTGCGTTTTGAGTGAATTACAGTTTCCTGAATGTCATAATCCACTACATTTCCTGACAGATCAATTTCCATAAAACAACTGTATGTGAGCCGATCTTCGTGTGGTACTAACGAACAGACTCCATTACTTAAAACCTCCGGAAGCATTGGAATTACTCTGTCAACCAGGTAAACGCTGGTAGCACGTGAATATGCTTCATTATCAAGGAGAGTACCCTGTTTGAGATAGTGGGTGACGTCAGCAATGTGAACTCCTAAGTACCAATGACCCGAATCAAGGATCTTGATACTTAGAGCATCATCAAAATCTTTTGCATCAACAGGGTCGATAGTAAATACTACTTCGTCTCTGATATCCTTACGTTTTTCAATAATTTCTTGTGGTATGGTTCGAGATAACTGTGAAGCCTCAATTTCTACGTCTTGAGGGAACGTGTTTTTTAGTTGATTGGAAGCAAGTACGGCTAGAACTTCCGCATCATTTGATCCACTTTTTCCTAAACTCTCTACGACAACAGCTTCAGGCAAACCACCTTTGTATTCCCATTGTTTAAGCTGAAAAGAAACTTTGTCACCATCTTTAGCTTTGTTAAGATTTTCTTCTTTGACGAAAAAATCAATTGGAACTGACTGAGGATCCGGGTGAATAATATAGTTCGTTTTGTGCGCTCGTACTAGATTTCCAACATAGATCCTATTTCCCCGCTCAACGATGCGGCTAATTCTGCCTTCAACACGCTCGTTCTTTCTTCTTGGGAATTGTTGAACATCGACAAGATCTCCAGGAAGAGCCGTTCCTAAATATTTTTGTGGAATTCGAACATCTTCGGTCATCCCTGCTAGACGAACAAAACCAACACCTTGTCGATTCATTTGCAAACGACCTGAATCGAGACTAGGAAGAACGGAATGAATTTTTTGACTAGGTTTGGTCTCTTGAGGTTCAAGTTGATCAGCAGGGATATGAAGTAAGCCCGATTGCGTACGCTTTAAATAACGTGAAGCGACTAACCGAATAACATATTTTTTTAGGCGCTTCTGGTCATTAGCTTTTTCCATATCAAGAGCTGCGCATAAAACGTCAAAGGGTACCTTAGCACCATCTTGTTTTTTTATGAACGTTAGTATGCGTTGATCAAGCTCGTTTAGTTTCTTCATGAAGTATATTTTTCCGAATAATAGACCGCGAATTGATGATAGACAATATAAATGTGCTAACTATGTTTGCCAGATAAAAAACGCCAAATGGAATCAAAAAAACGACGCCAGCTACTAAACTGTACTTGATATTGCAATCCAAGTCCATTCACTCTATCTAAAGATCCGTTTTGAGAAACACGTCTGTTGCTGTTAATGTCCTGTCGATGAAAAATTTCGATCGATAAAAATCTATTTATACGATAGGTAGCCTCTAAATCTCCTATGTTCGTCTGCTCTCCGACGATAGTACCATCTCTCCGTAATTCAAGTCGGTCGTCAAAAAGCCTTAAGCCAATACCTAAATCAGCCTGATCGAAACCTGTAAGATTCAAATCAAAATCGAAGTTACTTAAGCTGCTATTTAGAACATTATTGATTTGACTCGATAAGAGTTGTCCCAAGCCAGCTTGAGTGATACGGTTTTGGGTATTTTCCTCCGAATTAGCGCCTGTGTCGACAGGTAGAAAATTACCAGTTATCAGAAGACTGGTTGCCTGTAATAATTTTTGCGCCTCACTGTTCAATATATTTAATTCGGATGCGGATAAGTCGGTGTCGAAATTTGTTGGATAAGCGAAATAAAAGTCGTTCTCAATGGTAGCTAATCGACCTCTTAAATTTAATACTAAATCTATGGGAACGCGAATATCTCTTCCGGTACCCAGAGGAGCCAAATTAGGTCTTGCTGCAAAAAATGCTACAACATCAATCCTGGGATCCTGAGCAAAACCATCCCAGATAACCGTTCCACCAGGACGAATTTTGAACTTTTTAGTAAAGATGTCTCCTCCAACGAAGTTATACTCTCCCCTATCTATATCAAAGGAACCAAACATTCCAAGATTACCTGTTTCCAGCGTCATTCGAACAGAGCCTGTTCCGCGTGTTGTTAAATATTCGTTGGTTACAGGATCAAAAATAAACTCAATTGCAGCATCCTGAGGCATGTTGAACTGTAAATCCAATTGAAAGATATCCGTGAATGATCGAGTCTGAACATTGGTCTGTTTTTGTTCTGGAGTGACAAAAGGTTGATTATTCCGTTCGAAAAACTGGTCAACAAATCGAATAAAATTCGTTTGTTGATTAATGGCTGTTTCATCCAACATCGGTATAGTCAACTTCGAATTAGGTGTGACAGTAATTGGTCTGATGGTCTGAACAAAAGGTTTATTATTCGGCCCACTTAAGCGAACCTCGCCACTTCCACTTACTACACCATAAAATGGTACATCAGGATCATATCGATTATTTAAAAATTCTAAACGATTCATTCTCAAATTGATATCCAGGTATTTTTCCGGTTTGAAATCGTTCATATCGACTCGACCACTCAGAATTCCAGTACCTCTTTTATCATCCCTTACCTGAATATTTTCAAAGACTATTCCTTCACGGTCATTGAATCGCAAATCGCCATTAAGGACATAATTTGTATTCAAAAAAACTGGGCTTACTTTTGCCTCTTCAACGGTGAATCTTGAGTCAAATTCAAGCCGTTTCAGATTCCCTCGCAAATTACCTTTCCCATATGCCTTACCTTCCATTGAGGTGAATACATCCAAAAGTAAATAACGAACAGCCCACAGATTTACTTCCTCAAAATTTGCCTCGAAATTAAAGATATCATCTACTGAAGGGTCATCTGTTACTAGATCGATAAAACCATTTAAAACAATATTATTTGTAATGACTTCGTCTGATTGTACACCCCTGTCATCACTAAAATTATTATTGATGCGAAGTTGGGTATCAAAAACACTAGTTTCTGGATTGTATTGACTATCGAGGGTAATATTACCTAGAGTTCTGGAATCGATGGCAACATTTTCGACCAAAAGCCGTCCCTCGATCGCTGTCACTGATCGTAAACCACGAGAGACGATAGATCCATTCATCGTTCCTGCAAAATCAAACCTAAGCTCTAGTAGATCCGATATTTTAGAGAGATCCAGATTGCTGATATCTAATCCCAATACATCCGATAGGTCATTACCTAGTATGCCTGAAAGTTGAACTTCTTGGTTATCATTTTGAAAGGTGAAATCTACAAATTCAACTCTTTCGTTGGGGAGTAAACGAACGGATGGCAAACCAACGGCTTTCCAAGAATATTGATTGTTACCAAGAAAGAAATTTGGGAAAACAACATTGATGACAGAATCCTGCAAGGCTGCTTGCATGGTAAAACTAGCTCTGGCAGCTTTTCCAAAACCAACAATAGTTTGTTCTAAACGCAAGGTATCGTTTAAGATAGACCCTTTCGTTGTTATGTCTTCTAGGGTTATTCTACCCTGCTGTAAACTACCAATATTTGAAAGTACCTGAATGTTGGTAGTTTCCCCGAAACTGGAATTGGCCTGAAAGGCAGTCGTTAACTTTAGATCAACACGATTCAATGTTGTGTTATTCACTTTCAAGCTGGGATCAATCAGTGATAGATCCAATAACAAACGCTGTTCATCAGCCAGAACAGTACCACTAAGTGTGCTATTAGACTGCCCAATTGGATTACTTTTGAAAAACCGATTTAAAAGCTCTATTTGTTTGATGTTTGCATTAAATTGAAGCCGTATCGGTTGGATTTTATCAGAATCCGTTGTTAGTACCGATGGCACAGTATTTGACTGCAGGAATTCAGCATTGATTTGATTAGTAATTGTAGCGTACCAATATAGACCGTGATGGTATATTTGTTGCAAGTCAAATGTGCCAGTTACAAAGGCATCTATAAATGTTGATGTTAATCTAGTTTGAAGTTGATCACCTTCTGCAATGATATCTGCATATGCCTGAATTCCGTCGATTGGGTCACCATTTATCGTTGAAGGAGATCCATCGAAACTAAATTTTCCCTGAATATCGGATAGATTAAAACCTTGTAGATTTCCGGAAAATCTAGCATTCAAGTTGGTTTGAGGGAGTTCAGGATCTGTAAACAAACCAGCTACATTTAAGGAATCTACAACACCATTGAACGTATACGAAGGAATTTGCTTACTAAGATCAAGATTTACGCTCACACTTGAATTACCAACATCACTTTGTATGGATGATGAAAAACGTAATACTCGATCTTCGTACGTTGCGTCAAGGATTGCAGATTGCACCTTAATTCCCGTGAGAGTTGACCCGCTCATTTCGCTCTTTACCTCTACAGAAGCATCTTCTCCAAAACCTGATCCATCAAATGATGAGAATAAAGAGATAGTGGTATTCTTCATATTTAGTTGAGGCCATTGATCAAGTACCAGATCAGCTATATTCAATTGTCCTGAGTATCTAAAATCATTCGCAAAACTCAAGGTCGAAATAAGACGCAAACCTCCTTTTTGGGTTGAAGCCTTGAGATCCACAAAAACGGAGTCCATATTTCCATCGACAGATCCTTGAGTATCAAACTGACTTAAAACGGATATCCAAGATGATGTTGATTCATCCGAGAAGGCCTTAAGTAATTTTTCTGAGATCTTAGCTTTGCTAACCGTAAGTTGAAACTGTCGTTGTTCTTTTTGAGGAAGGTCATCAATTTTACCACTCCATTCCAGTACAGAGTCATCCAGGCCAACTGAACAAGTATCCATACGTAACTGTACGAAAGTACCTTCTGCTTTACAGGAAAGCTTTATACTTGTTTCTGGAATACGTAATTCTGGAAGAAATAATGACAACTCCCTCGAAGATAAAATAGTTTCTTGAATCGATAAGGTATACTGTGTCTGATCAAGTTCAGATAACCAATTAGTGGTATTTATATCCAAGCCTTCTAAAGATGCATTGATAGAAAGAGTAGAAGCAGGAGTTTTGATAGTTAATTTATTTACTTCTGTAAACTGCTGATCACTAAAAAATTGACCACTTAATTCGGCAAACGTGAGTGGATATCCCGGCATGGATACATTGAACTCTTGGATATCCAGATAACGTTGATTCGGAAGTAGCTCCAGAAATATTCTGGCATTAATTGAACTTAACTCTGCGGGTAATGATTGACTGAAGCCGGAATTTGCAATCAATGCCGGACTAACATATACATAGCCATTATCAATGCGCAAACTGGGGACGTACATTTTGACTTGATCTGAAATATATCTATCCCTTTGGACACCTTTTTGTTTGCTGGTGAATGCTTTTGATAACATTGACGTAGAATCTTTATCAGCCAAAAGATTCAGTTGAGGGTTTTGTAAATAAACTCCATCGATAAAAATCTGACCATACATCAAATCCCAAAATCGCAGATTAAGCTCGGCTTTATCAATATGTATTAGTGTATCTATGTGTGATTGGTTTTCGTCGGAGTAGACAATACCAATATTATTCAGAATGACTCTAGTTGGCAAAACACCATCTATTGACTCGACGTACAATTGGGATTCAAAACGTTCGGAGAAGACACGCTCAACTGTATCTATTACCCAGTTTTTGCCCCATGAAGATTGAATCCAAACATAAGACAGCGGAATAATGGCAGCGAACAAAACCATAAAGCTGACAAAAAGCCAGCCTGTGATATTAACTATAGTTCGTGCTCTTTGATTCATAAGAGACTACTCTTTTGTATCGTCAATCGTCATCAACAACGCTTTTTTTACGATATCCTTGTTGAGGATATTTTTCTTTACAGGTCTTCCCCAATCTTCAAGTAAGATAAATGTAAGAGCATCACCTGTATTCTTTTTGTCGTTATTCATCAAGTCTATCAGATGATCAAGATCGTTACACTGTTGAGGCCATTTTACATTTAGATGGTCATTAAATACTCGGATACGATCAATGTCCAGTGAAGCCCCCATTTCATTTGACAAATGAGTGGCTGCAAGCATACCCAGGAATACTGCTTCTCCATGGAGTATACCAGAATAGTTTAATGCCTTTTCAATTGCGTGTGCAAAGGTGTGACCAAAATTCAAATATGAGCGAACCCCTGATTCCAGTTCATCTTCTTGAACAATATCCGCTTTAATTTGGATACATTTTGTAATTATTGGCAGCCATGCTGGATCTTGAACAGATACTCCATTTTTCAACAGAGCCCATATATCGTCAAACAACTCTTGATCAGAGATAGCAGCATATTTTATGACTTCTCCAAGCCCACTAGCCCATTCTCGTTGTGGTAGTGTCTCGAGATACGATATATCTACAAATACGGCCTCAGGTTGATAAAACGATCCAATTAAATTCTTTCCAGTTGAATGATTTATACCTGTTTTTCCACCAACGGAGCTATCCACCATCGATAATAAGGTCGTAGGAATTTGTATAAATGGTACTCCCCTTAACGCGATAGAGGCTGCAAAACCTCCTAGATCACCAGTAACCCCACCGCCAATCACAAGAACAGGATGGACACGCTTAATTCCATTTTCTAAAAGGAAATCAATTATGCGTAAAAGTTCCTTTGAACTTTTTGATTGCTCCCCTTCTTCTATAGTAATGAGTTCAAAAGTTTTGAACAAGGACTCGGAAAAAGATAGAATTCGATCCTTATGATATTTAAAGACATTTTCGTCAATGATGATGAATCCTCTGTCAGATTGAGTTATGCCTGGTAACGTAGAGATGATGAACTCATCCAGATCATTTCCAGCGAAAATTGGATAGTGATGGGAACGGTGAGTCGTTACCTTAATGACGGGATTCATATTCCTGAATAGATTGTATCAAGTGGTGTACGCATGCATCGATCTTCCAGTTCGGATCTATAGAAAACGTAATGTCAGCCTGTAAATAAGATGGAAGCCTACGTTCGTAAAGATCTGTGATAAACTCTTGTAGTTCTTCAAGTGTTCTTCGATCTCCATTTTCTTTGAGTAATAGAGGTCGTTTTTTTGTATATCGTAGACGTTGTACGATTTGATCAATGGGTAGTTGAAGAAAAACCAGGACACCATTAGTCTTAATGGCATTTATAATTTGTTGATTTTGTAATGTTCCACCACCTAGAGCTAAGATTTGACCTTTCTTTTTTGCGTGTTCAAGCAAATATTGATACTCCAGGTCACGAAAATATGGTTCTCCGTATCGTCCAAATATTTCTGTGACCCTATACCCTTCACCTTCTTCAATAAGATGATCCAAATCAGCGAATTTATATCCCAGTGATGCAGATAGATGACGACCGATGGTTGTTTTTCCAACTCCCATGAAACCGCACAAGTAGATAGTATCGGTGGTCATACGTTGATTAGTTTTCGATCGATGTCTCTGGTTTGGATGGTGATACCAAGATGACGTTTTCTTTCTCAACGATCACCATCCCTGGTGCAGCCCCTTTTGGTTTTCTAACATATTTTCTTTTGGTGTAGATAACAGGTGCTAAACTTGCTGTTTTTGCCTTCGAATACCAAGCTGCCCAACTCGCAACGATTTCAATGATAGCTAAGCTAGGATATTCTAGTTTTTTATTCATTCGAACCACAACATGAGATCCTGTCACGTGACGTGCATGAAACCAAAGATCTTCTTTATGCGCATAGTGTAATAACTGATCATTTCCAGAGGCAGACTTTCCGATCAATATCTCATAGCCTTGGTAAACATTCGACCTCCAGGGCTGCGATTGTGATACTATTTGAGACTGATCCTGTATCAAGAAGGTATACCTATCCTTGTGATCTTTTACCCATCGATCTAATGACTTTGGTCCATCAACGCAATCTAGACTGTGAGATAAAGTCACGAGTTGAGCCATTTTCTTTTTGATTTCCTCTTTTCTATCCCTATTAGCCATCATTGTTTTACGAGTTGCCTTGGCCTTCTGATAATATAGCTGCGCATTTTCAGAAATACTCTGTCCTTTTTTAATAGAAATACGAATGTTAATACCTGGTTCAAATATGTTTTCCACCTCAATATTATCCGCATCAACTACACCTAAGTAGCTATAGCTCATTAAGATATGACCCATTCTTTCATACTTTTTTATTCTACTCTCCGAAACTATTTCATCTTCTAAGGATTCAAGGATTTTTTCATTTCGCCTTGACGCGACCTGTACTTGTTCAACCAGGTTTTTCTTTTTAGAGAGGAACTGATCTTTTATTTCACGTTGAATCCAGATATCACGAATGAGAGCATTGGAATCATCAAATAGTTTATTTGTTACTCGATCAAGGATGATTTCTGGCATCAAACAAATCGATCCATCTTCCAGTCTTCTAAAAACTGGGGAATGTAAAAGCTGAGTGACCCAATAATCCACTAAGTCAATTAATGAATCATCGTTAATTAATTGATTTGAGTACCTACTAGTAAGATATGGGATTAAATCTCGGGGAAACCTTGGTTCTCTACAGAGAATTTTTTCACGGGTTGAAACCTTGGAAGCTATTTCATCTCTTTCCCCCTTTTTTACTGAGTTCGTTGTTTGGGGTGGATAATCATTTCTGAATTGATCAATGATATCATTCCCCTTAATAAGAAATACGTTGGCCTTGGGTCCAAATACGTAATAAACGAGTCGTAAGTCTTGCTCAAACAGAAGGGTTACGACCCGATCATGTTCAGAAAGTTGGACATCCAGGAGTTGTTTGCCCTCTAGGTCGTCAAAAAATGAGGCTGCATTTGTATAGGATTGTACAGAGGAGTCCTGAACAAAGAAAGCTGAATTCGTTTTTGCTTGGAATAGAAGATTTTTTTGAATTTGATCTTTAGAAAATAGTGCTTCTACTGTTTTTTTGTAACGACTGAAGGCCCCCACAAATCGATATCCAATGAGATGTTTTTTTAAGTAGCGAACTTGATGATGAATAGTGAAATAATTATTCATATATTTTCGCGGAGGTTAACTTAAGAAGCGCTTCTGAATTTAATTTAATTAGGTATATGATAGAATATCCCATCTTTAACTCGGTTGTAAATCGAATTGAAGCTGAATTAATTAAGTATAATGTACATTTAAAAAGCTTTAAAACATGGACTGAAGCGTCTATAAATGCTACAGGGCTTGAAATCATTGCTGAACCGCCCACAGACGAACTCATAAAGTCGGTAGTGATTAATTTCGACTGGGATAAATTTAGAGAGGCAAGCTTGGCAAGATCGATGAAAGGCATGTCTAAACACCCTCTACTTCGAGACAAAAGCTCAGGATTAACTCCAGTGACACCAAGTTTAGATATTGAAATTTCATGGCAATTCAACGAAGGAATTCCTTTTAAAATTTCGCAGGCTCGTGTGAATACTAACCGAATAAAGGTAGCCAGTGAATGGATGGATTCAATAAATTCGAAAGCTAGCCAGGCTTTACCCAGAGACTGTAATTTATCGCGCTGGCACGTTGATATAGACGGTGACTTCGAAGGACGATTCATCTCTCAAATGACATTTATCACCTACTTGTCAATTCCTTTAGATTCTGTAACAAGCTTGACGAGCCTTCAGCAGAGAATTGACAGAAACTTACAGGTTTTACTAAAAACAACCGATCGGATGTTAGATTTAGCTAAATCTACTCTTCCAATGGCCTCATAAATAAAAAGAAAAGCCTGAAAACAGGCTTTTACTTCTTCTTATGACGATTCTTGCGCAGGCGTTTTTTACGCTTGTGCTTAGCGATCTTTGCACGCTTGCGTTTTTTACCACAGGGCATTGGTGATCCTCATGAATTAGGTGATGTGTTTATAGACTGACAAGATACTGATTCACGCTGACATTTGGAAATGTATCCAGCATGTAATCATGCTGGAATTAAACCTACACATCTATCAAGTTACTTCTGATGTTGATTTACCGCTTGTTTGAATTCCTTTGATATCTTTAACACAGGCACGTATTGAGAAGGGACGATAACTTCTTTGTTTGTTTTTGGATTACGAGCTACGCGCCTGGCTCTTTTAACAACTTTGAAACTTCCGAAACCTCTGAGTTCGATTGTTTCACCACGTTTCATTGCCTCGATTACTGTTTCGAGAAAACCTTTGACCACTGCTTCAGTTTCGATTTTAGTAAGACCGGTTGACGACGATATTATTTCAACGATATCTGCCTTTGTCATAGAGCTACTCCGGTAGATTTAGGGATGGGTGGATGAGTCTATCTGTTACAAGTGTAAAATCAAACAGGACTATTCCTGTCTGTGTACGACACTATTTTATTCGGCCCTGCATTAATACCAATATTATTTGCAATATGCAAGATCCTATACTCTTTTTTTTAAAACTCTCAAAAATATCACAAATGTATTATTTCGTTAAAACATTAGGGAATCTTGAGGTTTTTTTTAGATATTCCTCATCATTTTGGATAAAGACGTAACCCGAACTCTAATTTCAAATCATGGAATTTCTACAAAATCTAATTAACACCCTGAATACCTACATTTGGGAAAAGCCCGACATCCTTCCTTTGATGATAGTCATGCTTTTAGGATACGGATTATTTATTACTGCACGATTGGGTTTTATTCAATTGCGTCGTTTAGGACATGGGTTTAAAGTAGTGTTTGGGTTTTATGACAAACCAGAGGATGTAGGAGACGTTAATCATTTTCAGGCTCTAACGACAGCACTCTCAGCCACTGTTGGTATCGGTAATATTGCAGGTGTTGCGATAGCTATCCATTATGGTGGGCCGGGTGCATTGTTCTGGATGTGGATCACTGCCTTATTAGGGATGGCAGTAAAATACTCAGAATGTACACTAGCGGTGCACTATAGAAGTGTAAATGGTGATGGTTCAGTGTCAGGTGGACCAATGTACTATATAGAGAAAGGCCTTGGACCAAATTGGAAATGGTTAGCTGTAGTTTTTGCAGCTAGTGCTGTTATATGTTCATTCCTTACTGGAAATGCAGTACAAGCGAATACCGTTGCCGACACGATGGAGAGTACTTTTTTTATCCCAAAATATGCAACCGGTTTACTCACAGCTGCTTTTGTAGGAGTAGTAATCCTGGGTGGCATTAAGAGAATTGGAGCTGTTACAGCACGCCTTGCTCCACTTATGGCTGTACTCTATGTTGGAGCAGCACTCATAATTCTCATCATGAATTTCGACTTAATCATCCCAACATTTGGGTTAATTTTTGAATCTGCGTTTAACCCAGTTGCGGGTGCTTATGGAGTAGGAAGTGGGGCACTGATGACAACATTAATTTGGGGTGTAAAACGTGGTTTATTCTCTAACGAAGCTGGTCAAGGTTCCGCCCCTATTGCGCATGCTGCTGCTAAGACTGATGAACCTGTTCGTGAAGGTGTAGTTGCTCTTCTTGAACCATTCATCGACACCATTCTCATTTGCACAATGACTGGTTTGGTTGTGATCATCACCAATGTCTGGCAGGAAAAACATGACGCCAATATTCTCTTCTCAGCTGGTGAAGTAAGTTACACGATCGATACCCCCATCAATGGGCAAAATCAACTAGTCATTTCCTCAGGTGTACCAACAAATGGTGATATCATGAGATATGGGTATCCTGTCGACACCATCTATGTCGATAAGGACCGCAAGATACCGTTTAACGGAACAATCACAGTAAACGCTGGAAGTTTATCAGTTTTAACTGATGAAGGTGCCTCTCCTAAAAGCTTTTACAGTAAGGTTATTGAAAATGGAGCTCCTTTAACGAGCTGCTCAGTATTTATTTGGTGATCGCTCAATTATCGTTTACAAAATATTCTACATTCTGGCTCACTTTGGTGGCGCAATGGTAACCTTAACCACCGTTTGGACTATTGGCGACATTGCCCTTGGCATGATGGCATTCCCAAACTTAATTGCACTCTTTGCATTATCAGGTGTTGTAGTCAAATTGACCAATGATTATTTCTCAAAATTAGAAAAGACGAGCAAATCTTAGACACATGATTCGCTCTATCGGAAGCATTTCACTCCTAATCTACCCTCTCCTGTTTTTGATCGCATGCTCGGGTCAAAAACAGGGGATGTCAGATGATTTGTTGAGTATCAGTCTTTCCGATAGTCTTGCTAAAACAACTACCGCAGAACAGATCCAACTTACCCTCTATCAAGGAAATAAGGCAGCTGTATATCTAAGATCTCCACTAGCCTCAACATACGAGCTTGACGATGGTACCACCCAAACCCTTTTTTCTGGCGGTGTATCTGTACAGCTTATCGATACTGAAGGTAATGAGACCATAAGTACATCAGAATCGGTAACCTACAAAAGCCCTGAATCGATCTTCCATTTAAAACATCAGGTAGTTATACGTGGCATAAACAATAGAGTACTTCGAACGGAAGATTTGGTTTGGGATCACAAAAACAATCAAGTACGCACTGAAGGTTATGTGATTATGGTAACTCAGACCGATAGTATAAGAGGGTATGGATTGCGGGCTAACACTGATTTATCTGATTATAGCATAAAAAATGTCACCGGATCGACAACGATCAATCGAACTAACGAGTAAGCTGATTACGAACATCGTTTAGTACCTGCTCAACGGTCCATTTATTTCCTGAATACAAAGAAATAACGTTTAAATCCTTGTCTAAGATTGCGGTTTGAAGATTGTGAATAATCTGATCCGTGGCAAAGGTCGTAAACACTCCAAACTCAGATGTGATACGTTGTATTGTTTCAATATCGCCTGTCAAATATAGATGATTAGTGGTTTGTAGGTACTTTTTAGCGTATTCCTTGAGTACCTCCGGAGAATCATTTTGAGGATCAAAACTAATACTTAATAGCATGACTTGCTCTCTCTCCTCTGCAGTGAGACTACGATTAATTTCATCTAAATTGGCACTCATTAACGGACAAAAATCTGGAACCGGACAACTGGTATAAATAAATGTCAATACTGTAATGTCACCACGTAGATATTCTGAGTCAAATCGATTTCCATCCTGATCAAGCATACTGAAAGCCTGTAAACGTTCACCAACTTTGATGGGTGATTGCCTATCATTACCATGAATTTGCCCAAAACGCGACGGAACCGAAACCAACGTCAATAGTGAATCCGGAATTCGTTCAATGTTTTGTATCCAGGAACTATCGGGACTGACATAAAATTCAAAACGGATAGCATCACCAATAGTGAATGGCTCGATTTCTTCCCTGTTTTTAATGGTAAAGGGCATGGTCATTGCGTCCATATACCCGGGAATTTCTTCATGGTTTATAAAAATTCAGCAAGATATACCCGGGAATTTCTTCATGGTTTATAAAAATTCGATTATCCGAATCTGAAAAACCAATGATTTGACCTTCAACAACAAAAACTCGTTGATTCACATTGTAGAAGAATAGATATAGCAGCAGCGCTATGATGCTCAATATGATGGGTAGAAGAAATCGTCTCATAGTGATAAGTTTATGTACCAAGATACAGTATCCACAAAATACCTGCTCACTTTTCAGTGGCATTATTCACAGGATCTTTCTTGCGATGAGTGATGTATAGCAAGTCATCTGCATCTTTGTATCCGTAATCGCCCGTATCCAACCAACCCTCGCACACGGCAGATGGACTGTGGATATATATAGGACCGGATAGATCAGGAGTGCCATTACATCGTATTCGTATATTATCTGCTGGAGTACCAATACAACCTGGTTTATCCCAACAATAAGATTCAGATCGATAAGCACTGATGATCCCTCCTGCCTCTGTCTGACCATAGGCTGAGGTGATAAAGCGGGTATGTTTGTAAAAAAGTGGTCTATCTTCTATCGTTAGCGGAGAACCTCCACAGACAATCTCATCTGTAGACCAATCATTAAACTTGGCAAGATGACGAAACAGAAAAGGGGTTGTAAACAAATGAGAATATGAATTACCTGAAAGCTTGGCAACAAAATCAGGAATAAAAGTCACATATGGAGTATGTATATCAAATGAGATACCCTCCTGAATAGCCATCAAGGCCCAACTGATGCCTGCAATATGCCAGGGGCTGGCAAGTATTAGAATTCGATGACCAGAATGTATTCCCAATTGTTGAGCCGTTATCTTGGCATTAAAAAGGAGCTTCTCACGCGACACCCACATGCATCTGGGTTGCCCAGTAGTGCCACTGCTAAATAAGCCAATATGTACTCCTTCATTCGGAATATCAGGAACAAACAGCTCCATTTCAGAATATTTGGGAGGAATCAGAAGTAAGGAATTCGGACTTGATCGTATCGATTCAATGATATCCAACTCCGATTGTGAAAGATCAGCTTTCACCCAAGAGCGCGATCCAGCAGATGAAGCAATATGATTATCCGGCATTATCATACCGGATGCTAATCTCATTTTAGTCTAAATCATTCCAAAACCATAGATGGAATAGTTACATAGTACTTTCACAAACTCTCAAAGTAAGATAAGATTAACACCAAATCAGCATCTACATTATACTTTAGTTTTTGTTTGTTTGCATAGTTTTCCACTTCTTTGGATTTACTGCCTGTGAGTTCTAGAACACTTTTTTTAGTTGGTTTGAACTTTTCAATTTTTCCATCTGAAGATTTGACATACGTAGTAGATTGAAGAATAAACTCATCAAATTTAGATCCAGTGTTATATGCAGCATCAAATGTTGATGCTTTCAGTTGTTTATAATGCTTTCGAAGAATTGCAATTTTTGAACCATCGTGGATGACTTCAAAAAAATGTGTAGTCTCTATCTTTTCTTTAGGTTCAACAAAGCCATTTCTTAGTTTAGCAACTCTGAGGCCATTTTTGTCAACAATAGGCAGTTCGACCTCTCGAATCAGCCTCGAATCCAAAACTAAGGTATCTTTATCGACAACGGCCTCAATTAGATCGTAGTGGGCATTGTACATTACCGGTGTATTTTGATGTTTGCGACCATCTAAGGTTGATATCGTTGCTGGGCTCCATTTATCATTCAGATAGGGCGTACCCATTATCCCGTAATAACTTCCAGCTCTCGTGTAAATAAGGGTCCCGTCCGTTTTTCCAGTTCTATCTCCAAGATTTAAGAGATTTTGTTGATCAATTAGAGTTTGTGCTTGCGCAAAGACAGCAGTGATTACACAAATACAGTATGTGAGTAAGGAATATTTAATCATATGAGGTAAAATGTAAGTTTATTTTCTTTCAACAAACGATGTGTAAGGGGGTATTCGTGTGAGTCTTTATTTCATTTTGAGTAAATCATTTTTGAAATGTACTAAAGTTCACGTGAATTTTCACCGGTGATAAACACAACACAAGTATAATTGAGTATTTGTTTATCACCTACCTACTTGAGTACTTTATTGGATGCCTAAAATGAACCATGAAGAACCTTTTCATTCAATTGAGCCCATAGAAAGGGCCTTGACTTTACCCTCGACTTGCTACACCGATATTGAGTGGCATCATACTGATGTAGATCAGATTTTAAAACCTCGATGGCAATATGTTGGTCATATCAGTCAGTTGAAACAAGATGGTGACGTATTCCCTATACATCTATTAGGTGAGCCTATTCTAATAGTCCGGGATAATGGGATAATTCGAGCATTTTACAATGTCTGTAAGCATCGTGGGGGGCCGCTTGCAACGGAAGCTGAACACTGTACGATGTTACAGTGTAAGTATCACGGTTGGACGTATAAACTCGATGGTAGTCTTAGAGGAGTTCCGAAATTTAAATACGCCGAATTATTTGACAAAAAAGAATATGGCCTGAGTCAATTACCTGTAGAGATTTGGGAAGGGTTTATTTTTGTTCGCCTTGGATCACAAATGGAACCACTTGAAAGGCAAATTGGAGGAATTACTGAAACGGTCAATCCAGTTCGATTAGCTGATTTTAAATTTCATAGTCGGATAAGCTATGAGATTAAATGCAACTGGAAAGTGTATGCAGATAATTACCTCGAAGGATATCATATTCCGCATGTTCATCCAGAACTTTGCGAGCTCCTAGTTATGGAGAACTATAAAACCATTATTAACGACTGGCAAATTCTACAGGATAGCCCGCTAAAAGACACGAATTCAATATATCAGGGGGCCCAAGATAAAGCATGGTACATGTTTGTGTATCCAAACATGATGCTTAACATTCTGCCAGGAAGGCTTCAGTTGAATCAAATCCTCCCTGTGGATGCCCAATCCTGTAAAGTTCACTTCGATTTCTTCTATAGCGACGAAGTTATAGAATCAAAGCCAGATCTACCAATTCAGGATAAAAACTACAGCGATTTAGTTCAGAATGAAGACATTACGATATGTGAGCACGTTCAACTTGGTTTAAAATCGAACGCGTACACCTCTGGTAGATATAGTGTTGAAACTGAAAAAGGTGTATATGCATTTCAGTCTTTAGTAAAAAAGGACTACTTAAGGGCTCAAACCAGCCTCGATCACTAATACACCACCTACTGAAACAAACCAGTAAAAAAGTACCAAATAAAAAGTTAATGAATTCAAAATCTCTATATAAAAGCATCTTCAATTCACCCTTTGATGATGAAAATTTAGCCTCTTTAATCTTTCAAAGTCGACATGTTGCAGTTTTGGTAGCAGACAACGATGCTAATTATCTACATGCGAACAAAGCAGCGGAACAATTGTTTGGCTATAGTATTGCTGAGTTTTTGTTAATGAATGTTAGAGATTTGAAGATTCCCGAAGGGACGAAATTAAGCAGCCAGTACAAAAACTTCATAAAAACGGGTAAAGAAACTGGGATTTTTAAATTTTATAATAAGAGTGGTGAGCAAAAAATGGCCGCCTATTTGGCTTTCAATGTACAGGAAGATGTAAATGTAAGTATCCTTACTGAAATCACGGATGAAGAATTTCCAAATAGTGTTAGCAAGATTTCAGAGCAACTGAGCTCAGATATTATTGAACATTTGCCCTGTGCTGTTTTTCGATTTACCGTTGATCAACAATCTGGCCGTTTTTATTCCTTCATAAGTAATCCATTAAAATCTTTGTTTCGATTAAAGCGACTACCTCGGTTAGGGGTCTGGAAACTATCTGATATGGTTGTTAGGGAGCAGCGCGATGCATTTATGGAATCAGTGAACAAAGCGATTGCTGAGAAGAAATCGTGGCGATTTATTGCTGATTATGAATGTGGAGACGGTGTTATTCGTCGTTTTGAGGCTCGATCAAACCCTAGACTCATTAATGGGAATATGAGCTTCGAGGGAATAATCTTCGAGGTTTTACCTGATTAGACTAACCAACTATTTTTGATAGTTGCCAGTACCGATTTGTCTGTTGTTCGAAGTAGACGAAAATGATATTCGTGATACTGACCATTACTACGAAAATGTAGTATACCAAAAGTATGTTTTTGAAGAGGATTTCTGAAAAATCCTGGTTTACCACTGTCAATAAATACATCTTCCAGATCAAATATACGAAGGGCTATAGTATCTGAACCCTTAGGGTATACCCGGATCCATTCTTTTTCAAAAACTATCCTTCCAGCTTGCGTACGATGATTATACTTACTGACTAAAAGAAGTACCAAAGCAGCCAAATAAATGACAGGCAACCAAATTTTTGACAAGATGGATCCCTCCCATAAGGGATTGAATAACAGGTTTCCTACAATGATGATAAATCCAAAGCTCCACAAAAGTAGAGATTGTTTCACGTTAACATATGCTTCTGATTCATGATCACTAAGCACAGCTTCAAGTTCTGTAGTTTGCATACTACAAAGATATCGAAAGCCTTAGATTTTAAACACATTATATTCGCAATGGAAGCATTGAATTCGTATCTTACTAAGCTGTGCAGAGATATTGCCTGCACTAAATTCAAGATTTGTTCAGATGATGAACCGCCGCAAGGTGCGGGAAACTGTTTTACAAGCTTTGTATGCGTATGAGCTTAGTGGAGACACCCGCGATGTACCTTTGAAAATGATTATCCATCCCCTAGTCGATAAAGACGATTTAGGCTTTGCCGAGAGATTATATTTCTCAACAATCGATCGCTTTGATGAATTGGATGTAGAAATCACCAAACGTTTAGACAATTGGGATTTGGGGCGTCTGGCACTGGTCGACAAAATTGTTTTGAGAATGGCGCTAACGGAATTAATTGAATTCCCGGATATTCCTACAAAAGTGTCTATAAATGAGGCAATCGAAATTGCAAAAAAATTCTCCACAAGCAAATCAGGGATGTTTGTCAATGGAATATTGGATTCAGCCTGTCAAGACATGGTCAAAGATGGTAGAATCGTAAAAACAGGTCGCGGATTAGTCAATTCGAGTAGTAAAAAATTGGGTGACTAAAAGTCATGGGATCACCTAATGGTCATATCATCATTGGAGATATTCATGGCTGTGCGGAGAGTCTTATAGCCTTGGTGTCCCGTTTAGAGCCTTATCAAAACCGACGTTTTGTTTTTCTTGGTGATTACATCGATC
>CAZXGO010000021.1:22704-25307 GCA_964640035.1 uncultured Chitinophagales bacterium
GATCGGGGTTCGGACAGTTTTCGTGTGATTGACTTTTTAATCGGATTCTCAAAAGATCATGATTGTATTTTTTTACGTGGTAATCATGAGCATATGGCCCTGGAAGCATTTCTGCATGATGATGAAGAGTCATGGGATGTATGGATGCAAAATGGAGGCAAATCCACTTTAGATTCTTACACAAAACATGAAACATCTGTCCTGGAGGCTGAGGGTCATTTGGATTTTCTGATTGCTACTGATTTTTATTATGAAACAAACGAATTCGTTTGTGTACATGCAGGTATGGACCCTTTTTTGAGTGTTTCGAAAAATCTTAAGGAAACGGACCCTGTTGATTTTTTATGGGAACGACGACACATAACTACCGTCATTCCATCATGGGAAAAAACAGTTCTATTTGGTCATACACCAGTCAAAGAAGTTAAGATTGAATCCAATATGATTGGTTTAGATACCGGCTGTGTATTTTCTGACCGTGGATACGGTACCTTATCGGCTCTTCTGATGCCGGAAAAACAGATTATTGACGTTAAATGCAAAGATAAATCCCTCACATGAGTTTAAAAGTTGGAATCGTAGGTTTACCAAATGTCGGTAAATCTACCCTATTTAATGCCCTGAGTAACGCCGGCGCTGAAGCCGCTAATTTCCCATTTTGCACCATCGACCCAAATGTAGGAATTGTGCCAGTTCCTGATGCCAGAATGGATAAGCTCTCCGAAATTGTTCAACCTCAAAAAGTGACACCTGCAATTATTGAGTTTGTTGATATTGCTGGCTTGGTTAAAGGTGCCTCTGAAGGGAAAGGGAAAGGGAATGCCTTCTTATCACACATAAGAGAAGTGGATTTGATTGCCCATGTTGTTCGTTGTTTTGACGATGACAATGTAATTCATGTGGAAGGCGGTGTTGATCCCCTTCGCGATATTGGGATTATCGAGGCTGAACTCATCTTCAAGGATTTGGAAAGTCTGGAGAAAAGAGAGGCAAAATTAAAAGCATCTGCTAAGAGTGGTGATAAAAAGTATCTCGAACAAGCTGATATCATCGCTCAACTCAGAGCTTTCATGGAAGATGGTAAACCAGCCAGAGGCTTCCAAACAGATGAGCAAACTCGTGAAATTTGGGCTGATTTATTTCTATTAACAGAGAAAACAGTACTCTATGTTTGCAATGTAGACGAACATGATCTACCTGATGGAGCCAATAATCCTTACGTGGCAAAAGTACGAGCTCGCGCTGCAGAGGAAGGAGCTGAAGTCGAGGTGGTTTGCGCAAAAATAGAAGCCGAAATTGCTGAATTAGATTCCGACGAAAAAAAACTTTTTCTGGAAGAGCTTGGAATTGCAAGCTCAGGCCTAGATACAATGATAGCAAGTGCATATCGTCAGCTGGGTTTAATCACCTACTTCACAGCTGGTGTCAAAGAAGTTCGTTCCTGGACAATCCACAAAGGTATGAAAGCTCCACAAGCAGCAGGTGTGATCCACACCGATTTCGAACGTGGATTCATTAGAGCTGAAACTATCAAATTCGAGGATTACGTGAACTTTGGTGGGGAGCAAGGTGCTAAAGAAGCTGGCAAAATGCGCAGCGAAGGACGCGAGTACCTTGTTCAGGACGGAGATGTCATGCTATTTCGCTTTAATGTGTAATCGGGGATCGGGGATCAGGTATCGGAGATTAATTTCTCACAGGCTATACAAACGTAATTACCTTTGAATTTGGTGAAAAACAGGTAAAGATCTCCCCCGTCTTTTAGTTTTAAAGCCTTACGAATGGATTCTGGATCATTTGGAAACTCTCTTCGTCCAATATTGGCCTGAGTATATCCTTTTTGTTTGCACCAATCTTTTATGGAGCGGAAATTTGCAGACAATACCTCGACAATTTTGAATGTACGACCAGGGAAATTCAACGGTCTCTCTTCTCCCACTAGGTAAACGGATTTTGCTGAGATGTGATATACGTTAGCATCTACCGCCAATACAGAGCTCAAACCAGCTCGAATAATTGCTGGATCCGGTTCACAGAAATATTGAGGCAACTCCCCATCCCATACCTTTGCTTGATTACCATTGCCTATGATCTGTACGGTGTTCGATTTTTTGATGACACTTGCAACGCATTGCACGGATACATCTTCCTGCATTCCAACGAGTAATAAGACTTCTTTTACTTCTCCGTCAACTGAAACAACATGGTATTCCCTCAATCCAGGGAGTAGCCGTTTCGCCTCTTGTGGATCTAGTGCAGGCGATGCTTTGATTAGGAGTGACTTACCTTTTTTTAGTATTAGTTCTACATGAGATGTAACATCAGGCGAGGCCTCTTTCAGTGACACTGATCTTCCATTACCTACTCGTCTGTCAGGGTCTACGAAGATGATATCGAAATACTCATCGGGGTATTTTCGAAGGATTTCGATGCTATCGCCAGTATGAATTTCATCCGGTTTAAGGCCGAGAACTGTACAATTATGGCGAAAAAGTTCGCATAGGACAGGGTCATGATCACAATAAACCATGTACGATATCAGATCAGAATTGTGAATCAGGTCTGATCCAAGGCCACCGGTAAGGTCCATGACCCTACCTTTC
>CAZXGO010000021.1:25317-26413 GCA_964640035.1 uncultured Chitinophagales bacterium
CTGATGCTTGTTCTAGCGATTTTTCGGTATATAAAATATCTTTTCCAGTCCAGGCCGGAAATTTCAAGAAAGCTTTACGCCTAAGTTTGAGTTGAGTTGCAATATCTCGAACAGGAAGATCAGGGTGTTTATCAGCATCGAGGGCTACCCGATCTGGATCGCGGTCAGCCCAGTCACGTAGGATATCAAGTGATTCGTAAATACTGCGTTTTTTTGACATTGGCATCAAGAGTTTATGTTAATATAAGGCAGATCATTGTCAAGATGCCTCAGGCATCTCACTTGCAAAGATCTGCCCTCATTGCGTATATTTCATATCTACAAGGATCGTTAGCTCAGTTGGTTAGAGCGCCACGTTGACATCGTGGAGGTCGGTAGTTCGAATCTACTACGATCCACATTAGCGCGGGGAAAATCCTGGCGCTTTTTTTATTTATTCCCATTTCTATGTCAAAAGAATCCGTGAAACTGGAACTTCCTGACGGACGAGTGCTCGACATGGCACCTGGTTCTACCGGCTACGATGCAGCCAAAATGATTAGCGAAGGCTTAGCTAGAAACGCTCTAAGTGTCACGGTGAATGGAAATGTTTACGATCTGCACCGAATCTTACCTGAAAGCGGGAAATTTTCAGTGAATACATGGGATTCGTCAGATGGTAAAGCAACATTCTGGCATTCGACAGCTCACGTGATGGCTGAAGCCGTTCAATCTCTTTATCCAAATGCAAAATTTGGGATAGGTCCTGCCATTGAAAACGGATTCTATTATGATATCGATTTTGGTGATGTGAAAGTGGGTCCTGATGAGCAAGTGGCCATTGAAAATAAGATGGTTGAGATTCTCAAAAACAAATCTAGTTACACTCGAACTGAGGTGACTAAAGATGAAGCCATCACCTATTTCAAGCAGAAGCAGGATACCTACAAACTTGATTTACTCGAGGGACTCGAAGACGGCACCATCAGTTTTTACAATCAGGGTGATTTTACCGATTTATGTCGTGGACCCCACCTACCCTCAACAGAACCGATCAAGGCCGTCAAATTGATGAATATAGCCGGCGCCTATTGGCGTGGTGATGCCTCGGGCAAGC
>CAZXGO010000021.1:26423-29305 GCA_964640035.1 uncultured Chitinophagales bacterium
CTGTATGGAATTTCTTTCCCTAAGAAGTCGATGCTTGATGAATATCTGAATCAGCTTGAAGAGGCAAAAAAGAGGGATCATAAAAAGCTTGGCAAACAGTTGGGTATTTACATGATCGATCCAATGGTGGGTCAAGGTCTACCGGTTTGGCTGCCACAAGGAACGGTAATGCGTCGTACCCTTGAGGCCTTTCTACGCGATGAACAAGTGAGCCGAGGGTATAAAGAAGTGATCACGCCACATATTGGTAATCTGGATTTATATCGTACTTCGGGGCACTACCCATACTATGCTGACTCTCAGTATGACCCAATAAAGGTAGATGATGAGGAGTATCTACTGAAACCCATGAATTGCCCGCATCACCATAGGATCTATGCCAATGAAATGCGCAGTTATCGTGACCTACCACTGCGTTTGAGTGAATTCGGAACAGTATATCGCTACGAACAATCGGGTGAACTAAACGGTTTGTCGCGTGTGCGTGGCTTTACCCAGGATGATGCACACATCTACTGTATGCATTCACAGCTAAAGCAGGAACTCAAGAATACGATCGATCTTACGCAGTATGTATTTCGGACATTTGACATGCCGGTAGACATCCGCCTTTCTTTCCGGGATGATAATGCAGATAAATACGGTGGGGATCTCTCGTATTGGGAGCGAGCCGAGCGTGAAATACGTGAGGTGGCTGAAGAATTAGGCTTAGCGTACACGATTGCCCCTGGTGAGGCAAGTTTCTACGGGCCTAAAATTGACTTCATCATACGTGATGCTATTGGTCGTAAGTGGCAACTCGGTACTGTTCAGGTGGATTATGTAATGCCAGAGCGCTTTGATTTAACCTATGTTGGAAATGATAATCAAAAACACAGGCCAGTGATCATACACCGAGCACCATTTGGTTCAATGGAACGCTTCACCAGTATCCTGATTGAACACTTTGCTGGCAATTTCCCCTTATGGCTGGCACCCGTTCAGGCAGTTGTATTGTCTATGAATGATAATTGCGTTGCTCAAGCACAAGAATATGCTAATAAGTTACTTGAGCACGGTATACGCGCTGAGGTAGATATTCGAAATGAGCAGATTGGTGCCAAAATTCGTGAGGCTGAACATCAGAAAATACCTTACATGTTAGTACTGGGTGACAAAGAACGTGCTGAAGGCACCGTAAATGTTCGTCGTCACAAGAAAGGGCAAGTTGGAAATGTGGTATTTTCTGAGTTAATTTCAAGCTTGCTGCAAGAAATCAACACAAGGCAATTGCCTGACTAAACATTAAGTAACGGAGACACTCCTATTAGTAAGCGGTTTAACCAACAACCTGAGCGTGACGAAAACCGTCCACGCATCAATTCAGAAATTCGTGCACCCAAAGTAAGGGTTGTTCGCCCAGGTTCGGAAGAAAATGAAATTATGAACATTACGGCTGCGATTCAGCTTGCTGAAAGTATGCAAAAAGACTTAGTTGAAGTCGCGCCAAATGCTAATCCTCCTGTTTGTCGTATTATGGATTTTGGAAAGTTCATGTACGAGAAAAAGCGCAAGGAGAAAGAAGCCAAAAAGAAACAGCACGTTATCGTAATCAAGGAAATGCGATTTCGGCCACATACCGACGACCATGATTATGAGTTCAAGGTTCGACATGCCCGCAAATTCCTGCAGGAAGGCAACAAAGTAAAGGCTGTGGTTCAATTCAGAGGGCGCGATATTATTTATAGTGATCAGGGTGAGATCCTTCTCAAGCGCTTTATCGAAGATTTATCTGATGTGGGTAAGGTTGAACAAGCTCCTACCCTCGAGGGGAAACGGATGAACTTGATGCTGGCACCCGATGGGAAAAAATAAAAAAAGCACCTTAGGGTGCTTTTTTTAAATCATTAACATTCATTTTCAATGATTTTCAATCATTAATAGTGAGTAACAATGCGATTGGTGATTGATTTTTTTTTAGAGTAGTAACTCAACACTGATTTGGGTAAGCCAGAATCAAGCCCTAAAAAGTAGATGGCGAGATTGTAAGTGATTGTAAGTGATTGTAAGTGATTGAAAATGATTGTATAGGATTCAAATCCTTCGTATTTTTCTTTTCTATCCGAATATCAAATTTTACGGACACGGATCATGCCTAAAATGAAAACCAAAAGTGGAGCCAAGAAGCGCTTTACCCTTACCGGAACCGGTAAGATTAAGCGTCGTCGTGCCTTCCACCGTCACATTCTTACAAAAAAGGCAATGAATCGTAAGCGTAATCTCCGTGCGGGTGCATTGGTTCACGAAACCGATGACGCTGGAGTTCGTTTGATGATTCCTTACCTATAATTCAACTATCACCTAAAAACGCAACAAAATGCCACGCTCAACCAACAATGTGGCTTCCCGTCGCCGTCGCAAAAAGGTTCTCGAACTAGCGAAAGGTAACTGGGGTGCACGTAGTAAAGTTTACACGATTGCGAAGAATACCGTTGAAAAGGGTCTTCAATATCAATACCGTGACCGTCGAGTACGTAAGCGTAATTTCCGCAGCCTTTGGATCACTCGTATCAATGCCGGAGCACGTCAATACGGTACTTCCTACTCGCGCCTGATGGGAGCCATGCATACCAAAAACATGGAAATCGATCGCAAACTTCTGGCTGATCTAGCCGTACGCGATATCGACACCTTTGGGGCTATCGTAAAACAAGCCCTAGCCTAAGCTCATCATTCCGTATTACGACCGGCAGGGTAACGCGTTTAGCGCCGTTAGTCTGCCGGTTTTTTTTTGCACCTCCTACACAAACCCATCCAAGATGGACGTACATCAACATATTGCCGATCTAACGGCAGAGATAAAATCAGCTTCACTAATCGATCAGGATACTTTAGAAGCATAT
>CAZXGO010000022.1:0-1258 GCA_964640035.1 uncultured Chitinophagales bacterium
ACAATAGAGTAAAAATAACCATTTTGGCGTAAACATTCAATGATTTTCTACCCCAAATCTCAAACTCATATGCGTATTGGCTTGGTTATTGTGTTTGTACTTTCTTTTTTCGGCAACCTTATTCACAAAACCTATGCACAAAGCACCTTTAGTGGGATAGTGCGAAACTACAATGGGGTAACATTAAATGATCCTGATCGGTTTATTATCGGTAGAAATGTAGTACGTCTAAATACCAGCCTTGATCATGAAAAGGGGAAATTTTTTGCCTCTGGCGATCTGTTAAATAGCTATCTAAAGGAAGGCGAACGATTTGAAGTCATTCTTAAAGAGGCTTTTATCGATCTATATTTTAACACGTCTGAACTACGAATCGGGAAGCAAATCGTTTCTCGTGGACGAGCTAACGGGGTCATTATGACCGATTACCTGAATCCAATAAACTTGAGCGAATTCTTGACGCAAGATCTTTCTGACCTCAGACAAGGCCTCTGGGCACTAAAATATCAGGTTGATATCGGTAACCATGAGCTGGAGTGGATCTTAAATCCGTTCAAAATTAGGAATGATTTACCAGACATCGATGGGATTTGGGATATCAGAAACAATGAAGGTTTACCAGTCTCACTCAATTACATTAGCGAAAAACATCAATTCGATCCTTTTGATAGCAATATAGACCTGATGATAAAACTCAGACCAAGCCTACGATTTAACATTGATATGGGATTATCGTATTGGGATTACCCCATGCCTGCATACCAGAAAAGACCCGGTGCTGGGTTATCAGGCTTCTATTTTGATCTGAACGAAACGTATACGAAAAGTTTCGTTTTATCAGGGTCGGCAGATTTCCAACTAGCTGATGGTGTACTTTTAAAAGCTGAATCCCTATGGTTTTCAAACAGACGTTTCGATATAAAACTTCCCGATCCCCCACCCCCTATCAACGGAGTAAATCCGGAATACATACTAGGTTTGGTTCAGTTCTACAATCAGGACCATCTTTGGCTAAGAGAAAACAGGTATTCCCAAAACATGATAGGTCTTGATTACAATACAGGTTCAACCTTTATGGCTGTGCAACTTTTTATGGATTGGCTACCGGATAAACCAGATGAAATTGCTCAAAAAACCACCCAAACATCCGCTTCCTTTTTGATACAAAGAGAGTGGTATGATGGAGATCTAACGGCTCGTTTGTTTGCCCGAACTGGACTAAGTTTAAACGAGTTTTGGTTCAATCCAGAAGTACAAT
>CAZXGO010000022.1:1268-2042 GCA_964640035.1 uncultured Chitinophagales bacterium
CGAATCCTGACCCCTATACGTTTAATTTAGGTGTGTACAGAGATAATTCATTTTTATTCTCAAGATTGACGTATTCCTGGTAAACTGGAATCATTTACAGCATCAATGATGTTGTGAGCCATTGACATGAATCGACTAGCCGACTTTTTAATTAAATACCCAAAATCAGTACTTCTATCGATAATAGTGCTGATGTTTGCTGCCATATATCCTGCTTCAAGGATTCAGGCCGATTTCAGTCTAGAGGGTTTTTTTCCTAAAAATGCTCCCACAATTCTCGATTATCAACGATTTTTGAATGATTACGGTCGCGACGATAATATTATCGCCATCCTACTTCAATCAGATGATGTTCTCTCAGAGCAGGTACTTCAAGCTATCCAGGTTACTTCTGATAGCATCGAGAATATTTATGGTATCGAGAAAATAACTAGCCTTCTTACTGCTGAAAGGTTAGTTTCGGATGATGGACAACTCACCACCCAAAACTGGATAGAACAACGACCGATTAACATAGATATAAGAGATAGTTTGTTATCCTCTTGGTCAGAGGATCCATTTCTGGCTGATTTAATGGTTAACAGAAATGGAACAGTTACAGGAGTGTATGTTGAGCTCAGTGCTGACATGACAACGTACACTCACAGGCAACGAATCATTGACGAGATCGAGCCACATCTAAGCCATTTGTATCAGGTTTCTGATGTACAGATCACGGGTATTCCATATTTCAGAAACATGTATGTGAATCGACTCAACGAACAGATCGTTTTT
>CAZXGO010000022.1:2052-21972 GCA_964640035.1 uncultured Chitinophagales bacterium
TTGGAGGGATGTATTTATACCCATTGGTATTGTGTGGCTTACAATCCTGATGACCGTGGCTGTTTTACAGCTCTCAGGTGGTTATTTCGAGATTATGAGTTCAACGATTGCTCCGATATTGTTATGTGTTGGCATCGCTGATTCAATCCATATGATGAGTAAATATAACGATGAACTCATCAACGGCACCTCTCCAAATCAGTCGATAAAAAATGCTCTAAGTACTATGGGTACGGCCACTTTACTTACAAGTGTCACCACAGCTATCGGCTTTGCCACCTTAAGTACATCCAATGTATTGCCCATGCGTAATTTTGGTTTATACACAGCTGTTGGAGTGATGATTGCCTTCTTAGTAACTATTTTTGCTCTACCAAGTTTACTTAAAGTAACAGGAGAATCACCGAAGCTGAATCCCGGAAAAGAATGGTTACATCGGTGGATGGGTCGCTTATTGGAAAAAGTAGACACCTGGGTGTATTCCAACAAAAAAAGAGTGGTATTTGGTGTACTATTCTTCACAGGCATAATAGGGTATGGAATCACAGACCTTAGGGTCAACAGCTATATTTTTGATGATGTCGGTAAAGATTCCGATTTATTGCAGGCTGCTGAATTTGCCAGTGAACAACTGACACCTCAGTTTCCTCTGGAAATCATAATATCAACCGGGAGTGAGAATGGAATTAATGACCCAGATTTATTGGTAAGAGTCGACAGTCTCCACCGTTTTCTTGAAACATTCCCGGAGTTTCGCAAGGTGAATAGTTTCGCCAGTTTAATGAGAGAAACCCAATCGCTCTTAGACCCTGATATAGCTTTAAAAAATCCACTTCCTGACTCACCGGAAAAAATCGCTCAATACCAGTTGCTCCTAGAGTTAACAGGTTCAGAGGCTGTAACCTCATACACAGATTTCGATTACAGTGAAATGCGTGTTTCTGTACTCACTGAAGATATGGGGAGTTATAGAATGAATGGATTACGAGATACCTTAGATGCTTTTATTGCGGCGACATTCCCAACTGAATCGGTGATGATGACGGGTAGCAACATCCTGGTTGCTGATCTCACACATAATATTGTAAACTCATTAACATGGAGTATTCTGCTGGCTATTGTACTTATCGGGATGATCATGTGGGCATTATTTAGGAAGCCATCACTGATTTTTATTTCCATGTTACCTAATGTAATACCATTGCTCATCACTGCTGGAATCATGGGTTATCTCCAAATTTGGATAAAGCCATCTACAGCGGTAATCTTTACCATAGCATTTGGGATTGCTGTAGATGATACGATTCACTACCTGGCAAGAATGCGTCTGGAGTCAAAAAAAGCTGGTGCTCTTTTCCGACCCACGATTCAATTGACTACCGAAAAGACCGGCCGTGCCATCATTCTAACCAGTATCATTCTTGTTGCCGGATTTGGTACCTTAGGGTTTAGTGATTTTGATTCCACCCGATTAATGGGTCTACTGGTATGCTTGACGATTTTTAATGCGTTAATCGCCGATTTGATCTTTCTTCCGGCGATGGTCTATTGGATCAAACCTGATTTGGGGTGGGCAGAAACAAATGAGCTTATTTCTGCCAAAGAGTCTGAAAATGATCCCAAACCAATTCTTGAATAAGCTCCATCGATTGACGCGCATCAATGGTTCGAAAGCGCTCTTGGTGTTCACTTGAAAGACGCACATAACCGCTTCGGACCCGGTTATAAAAATCTTTTCCAGAATCTTCCATTCTATCTGCCTGACCGGTTCGACGAGAAAATGCGGCTTCTACATCAAGATCGAAATAAAATGACAAATCAGGGGTCAAACCACCTGTTGCTATCCTGTTAAGCTCTTCAATCGTTTTAATATCCATGAACTGTCGACCATAACCCTGATAGGCAGTGGTTGAATCAAAGAAACGATCAAGTAAAACAACCATTCCATTATCCAGAGCGGGACGAATACGTTCATTCACTAATTGAGCACGTGCAGCTGAGAAAAGGAGCATCTCAGCCACCGGTGAGATGTCAAACTGTTTATCTAGTAAAATAGATCGAATAGCTTCAGACGTGGGTGTACCTCCAGGCTCTCTCAAAGCAAGGGTGGGAATAGACATTGACAGTAAACGATCATGCAATAAACCCAGTTGCGTGCTTTTACCACATCCATCGATCCCCTCAAAACTGATGAGAAGGCCTGTTTTATTCATAAGATTCTATACGATGCGTCAATTTATTCGATTTAGGCTCTTTGGGAATGATGAGTGCCGCGAGAATATACAATGGAATAGTGACACCAGCTGAAGATAAGGTTGCAATGGCCCAAATGAGTCGCACTGCAAATGGGTTGATTCCCAAATATGATGCAATGCCCGCACAAACACCAAATATTTTCTTATCACTTCGAGATCGAAAGAGTTTATGCTTCTTTTTCAATGCATAAGCATCACGGCCATCATCAACAGAATCAACTTGTAAGCCGCTATCTGATCCTGAAGATTCGAACCGGGAACTGATCGGTGTTCTTTTTCTTTTTTTCTTTTCGCGAGAAAATACTCCTAAGGCAGCAAGAGCAACCAAGGTTCCACCCAAAAAAGTCACGCTTTGAATATTGGGATCAAATGCATCAATCGATGCACCCAAACCTGGAAAAATGAGCTGGATTATATATAGGGACGTAAGTGATAGGATCGCAAAACCAGACATCGTGGTAAAATTTACCAAATTCACCTTTTCTGGGGTTTGCTGCTCATTTAGGAAATCATTTAGAGCATTTTCAAGATCTCGATCAGAATAATTGACTAAATCAGGATCTTTTGTACTGCGCGTTCGTTGAGACATTCGTTGGGTTATCTATGCATTTAAAAGATGTAGGACCATTCCTGGGTAGTACGAATCTTAGAAAGGTATGTTCCAAAAATAGTAGATGTTTGGTGATCCTAAAACGAATTAAGCATTGGTATTGTGTTTTGATCCGTGACGATGAAGCTTACAGGTTGATCGTGTACTTCGATTGGCAGATGCTCAACGCGTTCATCATCGTAACAAATTCCAATCGTTGGACCACTCACAATCTTTAAAAACGTATCGTAATATCCTTTGCCATATCCTAATCGATGTCCATTTTGATCAACAGCGAGCATAGGAATGAGAAGTAGATCGTAGTGATTACGTGTTACATACTGTGGCTTTATAGGAACTGGCTCTCCCCAGGCCCCAACATCAAATTCAGAGTACTGATCAATAATAGCGTGTTTCATTTCACGAGTATGCACCTGAGCAATGGGCACGACAACGGTAACACCAGCATGGATCAGATGTTGAATAAATGGATGTATATCAGGTTCTTTACGGCCTATTATGGGCAAAAAAACATGTACATAGTGAAGTTTCAAATCCTTTGTCAGGAAACGGAGATGCTCGCATATGGAATGTGAACGTTGTGAATATTCTTCATCCGAAAACGCAGCTCTTTGTTGCAGATGCCTAATTCTGATATCTTTTTTCAATAGACTAGCATCCATACCACACATCGATTTATAACTTTATCAGATGATGTACATCCGTTTCGAGCATTTCGAAATGGTTTATGAGACGATCCCAGATATCCAGACCATATTTATTCATGAAATATATACCACAAATACTTCTTTCCTGAAGGCCATCATTGGGAAATAATGCCGTTTTTACCCTTGAAATTCGATTAAGCGAGGTCTGCTCTTTTTGCTTAACGCTTCGTACAAGTTTCTGTGTCAGTCGATCTACCGACTCCTGGAAATCCGCCATCACTTTTTGAGCACTAGCCTCCAGGCTAGCATCATACCCTGCAATTTCTTCAATAAACGGCTTTGATTGCTCTCTGACCATGCTAGTCCAGCGACGAGAGAAAGCATTCGTATCAAGCTCGTTTTGGCTACTGAGAAACATCTTTTCGAGCACCTCAGATCGCTGGAGATAGTCTTGAAACGAAAAAGGAAGTTCCGACATCAAACGTGCAATTCCCGGCTCAATGAGGGTAGCTGAGTGACGGGGATAGATTAGGGGCATTTTTTGATCAGAAATGGAATAAAACGTTTTCATTTGGGCATAATACCCTATTTCTCCTGGACCAGCGACGTAGGCAAGATTTGGTAAAAGTGTATCCTGAAGTATTGGCCTCAGGAATACATTGGGCGAAAATCGTTCTGGGTGATCCGAGATTTCTGCTTGTAATTCCTCATTGGTCCATGATGTATTTGAGCCAGATTGCCAAATCTTACCTTGGCGCTTAATACGAACTCGTTGGTTGCCCTTTTGGGGGTCAAGGTAAAACAAAACCGAATCGGAGACCTGAGCCTGTGGCTTGGAAATCTTCTCGACTAAAGTAGTTTGTTTTTTTAGTGACGATTCGATCTCAGATGGTTTATTGACGGCGTTTAGAAACAAATGGGTGAACGCTTTTTTTATGGATGGGTGATGGCTACCCGCCAAGACTAAACCATGTTTTCCGAATAATCGGCTAATAAGCGTTCCAAAAGCTTTGCGATGGTTATATCCCTTTTTGTAGGATCCAGAGATGAGTTCAATAAGATTTGTCGAGAATTCTGTATGACCAAGACCTTCAAATATCTCTCTTATATCGTCTTCAATTTGGTTCGCAACTTCTAGATCAGATACCGGAGCGCCAATACGGTCAGCATCTTGGATGGAATAGATATCTACTCCGCTGCCTTTTGGGTAATAAATCCTTGAAATTTCCTCGAAATCATGATCTTCGTCAGCCAACCAAAAAACAGGTACAACATGACGACCAAGCGAGATCGTGAGTTTACGAGCTAGGACAATAGTAGTGATGATTTTGAAGAACGTATAGAGCGGTCCACCCAAAAAAGTTAATTGTTGACCTGTAATCACACACGCGGTCTCAGCTGATGATAACCGTTCAATATTTGCCTTTTGTTCCTGGCTAATCTCGAATTCACTGTTGTATTCAAGTAACAGATCCGCCCGTTTCTTTGGATCGATGGCCTTGGAGACCTTCAATGAATGGGATGCCCTGGTATCAAATGGATCGTTCTCGAATAAATCAATGATCTGGGAATCGCCACGTACGTATCGTTTGAAGATTTCACCAGAGGGAAGTGTGTCCCATGAAATGATATTATTTTCCAAGTCGATCTTTTAAACGTTGAATTTCATCCCTGATTCGAGCAGCACGTTCATAGTCTTCATCTGCAATAGCAGAGCTCAATGATTTATTCAATTCTTCAAGGGGGTCGCTGGAATCGTGGCTTGGATTTTCAATAGTAGATAAAATAGGTTCAACTTCTTCTTTTTCTTGATCCTGTTCCTCAGATGAAGTGGCTTCTGCAGTAATACCTGCATCGTTGAGTACAGATTCTTCGACAAAGATTGCAGCGTCAAAACGAATGGCTATTGCTATGGCGTCACTGGGACGAGAATCGATGGCAACTTCGGATCCTTCATTTTCACAGATAATCTCAGCAAAAAAGGTGCCATCTCTTAACTCATTGATTACTATGTGTTTGACCCAGGAATTTAACCCTAAAACCACAGATTTAATTAAATCATGTGTCATAGGACGTGGAGGTTTGATGTGTTCTAGTTCAAGCGCAATTGCCTGAGCTTCGAAGGTACCAATAATGATAGGGAGTCGACGATTCCCATCGATTTCATTTAAGATGAGGGCATAAGCACCGCCACTACTAGGGCTGGTGGATAAGCCAAGGATTTCCATTTGAATGCGTTTCAAATCGATACGTACAAAAGTCAAAATTATCGTTCTTTGAAGTTAAGGATTCTGTCTTTGGGATAAAAACAGTTTGGCTAGCTCCCTTTTCAACACGTTTTATCATCTTTCGAAGATAAAGAGTTCAGAATCGGTGGGTTTTGGTTGACTTTGGGGCTGTTTAGCCCTAATTTTTCGGGTCGAAAAACTTAGCCGCTTCCAATGACGGACAATTACATACCCATTTTGATCATGATAGGCATCGCCCTGGCTTTAGCCTTGGTTTTGATGATCTTATCTCGCATCCTTGGCCCTCATCGCCCTAATGTTCATAAACTCCGTCCTTATGAAAGTGGGATGGATCCCATCGGGCAAGCTCGTGACCGATACAGTGTAAGTTTTTACATGGTAGCTATGGAGTTCATCGTATTCGATTTAGAAGTCGTATTTATCTATCCATGGGCTGTTCGCTTCACAGAATTTGGAACTGGAACCTTCGTTTCAATGATGGTCTTTATTTCAGTGCTCTTGATCGGCTTAGTGTATACCCTTAAAAAAGGCACGCTCGATTGGAATATCAAAACATCGCATTCTTAACCTTGTCATTATAAAGCTATGGGCATAGAAAGCGCCTTCGGTGAAGGCTTCCTCACCACAAAAATTGATACTGTCGTTAATTGGGCTCGCGCAAACGCCATGTGGCCAATGCCCATGGGGTTAGCTTGTTGTGCTATCGAGATGATGGCATTCGCGGGTCCCAAATATGATGCTTCACGTTTTGGATCCGAAGTTATGCGATTTTCACCCCGCCAAAGTGATCTTATGATCGTTGCAGGCTGGTGTACTTACAAAATGTCGCATGCTGTTCGACGCATTTGGGATCAAATGCCCGATCCCAAATGGTGTATTGCCATGGGAGCTTGCGCCTCAACTGGCGGAATGCACCGCAGCTATGGCGTTGTTCAAGGTGTCGATAACTTTTTACCAGTTGATGCCTACGTTTCGGGATGTCCTCCGCGTCCGGAAGTTGTGCTTCACGCCCTGATGACCATTCAAGAGAAAGTCAAAAAAGAACACTCAGTACTCCTTGACGTGTAATGCAAGTACCAGAAAAATTTAATCCCCTTACAGCTGCCATCCAGGCCCTTGATCCATCTGGACAGGTGTCTGTGTCTGTTACCCGCGGAGATGTACAGCTTTTTGTGCCCCGGGCTATCATCATCGACGTATTACGAACATTAAGAGATGACTTTGGTTACACCTACCTGGTTGATATGGTAGCTGCCGACCGTTTTACGAGCGAAGATCGTTTCGAAGTAATTTGGAATCTTATTTCACTCAAAGATCAAAGTCGCATTTTCGTCAAAACCCGAGTTCCTGAAGAAGACCCAAGCTTACCAACCAGCGTTGATCTCTGGCCCGCAGCCAACTGGAACGAAAGAGAAGCTTTCGACATGATGGGCATTCGTTTTACCGGTCACCCGGATTTACGCCGCCTCTTCTTACCCGAAGATTTCGAATACTACCCACTCAGAAAAGAATTCCCTCTGATGGGAGTTCCTGGATCTATTCCACTTCCATCCACATCACCTGACGTCGACTAATACCATGTCCAATTCGGAAACCATCGTCGATCGCGCACATCCAACGTTCTTCAAAGAACACCAAAATGCTCTGTACAAGAGTCTTGAGGATAAGCATACCACCGTAGAATTCGACTCAAACGACCCTCTTGGGACACGAATGATCCTAAATATGGGTCCGCAGCACCCCGCCACCCACGGTGTACTTCGGTTGTTGCTTGAACTAGACGGTGAAACTATCACGAAATCCAAACTCGATATCGGTTATCTACACCGTGGTGTTGAGAAGATTGCTGAAAACAAGACTTACCAGGAGTTCATGCCGTATACCGACCGGATGGACTACTTGTCCCCCTACAGCAACAACGTTGCGCTCTGTACTGCAGTTGAAAAAATAGCAGGTATTGAAGTTCCTGATCGAGCTCAGTATATCCGTATGATTGGTTGTGAGTTGGCCAGAATTTCATCTCATCTTCTGTGGTTGGGCACTATGGTAATGGACACCGGTGCCATTTCCATGTTTATCTGGACCTTTCGTGAACGTGAACGCATCTACGATATCTTCGATAACTTCGCAGGACACCGATTTACGGTTTCCCATTCTAGAATTGGCGGAGTAAATAATGATTTAACAGAGGCAGCTCTGGCAAAGATCAAACATTTTGTTGAGACCTTCCCTAAGGAACTCAAAGATTGGAATAAGCTACTCAACAAAAACAGAATTTTCTTTGACCGAAATCTAAACATTGGAACGGTCGATTCAGAAACCGCAATTAAACTTGGTCTCACTGGACCCGTTATCAGAGCCACTGGAATTGCATACGATATACGTCGTTTCGAGCCATATCTGCATTATGATAAAGTCGATTTTGAGGTACCAACACGCCTTGAAGGAGATAATTTAGCTCGCTACTACTGCCGTATGGAAGAAATGGCAGAGAGCATTAAGATTATTCGTCAATGCCTCGATACGATGCCTAAAGGGCCTATCCGTACAGATAATGCCAAGCAATCCTACCCTTCCAAAGATGAAGTGTACTACTCTATGGAAGGCCTCATCCATGATTTTATGATGACGGATACCGGGGTCTGTCCACCTGAGGGTTATGAATGCTATCATGCTATTGAAGCCCCTAAAGGTGAACTGGGCTATTATATTCAAAGTGATGGCACAGGTCATCCCTGGCGCCTAAAAATTAAGACACCATCTACATCAAATCTACAAGGCCTTGAAAGAGCACTTGACGGCGCTATGGTTGCCGATACTGTAGTTCTGATTGGTGGATTCGATCCTGTATTGGGAGAAGCTGATAAATAATTATGGAATATACCTTCACAAAAGAAGAGCGTGACTCTATAGAAGCCATTTGTGCGAAATATCCAGAACGAATGGCTGCAACTTTACCCGTTCTTTGGTTCGCCCAAGACAAATTTGGACACGTTGATCCCGATGTACAAAAACTAGTTGCCGAGGTACTTGGCATGTCTGAGGCTCACGTACACGGAGTAGCATCTTTTTATACCCAGTACTATAAAAAGCCTATGGGTAGATATGTATTGGATGTGTGTACTTGTTTAAGCTGTCACATTAGTGGTGGATATGATATGCTCCACCATCTCGAAAACAAATTAGGCATCAAAGAGGGTGAAACAACCTCTGATGGGATGTTTAGCATTCAATCAGTAGAATGTCTCGGTGCTTGTGGTTATGCTCCAATGATGCAAATAACCAATGATGTTTTCGTGAACCACTTGACACCAGAAAAATGTGACCAGGTAATAGATGCTCTCCGCGCTGGTAAAATGCCCGAATTCGATGCGATCACCATGCCACAACACGATAAGGAGGTTTCCTAATGTCTACCGATTGGAAATCATACAAACCTCTTCTTATCCCCAATATCAAAGGCCTGCACCAGATTGAGGTGTATGAGCAACATGGTGGATATGGTGCACTAAAAAAAGTACTCGCTGAAAAGTCAGGTGCATGGACCAGTGAAAATGTAATCAATGAAGTTAAAAATTCAGGATTACGTGGTCGTGGAGGTGCTGGGTTTAATACTGGACTAAAATGGTCTTTCATGCCCAAGCCTGATGGTGGCCCCCGATACATTGCTGCTAATGGTGATGAATCTGAACCAGGGACCTTCAAAGACCGTCAGATTTTTGAATATAATCCTCACCTGTTTATCGAAGGGTCAGTTATTGCTGCCTACGCCATGAGCGTTGAAACCGTGTATGTATACATCCGTGGGGAATATCGTTCATGGATTAATTTCATGAGAAAAGCAGTTGATGATGCCTACAAAAAAGGCTATCTAGGCAAAAATATTCTTGGATCGGGTATTAATGTTGACATGGTGGTACACTCAGGAGCTGGAGCATATATATGCGGTGAAGAGTCTTCACTGATGGAATCGCTTGAAGGCAAACGAGGGTATCCACGCATCAAGCCCCCCTTCCCTGCTCAACGTGGTCTCTGGGGACGCCCTACAACGATAAATAATATTGAATCGTTGGCAAACGTACCCTTAATCATCAACAAGGGGGCTGATTGGTACAAAAACATTGGCGCTCCAACCCATCCAGGTCCCATTCTTTACGGAATTTCTGGTCATGTAAACAAACCAGGTGTGTACGAGTATCCGTCAGGAATGTTGATTACTGATTTGATCTATACTGTAGCCGGTGGTATTAGAAATGGTAAAAAGCTAAAGGCTTTAATCCCTGGTGGGTCTTCAACTCCTATCCTGCGTGCCGACCAAATTGAGGGTATTGGCATGGATTCAGACTCACTACGCACTGCTGGTTCTATGCTAGGAACAGCAGGAATGGTGATTATGGATGAAGACACTGATATCGTTGATGTTCTGTGGAGAATTTCTCATTTCTATCACCACGAATCATGTGGTCAGTGTACTCCCTGCCGTGAAGGAACTGGTTGGTTAGAGAAAATCCTCCACAAAATAAATCACGGTGAAGGTGAAATGCGTGATCTAGACTTGCTTCTGGATTTATGTACCCAAATGGAAGGTCGTACCGTTTGTGCCCTCGCAGATGCTGCAGCCTGGCCAGTTCGCTACACCATCACCCGCTTTCGCGACGAATTTGAAGCACGTTGCAAAAACACTGTTTACGCTCTTTCCTGATTATCCGATATGGCTGAAATTTTTATCGACAACATCCGGTACGAATACGAAGGAAACCCTAAGGTTCTTCAGTTTGCTCTGGATCAGGGTTTGGAAATACCATTCTTCTGCTATCATCCATCGATGTCTATACCCGCTAACTGCCGTCAATGTCTCGTTGAGGTAGGTATGCCAGTATTCAATCGGGAAACAAACAGCTATGATACAGATGATAAAGGTGACCGTGTCATACGCTATTTCCCTAAACTAATGACTTCCTGTAGTTTAGATGCAGCTGATGGTATGGTAGTAAAAACACATGCAACAAGCGATTTAGTAAGAAGAGCTCAGAAAGACACTCTAGAATTCATACTTGTAAATCACCCATTGGATTGTCCGATTTGTGACCAGGCCGGTGAGTGTCCCCTACAGATACAAACATACAAATATGGACCTGAAGGCAGTCGTTTTGAATTCAAAAAAGTACACAAGCCAAAACGTATTCAGTTAGGACCCCGCGTTGTGCTTGATGCAGAAAGATGTATCAACTGTACACGCTGCGTACGCTTCACTCAAGAAATTAGTAAGACGGATCAACTCACCATCATATCTCGCGGTGATAAAAACTACCCCGCTACAGCACCTGATCGCGTATTTGATGATGCGTACTCATTGAATACCGTAGATATTTGTCCGGTGGGTGCATTGACTGCATCCGATTTCCGTTTCCGAGCCCGTGTTTGGGAGATGAATCAAACTCCAAGTATTGATATCACCGGTGGAAAAGGGACAAATATCGATCTTTGGGTTCGAAATAACCAGGTTTTACGCATCACACCACGGTTCAATGAAGATGTGAACGACCACTGGATGCCAGATCAGGCTCGCATGGCGTATCAGGCATTTAATGACAATCGTATTTCAAGAGCACATCTGGTCATCGATGGGAAATCGGTATTGACCTCATGGACAAATGCATATGAAACTGTTTATGAGAAAATTCAGCAGTTTGGACTTAAAAAAGTAGCTGTCTTTGGTTCACCTCATGCATCCATTGAAGATAATTATGCGCTCGATAAGCTATTCAGCAACCTAGGTCACAACGGATCTATGTTTACTGAACACCTTGTTGATGGAGCAGGAGATAATTTCTTGCTAACCGACGATCAGGCTCCAAATACTTATGGTTGTCGCGTTCTGGGAATGACTGTAGTCAAGCCCGATGAAGTTCGAAAAACCATCTCTAAAGCTGAAGTCATTCTTATCCTCCAGGATGACTTTGTAGGTAGGGGTCTTATTACCAAAGACGACCTTAAAGGTAAATACACTATTTATTTCGGTACAAACTTCAATGATACCGCTTCTAGTTCTGATCTTTTGATACCTATAACCTGTGTTGCTGAACATGCAGCAAGTTATGTATCGATCGATGGACGTATCCAACGTAGCCTACCTGCAAAAGAAACTGTCTACAGTAGTAGAGCAACCAATGCAGAGATGTCTGTGGGCCGCTTAGACCGATTTGGTACAAGTTTTGACAACTGGGTAAATGACCAAAATAAAGTTGATTGTAAACCGATGTGGGAAATCATCTCCGATATTGCTAGTCGCTTCGGATTTGAAATGGACTTCCCAACATCTCGTGCTCTATTTGATCATATTGCATCTGAAATACCTTCCTTGACTGGTATTTCTTATGATAAGATGGATGCCGAGCAAGGTGTTGTGATCAGCAAAGAAAACGTAACAACCACAGCCTAAGCTGAGGATTTGACAAACCTATCCTATGAGTGAATTTGCTTTTTCGATGACAGTGATGGGCATAGCCCTGTTTACGCTTTTGAACTCAGCAGCTGTAGCAGTGTATGCTGAGCGCCGTATCGCAGCATTTATCCAGAATCGCGTTGGACCTAATCGCGTAGGTCCTTTTGGATTATTACAACCTATAGCCGATGTAGTTAAACTTCTCTTAAAAGAGGATGTTACACCTATGCATGGCAACAAAGCCCTGCACACCTTGGCTCCAATGATTCCAGTATTCACGGCTCTTATTACGATAGCTGTTGTTCCATTCGGTGCTCAATTATACATCGTTGATATCAATGTAGCCGCCCTTTACTTACTAGCTGTCACATCATTAGGTGTATATGGAGTTACCTTAGCTGGTTGGTCATCTAATAGTAAATTTTCACTTCTCGGTGGGTTAAGAGCTGCAGCTCAAATGCTTAGCTATGAGTTGCCAATGGGTATGTCGGTGGCGTCGGTCATCCTAATAGCAGGATCCCTACGTATGACAGAGGTTGTGGCTTCCCAGGAACATATATGGAATGTGTTTATCAACCCTATTGGCGCTATCATTTTTATCGTTTGTGCTTTCGCAGAAGCCAATAGAACTCCTTTTGACCTTGTGGAAGCAGAACAGGAACTTGTAGGTGGTTTTCACACGGAGTATTCAGGTATGAAATTCGCGTTGTTCTTCCTTGCCGAATACATGCACGTAATGATCGGAAGCCTCCTGATTTCAACCTTCTTCTTTGGTGGATATCACCTTCCCTTTGCAGGATATTGGTTTGATCGAAGTATGTTTAGCACAGAGATCATGATGCTTATTGATGTGCTTGTGGTACTAACCAAAACACTGTTCTTCGCATTTGTGTTTATTTGGGTTCGTTGGACGATCCCCCGATTCAAATTCAATCAGCTGATGAATCTCGGTTGGAATAAACTCCTTCCTTTGAGCATCCTGAATTTTATGCTTATCGCGATCATCCTGTACTTTTTCTAAAGCTTAGCCTTTGATATTTTTCGAAGAAAGGCCTTCGTGTTCCGGAGGCCTTTCTTTATTTTACATGTCCTTCATCTATTTAAGGTTTCCGATAATATCATGTTATCTGTATTAGATCGTATCGAAATTTGGCTACAACAACACAAAGAGGTCTATGGACCTTTTGAGCCAGTTCTTTGGGATAAACAGATAAAAGCTATACATGACGATGGAACTCAAATACTTTCAGAAACATCATCAGCAGATGTGAGTTCACTTTATAGTATCAATACCCTGGATGAACTTAAACAGTGGTGTCTGGGATGCGAAGCGCTCAAAACAAATTTAGCTGGAACTAATCTAGTGTTTGGAGTAGGTAATCCCGAAGCAGATCTTATGCTCATAGGTGAAGCTCCAGGTGAACAAGAGGATCGTCTCATGGAACCTTTTGTTGGGAATGCCGGACAATTATTGAATAAAATCCTCGAGGCCATCCAATTTCGTAGAGAAGATGTTTATATCGCAAATATCCTCAAACATCGTCCACCCAATAACAGAGACCCACTACCTGAAGAACGTGAGCGTAGTTTACCCGTACTCCTCCAGCAAATAAAGATTATAAAACCAAAATTAATCCTTTGCCTTGGCCGTATATCCGCACAAACATTACTCCAGTCAACAGCAACGATGAAAGAGTTGCGAGGTATTTTTCATCCCTGGAATCATGGAATTGAATTAGCTGTAACCTATCACCCTGCTGCACTTTTACGCAATCCTGAATGGAAGAAAGATACCTGGGACGATGTACGAATGGTTAGAAAACGATACAATGAAATAGGTGCAAAGCCTTAACTCAAAAAGTGCGATATTCGAAGCATGGAAAGTAACGGTAAACAAAAAAAATCTAAAACTAGCGATCTGCAAGACGCCCTTGAACTCGGCGGTCGAATTCCACCACAGGCAATGGAGGTCGAAGAGGCTGTTCTAGGCAGTATGCTTATCGATTTAGATGCGGCAAATACAGCCTTATATCTACTTAAGGCCAACGATTTTTACAAACCTGCACACCGATTCATTTTTTCAGCTATTCAACAACTTCAGGAAAGAGATAATCCTCTGGATATGGTTGCGGTTGAGGCCTTGTTACGCGATCAGGGTCATCTCGAAAACGCGGGTGGACCGGCATATCTCGGACAGTTGACCCGTTCGGTATCATCAGCGGCAAGTATTGAGTATCACTGCCAGATTATTCGGGAAAAAGCACTTAAAAGGAATTTAATTCTAAGCTCCTCTGAGATTATAACCCAAGCATATGATGCCGTAACAGATCCCTATGATCTCATTGATATAGCAGAACAAAAGATATTTGAGTTAGCCAATACGGGTACGCGAATTGTTGCAAAACATATTAATGATATCCTCAAAAATACTCTTGATCACCTCGTGGAGATACGAGGCCAAACAGGAGGTATAACAGGTATTCCTTCAGGCCTGGATATTGATCAATTAACTGCAGGTTGGCAAAAAGGCGATCTAATTATTGTTGCTGCTCGTCCTTCAATGGGAAAAACAGCCTTTGTTTTGAGTATCACCCGAAATGCAGCCCTTTTTCCAGATACCTCTAAACGCACAAACGTCGCCTTTTTTAGTCTTGAAATGTCTGATATGAGTCTGGTTCAGCGGATGCTTACCATGGAAGCTCGTATAAATGCTCAGGATGCACGTACTGGAAAGTTAAACGATTCTGATTTTACCAAACTTGTTGAAGCTGCCGGAAGACTACACACGGCTGGTATTTTTATAGATGAAACTCCCAGCATTAGTGTAATGGAATTACGTAGTAAGTGCCGTCGACTAAAAAGCGAGCATGATATCGGTATGGTCATCATCGACTATTTGCAGCTGATGACTGCAGGACCAGGATTTGGCAATGAACGCAATCGTGAGCAAGAGATTGCTTATATCTCTCGTTCTCTCAAGGCACTTGCAAAAGAATTGAATGTTCCTGTAATAGCGCTCTCACAGTTGAGTCGGGCCGTTGAACAACGTGGAACCAGCAAAAAGCCTCAATTAAGCGATCTTCGCGAATCAGGCTCTATCGAACAAGATGCTGACGTTGTGTTGTTTCTTTATCGTCCGGAGTACTATCAGATTATGACACTCGACGATGGGCGCTCAACTGCAGGCGTCGCTGAAGTCATAATCGGTAAGCAACGTAATGGCCCTGTAGGAAGTAAATATCTCTCATTCGTTAAAGAATATGCTCGTTTCGAAAATTTGATTATGGGTGATGTGAACTACGGACCAGTTCCCGGAGATCATGACTCTTTCTACCCTGATGATTTTAGCGATGGTTCTACGAAACAGCGACCACCAAACCTTGGAAGTGGGTTTGTTCCTAACGACGATGAACCTGTGTTCTAGAATACCAGGATTATCCAGCAAGAATATTCTACTTCTGGTGCTGGTAATGATCTTTACGCGATCCGTTAAGGCACAATCTGCCTCAGATACTCAAACATCTGAACGTATTGAACAATGGCTTAAGGATGGAATTGAATTCTATCGAAATAAAGCGGATGTACAGTCTGTAATGAGTTTTTACGCTGAAAAGCAATTGGGCATACCTTACATAGCTGGTTTATTAGAGAGGCCTGGACCGGAATCATTAGTTGTTACCCTGGAGGGATCAGACTGCGTTATTTTTGTTGAAACTACATTGGCGCTTACGCTTACAACAAAGACTAGAATGTATTCTAATGATGCGTTCGAACGAGCATTATCACATGTTCGATATAGAAACGGTACAATAGACGGGTATCTATCCAGACTCCATTATTTCGGAGAGTGGCTAAGAGATGGTGAAAACAAAAAGCTCATTCGTGTATTATTTCAGGATGATGCCTATCCATCACTACAGCCCTACAGCTTCATGAGCAGCAATCGATCCTCCTATCCAGCGCTGGCGAATGATGATCAGGCCTTCGAGGATATTAAGAAGACTGAGAACATCTTGAATAAAAACTTGCTGCGGTATATACCCACAAATCGAATTCCCGGAGTATTGGAGGATTTACAGACCGGTGACATCGTCGCGTTTGTCACCAATATCAAAGGGCTTGATTTTTCTCACACAGCAATGATCAAACGTGATGGTGATCGGGTCGGATTCTGGCACGCTAGTACCACAGGATCCGTAATTGTTGAACCTAAAACGCTGTATGATTATACCAAAGATCGTAACTCTTTGTTGGGAATCGTAATCGCTCGTCCTACGCTTTAAAGGAATGATGCGTTTGTTCAAAAAGCTCATCAAACTTTTTGACCCATACTTCCCAATCCATATGCTTACTGACTCCTCGCAAGCTTGACTCGGGTAGTAAGGCAACCTCCCGATCCAAAATTCGCTTCATATTACGAAACAGGTGGTCTTCATCATCATAAAAAACAGGGGCATGAAGAAGGGGTTCGTGTAAATTCGCGGGAATAAGTTCAGGATAGGTCAACTTTCTTGGTAGTACGGGATGATTCCCACAATGGATAGCCTCAAGAATGGCTAAACTAAAAAACTCATAGTCGGATGTAGATACTACAACATCCCCTTTGTGTAAAAGAGAGCTGTATTCTTCATGATTAGACACAAATCCATAGTGAAGCACTCTCTGACCATAACGTTTTTGAGCTTTCTCGAATTCAATCGGTTTTTCAAACTCAGAATCACCAGCAAGAATGAGATTAAATTCACAACCGGCATCATCCAGGCGATTCATGATGCGAAAAAACATGGCTGGATTTCGGTCAAACTCCCATCGTTGATTCCATACGACCGTAAGTGGTTCAGAGAACGATGTAGGGGTTCTTGGGCGATCCAAACTCTTTAGGAAAAGTCCGGGGTAGAGTACTTCACTTTTCCCCTTTAGATGAGCGATGGTTTCCTTGTGAGCGTACTCACCAAACTGATCTAAAAATTCAGGTAAAGCAGAATAAAAGCTATCAAAATGAAATTGAGACGAAAAGACAACCCGATCGGCTATCATCGCGCTCAAGTAATTTACATAGCAATATGTTACGTCCCGGTCTTCACCTGCTGGTAAAGGCTTCGTTATTTGATTTTCATGCATGTAAAGCACAATGGGCACTCCAGCGAAATGTCGCCTGGTCAAACTAACAAAAGCAGGAAGATTCGTAAAATTACTTGCAACGATCAAGTCAACGGGCTGATCAATCGTAGAAGCCATTTCAGCCAGGTTAATAGAACTCCCATGTTGCCTCCACTGCCAGTACTTTTCTGTAAGCGTTAGTGGCGTAATCGTATGGCTACTATGTTCAAGTAAACCATTTAAAAAAGCTTTACTTGAACCACCTAAAAAGGGCTCTAGAATTAGTATGTTCATGTATTACCCTGGAATGGTTTAATCAGTTCATCCAAGGTCATATAAACAACCGTAGGCTTGTTCAATGGGTCAACAAAGGGTTGATCACAGGCAAATAATTGATCAACCAATGATTCCATTTCGGATGGGCTAAGTTTCTTTCCTTTGGGGACTGCAGTTCTCCAGGCAAAGGCCATTGCCAGACGCTTACGTGCCTCAAGTCGCAGACGTCCCCCTAGATCATGATAAAGTTGAAGAATATTTTCAATCAATTGATGCTCCTCACCTGCTGCAATATCGGATGGAACACCATTGACTAGTACCGTATTTCCGCTAAGTAAGCTTATATCAAAACCAAGATCCAAAATGGATGGATACAACTCTTTGAGTAAGGAAAAATCAGTAGCTGAAAGTGAAACCGTTACAGGAAAAAGTAGTTGCTGCGTAGTTGGAATACTTTCCTCAACTGACTGAAGAGCTCGTTCGTAAATAATGCGTCTATGGGCTCTGTTTTGATCAATGATACAGAGTCCGGTTCGAGTTTGAGCTAATATGTATGACGAATGAAGTTGCCAAAAACCACGATCTCTATCATAGCTGCGCTTTTTAGCGGAGGTATCGAGGGTCGTCAAATCATCCGGTATCGCGCCATACAACATACTCATAGCCTGATTAGGAACAGGCACCTGATCGAAATTCAATCGAGACGGATAGCGTATTTGACTGGAATCGTCAACAGATTGAGATGCAAACGTACTTGGTTCAAAATTAAAACCTGTCATAAAATCTTGATCCATCACAGGCATAAAACCGGTTGGGTCTTCGAAGCTCGGGATAGTAAAGCGTTCGTTTAACACCTTAGTGATCACAGAACGGACGACATGTATCACCGATTTTTCATCTTCGAATTTTACCTCCATCTTGGCCGGATGCACATTTACATCAATACTAGTTGGATCGAGTTCCAGAAAAATGCAGTAAAAGGGAAATTCATTATCCTTTAACCAACCGGAATAGGTATTCAGGATGGTATAGTTCAAAAAACGGTGCTGAAATGGTCTCCCATTAACGAATAAGAACTGCTCGCCTCTACTCTTTCGAGCCAGCTTTGGGTCACTTACGAAACCATAAACCCGTACCATTGAGGTACCTTCATCAACAGGAAGCAAACTAGCTTTATAGCTTTTACCGAATAGATCTGTTATTCGATCTTCCAATGAACCGGATGCCAATCGGTAAACATGTTCACCATCAGCAATGAGTTCCACATGAATATGAGGATTTGCCAGACTTATTTGCTGGAAAATGGAAAGAATGTGACGAAACTCAGTTGCGTCTGTTTTTAGGAATGCACGCCGTGCTGGTACATTGTAGAAAAGATTGCGGACAGCTACGCTAGTACCATTGGGACTGGCTGCAGGGATGAGGTGTCTTTGCTCTCCTCCCCAAATTTCAATTTCATACCCATTGGGATCGTCCATTCTCTTTGTTTTAGCCGTAACCTGAGCTACAGATGCTATTGATGCCATGGCTTCGCCACGAAACCCCAGCGTTCGAATCCGGAAAAGATCGTCTATGGAAGATATTTTACTTGTCGCATGACGCTGGAAACAGAGGGAGAGATCTTTTTCAGACATTCCACATCCATTATCGATCACCTGAATGAGGCTACGACCAGCTTGTTGAACAATCACCTGGATATGATCAGCGCCTGAATCGATCGCATTATCCAGTAACTCTTTGACCACTGAACCTGGTCGCTGCACAACCTCCCCTGCTGCAATTTTGTTGGAAATAACAGGATCTAAAATTTGGATGAGTCCATCATCGGTTGTGAGCAGAGGATCAGACATTGAATCGACCAGCGATATAGATAATCAAATAAAACACAAAGAATAACAGAGCGGCATAAATAAGGATGGATCGAGTTTGTCCACGACTTGTGAGCCGTTGAAACTGAATCTCTCTTCCACCTGAATTTTTTTCTGGTTTGTAGTAACGGGGCGTATATCCAAACTGTTTTGGTTTGCGATTTGCCCCAAACATTGTTCGTATTTTCATGATCTCACATGTATAAACAGTGGGAAGATAAAGGCAAGTGGGTCGATGCAGACATATTTATCCAAGGCTTATTCGACCTTCCGATTTAATTTCATGTTCCAGCTCGAGTCTATCTGATTCAACCATATCAGAAACGAGTTGATCAATAGTACAAACAGGTTTCCAGCCCAACTTTTTCTCGGCTTTAGAGGCATCACCAATCAGTAAATCAACTTCCGTTGGACGGTAGTAGCGTGGATCGATTTGAACAACTACATCTCCTACTTTTAACGCTGGGGCT
>CAZXGO010000022.1:21982-29066 GCA_964640035.1 uncultured Chitinophagales bacterium
GATCAATTTCAATAATAGATTTCCCCGTCTTGCGATCGATACCCTTTTCATTTTCACCTTCACCAATCCAGTCCAGATTGATTCCGAGGTGTGAAAATGCTCTATCACAAAAGGATCGTACGCTATGCGTTTCACCAGTTGCTAGCACAAAATCTTCAGGTTGATCTTGTTGGAGCATCATCCACATTCCTAGAACATAATCACGTGCATGCCCCCAATCACGCTGAGCACTGAGATTACCCAGGTAAAGCTTTTCCTGAAGACCTTTTGCTATACGAACAGCTGCACGAGTAATTTTTCGGGTAACGAAAGTCTCACCGCGGATTGGTGATTCATGATTGAATAAGATACCATTACAAGCATACATGCCGTAGGCTTCTCTGTAATTCACCGTGATCCAATAGGCATATAACTTGGCTGCGGCATACGGTGAGCGGGGGTAAAATGGTGTTTTTTCGGTTTGGGGAATTTCCTGAACCATTCCATAAAGCTCACTTGTTGATGCTTGATAAAAGCGTGTCTTATCAGTCAAATTAAGAATACGAATAGCCTCTAAAAGACGAAGCGCTCCAATAGCATCAGCATTTGCGGTGTATTCCGGAGTATCAAAGGATACCTGAACATGACTTTGTGCAGCCAAATTGTAAATTTCATCAGGCTGAACTTCTTGAACAATACGAATCAAATTGGTGGCATCAGTCATGTCACCATAGTGTAAATAAAATGGTTTTTGACGAAAATGAGGGTCTTGGTATAAGTGATCGATACGTGCTGAATTGAATGAACTGGAACGTCGTTTAATTCCGTGAACTTCATATCCTTTTTCCAGAAGAAGCTCAGCCAAATAGGCCCCGTCCTGTCCGGTAATACCAGTGATAAGAGCAGTTTTATTAGTCAAAATGTACTTTTTTATAATTATTCTGATGTTGTTTAAACCAATGATAGGTATCGCGCAAGCCATCTTCAAGGTCTATTTGGGCTTGCCATCCCAGGCTTTTTATTCTCCGAACGTCCAAACACTTTCGTGGTGTTCCATCGGGTTTAGAACTATCCCAATGTATAGGACCGCGATGTCCAACAATATCCTGGATCATGAAAGCGAGATCTTTAATTGTGAGATCAAGACCTGTTCCAACATTGATTAAGGTATGTGTGTGTTGATGTTCAGTAGTGAAGAGAACTGCCTGAGCAAGATCATCTACGTGTAAAAATTCACGCATCGCTGTTCCAGTACCCCATAGATAAACCGGTTGATCTGGAAGAGCATCATGAAATTTACGCATCATCGCAGGAATTACATGACTCGTAACCGTGTCGAAATTATCATTGGGTCCGTACAGATTCGTAGGCATCAATGAGAAATAGGAACGTCCAAATTGTTTATGAAGAGCTTCACAGAGTTTGAGTCCAGCAATTTTCGCAATAGCATAGGCCTCATTGGTAGGTTCTAAGGATCCAGTGAGTAAAGCATCTTCATGTATGGGTTGATCAGCATACTTTGGATAAATACACGAGCTACCAAGAAAAACCAGCTTTGGGACATCATTGTTGTGCGCAGCTCCAATAATATTGGTCTCCATCACCAAGTTATCATATAAAAACTCCCATGGATGTTCTGCATTCGCAATGATCCCCCCTACTCTGGCGGCTGCTATGATTACCAGATTGGGTTTTTCATGTTTAATGAAATTCGACACATCACCTTGATTACGTAGATCCAATTGCTCACGTGATGGGAGAATCAGATGTTCTGCCCCTTTAGCTAGAAGAGCCTTTACTAAGGCTGAGCCAACCATTCCACGATGACCGGCAACAAATATTCTGTCTTTTTGATAATTCATGGGAATTCTTTTTTAACGTACCGAATATAAGCATCATTGCGATTAAAGAGATTATTTTGACGATTTTCATCTCGTTTAATGCACAATCAACGTACGGTTTTTCCGTATCTTCGGGTGATATCCTTTTTTATAATTATTCACGAGTAATCCTACATCATGTCCTACACCAAGATTACCCCTCCATCCGTTGGTCAAGCCATTACCCGTGGTGCAGATGGCAAACTAAACATCCCTGATCATCCTATTATTCCATTTATTGAAGGTGATGGAATTGGGATCGATATTACCCCCGCTATGATTCATGTCATCGATAGCGCTGTTGAAAAAGCCTACCACGGCAAAAGAAAGATTTCATGGTTTGAAATCTATGCTGGTGAGAAATCAGTAGATTTCTACGGAAATAATACATGGTTACCAGAAGACACCCTTCAAGCAGTAAAAGATTACATTGTAGCGATAAAAGGACCTCTAACTACCCCAGTTGGTGGTGGTATTCGTTCATTGAATGTAGCATTGCGCCAATTACTTGATTTATATGCCTGTGTGCGTCCGGTACGATATTACAGCGGAACACCTAGCCCTGTAAAACAACCAGAGTTGACGGATATGGTCATCTTTCGTGAAAATACAGAAGATATTTATGCCGGTATTGAGTTTCAGACCGGAACTCCAGAAGCTGAGCAATTCAAGAAGTTTCTGCTCGGAGACATGAAAATCAGTAAAGTTCGATTCCCAGATACTTCTTCTTTTGGAGTTAAGCCAGTTTCTATCGAAGGAAGTAAGCGCTTGATTCGTGCTGCTATTGAGTATGCCATTAAAGAGAATCGTAAAAATGTAACCTTTGTTCACAAAGGCAACATTATGAAATTTACTGAGGGTAGTTTCAAAAACTGGGGGTATGAATTGGCCAAAGAAGAATTTGGAGCAGTAGAAATTGACGGTGGACCTTGGTGCCAGCTTCCCAACGGTATGATCATCAAAGACGTCATTGCCGATGCATTTCTTCAACAGATTCTAACGCGTCCAGCTGAATATGACGTAATTGCTACCTTAAATCTAAACGGTGATTATATCTCTGATGCATTAGCAGCTTGTGTGGGTGGAATTGGTATTGCTCCTGGAGCGAATATCAACTATGAAAATGGTTATGCTATTTTCGAGGCTACTCACGGAACCGCACCAAAGTATGCCGGACAGGACAAAGTAAATCCAGGTTCCTTGATCCTTTCGGCTGTGATGATGCTCCGCTATATGGGCTGGGCTGAGGCCGCCGACCTGGTAGAAAAGGGAATGGAAGCGGCGATACATCAAAAAACCGTTACCTACGATTTCGAGCGCCTCATGGAAGGAGCAACATTATTGAGTTGTTCCGATTTCGGAAAAGCAATCGTAAAAAACATGTAATGTATTAAGCCCTGTCAAGAAGTTTGCTCTTGACAGGGCTTCACTTTTATAAATTTTCCCCATTGATTCGTCTTCTCTGGATCACTATAGGTTTTGCATTTCTAGGTTTAGCCTATCTCGGGGTATTAATCCCGGGAGTTCCAACCACCATTTTTGTGATATTGGCGGCATGGGCTTTTGCCAAATCTTCTCCCACATGGGACAAATGGATCCATGAACACAAGACTTTTGGTCCTTATTTGAATGGTTGGGAACAAAAACGCATATTCCCTAAACATGGTAAATATGCCATGATGAGTATGATGGCCGTTTCCTTGCTTATCATGTTTTTTACTGTCGAAAACGTGATGAGTATCTTTTATGCAGCCCTTACCTTTATCGCCATTATTATCTGGGCACAAGCCTATCCTGGGTCGGAGGAGGAACGCGAATTGTGGATCTCCAAAGGCAAAAGCATTGGATGGAGCAAAAAAAAGACAACTTGACAATCACTTACAATCGCGTACAATCATGTACAATTTCGTACAATCACGTTCCTCGAGTAATTACAGAGTGCTATTGTACACGATTGTAAGTGATTGAAAGTGATTGTACATGATTGTTAGTGGTTGTCAATGATTGTACGCGATTGAACTCAGTCTTCTATAGGTTTTCAGACTACTTCCGGTGTAATAAGAAAATACTTCTTTAAGTGAGCCTGAGCTTCTGAAGCCTGACATTGTAGCCAGGCGCTGTACATCTATTTGTTGCATTGGGGACTCTCTGATCTTTTTCTTAATGTATTCAACACGTTTTCGATTTATGTAATCGAAAAAGGTGCCTCTCTCCCGTTCGGCCAGGAGACGATGTAGTAAAGGTACAGATAGGCCAATGCGTTCAGACACATCAAGTATACTCAGGCTGGGTTCTTGCCACCACTGGTATTCATATAAACGGTGATTAAGATGGTTATACCAGGCTTGTTGACGAATTTCATTGGCGCTCAGTTGTATGCCATCCGAGCTCTTCCACATGAATCCCTCATCAGCAGGCGTACATGTCATATCAGCCTCATCATGACATTCAGGCCATTCAACCACCTTCGAATGGGTATCTAATGGTGGAGATAAAACCCAACTTGGGATTTTGTACTCACGAGTGAAGAATTGTGACCAGCAAAATCGGAGATAGGCAAAGGAAAATGCCAATACCAGAATGGTATAGTATTGTATGCCATCGATCATTCCTACACTCACAAAGAGTATAGAGATCAACATGGCTACCAGGCTCCACATTAGCCAACGCAAGCCGTCTATCGACGAGTAATTGATCAAATCAGGATCGGAGGTCCATTGATAAACTTTTTTCTGCCAGTCTTCCATCCGACGCTGAGAAGCAAAAACATATACGGCCACGATGATAAGACTCATAGCTGGCAGGAGCATTTCCCAAACGTTACCAGGATTCATCTCAAGGTAACTATCGTAGGCACGCACTTTTTCGCTTCTAGACATCATATAAAATGAGCCCATTATTAACAGATACGTAAAAAATGGCAGCACATGTAATCCATCCCGAATCTGAATATACTGTCCCGTATTTTCCCTAATGATGAAAAAAACAAGAACCGGCAGCAGTACAAAAAATGGTTCGGCGATACCTGCCAGATGGGGGTAACTGAAATAACGATCACCAATCGCCACTACAGATCCTATTTGATATATCGCCAGGCTCAGACCCAGTAAGGCCAACATGATATCCTTAGGCTTCAGGTTAGACCGCATCAGAGAATAGATGGTCAAAACCAACGACACGACTGCAAGAAAGAGAAGAAAGGGTACTATCATTTTCAATCGCTTACAATCATTTACAGTCGCTAAGAGTCACTAACAATTCTTGCATCTAAGAAGTACCTGCTTTATAACGATTTCAATGTACTCGTTAAACGCATCCCAAAATACATACATTCTAATGCAAAGCATCATCTATTTGATACTCAATGAGTCAATCTCCACCATCACTGTAAGCGACTGTAAATGATTGAAAGTGATTGTAAGCGATTGATATATGTGCAATATATGTGTAATTTATTCTCATGTCGTACGATCTGGCCCGAAATGTTCATCGAATCACCTTATATAGCACTGTAGCTGGTGCTCAGCAGCATATAAGTATACGTCCACGGCTCTATCTACATCTGGATCTGAACTGCTTTTACGCCCAGGTCGAGCAGATGAGTTACAATCTGTATGGCATCCCCCTCATTATTGGAGGATGGCGAAAGGAAAATGGGATCCCCAGGGGTATTTGTGCCACGAGTAGTTATGAAGCCCGCAAATTGGGGATAAAGACGGCAATGTCGGCCTTTGAAGCGCAACAACTCTGCCCCTTCGTAGTCATGCTTCGGGTACACTACGAAAAATATCAGGCCGTATCCAAGCAATTAATCGCCGTATTACAAAACTTCGCTCCTGATATTGAATCCTATAGTATGGACGAGTTCTTCATGGACGTTTCCTTTCTGCAGCGACGTAAGCCGGAAGAAATCGCCTATTTTGGAAATCGTTTACGCAATGAGGTATATCGCCAAACAGGACTCGTTTGCTCAGTAGGCATCTCCTATTCCAAGACCTATGCTAAACTGGCGAGCGATCTGCATAAACCCAATGGGATGACGATGGTACTCAACGAAGAAGATGCCCGCCAGAAGCTACATCCTCTAAGCCTGAAAGAGGTCTGGGGGATTGGTTCACGCCGGTTTGCTAAACTTGAGGCCCAGCATGTGCATACCATCGAAGACGCCGTTCGACGGGGCCCTGGGGTCTTCCAAAGACTCTTTGGTACGTATTTTGGCAAGATGCTCTTTGAAACAGTAACTGGTAAAGATCGGGCTATGGTACTTACCGAGCAGGGTAATCACATCCCGAAAGAAGTAAGCTATATGCACACTTTTTCTGATTGGACTGTCGATCCCAATCGCATCGATGGTGAAATAGCCTCGGCGGTACGGATGTTGTGCTACCGAATGCGGGGCTATGGACGCCGGGCACGTCTGTACGCCGGATATATCCGCTTTCAGGATGTCACCTGGCGTGGAATTGCTTTTCGCTTTACGACCGATGGGCTCACGAACCTGGATGACTATGTGCTACCAGCCTGCCTTCAGATCGCGCGTCCCCTGATCGCACATTTCCTTGCTGAAGGTCACCGGATACGAGGTATTGGCTTGAACACCCTTGAGCTAGATTCCAGTCGTCAACTCGAGCTCTTCTTCCAGGAAGATGAAAAACTCCACAGCCTCTGCTTTGCCATCGACCACATCAACAATCGCTATGGATTACAGACCTTGCTCCGAGGTGCCGACTATCATAAAGTAGAGGGAAACACACATTTCCTGGAAAGGAATTAACAAAAGAATATCTAGTTAGAACGGATATTTACAACAATATTAAATCGAAAATCCTGGTCAAGACGACGGAAAGTAGCCGTAGATTTAGGAAGAACCTGAGAATAACGATATTCGAATCCTGCGTTTAAGGTCGCCGAAAATTGATACGAAATATTCGTCGAGAAGTTGATTCGAATATCACCAGTGGGTTGATCCAGGATAATATTACATCCTTCTACTTGGGGATTATCAGCTGATTTTTGAAACACACAGGTATTCACATCAAATACTTCAACAGGTCGTTGAAAAACACTAGCCTGTAACTTTTGATCCAAACGATTGTCGTTTGTTTCGTCTTCGGAGTAGGATGCGTTTAAGGCTAAATCAAGAGCGTTTCTTAGGGTGGTATTTACGAATGGAATCTTGAACCCGCGCTTCTGAAAATTTGAAGAAATTTTAATAGTCTTAGAGC
>CAZXGO010000023.1:0-14779 GCA_964640035.1 uncultured Chitinophagales bacterium
AAGAAATATTGCCAGAATGGGATCATTGAATCAAAAAAATAAGCCTTAGGATTCTGAGGTTCGGCAACTTGAAGTGCTCGGAATACTGACTGAGCCTCAGACCAGTCAGAGCGGTAAAATGATTCTATACCCTTTTCAAGGCGAGATTCATAGGTGCTTTTTGCTTGAGCAAAACCACGATTGGGGTTGCCAACTGCTATGAGTAATAGAAAACTAAGGGAAAATATGGCTTTCAATTCTTGACCTTATCAAGATACATCTGTTAACTGAGCTGGTTCATCGAGTTTACCTTCAATGCTTGCAATAGCAACTGCAACGGCTGCATCTCCCGTAATATTGAGTGTTGTTCGCATCATATCTAAAATTCGATCAACGCCTAATATTAAGGCAATACCTTCTACAGGTACATCTATCGACTTAAGAACAATAACAAGCATAATGATACCGGCTCCGGGTACTCCCGCAGCGCCAATAGAAGCCAGTGTAGCAGTAATTACTATCGTAAGTTGATCTGTCCATTCGAGACCTAATCCCAGGGCTTGAGCGATAAAAACAGCCGCCACAGCTTGATATAGACTAGTGCCATCCATGTTAATCGTTGACCCAACGGGAAGAACAAAACTGGCAACCTCTTCATTAACCCCGAGATTCTTTTCGACACATTCCATCGTCACAGGCAGTGTTGCCGCACTTGAACTGGTACTAAAACCAAGTAACATTGCTGGTCTAATTCCCTTGATAAAGGTCAAGAATTTCATCTTTGAAAAGAGCTTGAATAAGCTCTGGTAAACGACGAAAAAATGAATGACTAAGCCTGAAATTACAGCCAACATATACCAGCCAAGAGCTCCCAGCAGATCGACAGCTTTATTAAGATCATCCCCGGCTAAATCGACGATGAGCCCGCCCATCAACGCAAAAACGCCATATGGAGCAACCATCATGATAATGTCCACGATACGAATAATGACATCGTTTAAACTGTCGAAGAAGTCAAGTAATGGTTTAGCCTTGTTTTGATTGATCTGTATAAGGCCAATTCCAATTAAAATAGCTACAAAAACCACTTGTAACATTTGGCTGTTATCGGCAGCAGCAGCAAAAAAATTACGAGGAACAATATCAACAATGGGTTGCATTGGCGAACGTTTCAGCACTTCTTCAGCCTTAGCACCACGATCAACGACAGCTTGATTATAACTCGATGTGAGCTGATCACGTGTTTCTTGTGGTAATGATGCCCCTGGATCAAGTAAATTTACGATTGTCAATCCTATAGTTATCGCAAGAACAGTGGTAATAAGATAAATTAAAATGGTTTTGCCACCCATTCTTGAAAGCTTTCGAATATCACTCAGACTCGCAACCCCTGAAACGAGCGAGGCTAAAACGAGTGGTACCGCAATGAGCTCCAGCATTCGAACAAAGATGCTACCAATGGGCTTCACATAATTTGTAGTAAATGTGGATAAGCCTAAGGAGCTGGCAAAGAGTCCCCAAAAAAGACCTAATAGAAGACCAATAATGATTTGCCAATGAAGTTTACGATACCAAGCCATAGGAGTTCGATGATGTTATGTTATAGTGATTGCAATTGGATCATGTACATAGTACAGAGTGGGTCTTTCTTTTACTATGTTTCAACGCGCTATATGATAAAGAATTAAACCCATAATAGCCCCTAATCCTGTCGATAGCCAATTTACCACATTGTTACTGATATAAAACTTAGATCCATGGTCAGGAGTGCCAGCATGAAGATCTGCAGATGTCTGAAATCGATCACCAATGATAGAATCAAAGATTGAACCCATAAAACCAGATATAGTAATCATTATGAAGGTGGAACTGTCATTTTCGGTCAAAAAATAGGCATATACTCCACCGATGAGCGCGCTACCTGCTAGCGAGGCAATGGTACCGTATAGGCTAATGCCACCATCTGTTCCAGGTTTGACTTCACTGAATCGAGTAATAGAGATGGTCCTTTTGCTTTTAGGGAAAAGTCCCACTTCAGTACCCCAGGTATCCGCCGAAGAGGTTGCTAAAGCAGATATTGCGGCTATCATGAGTGATTCGGAATTCAAGATATATGAGCCCAATAAAAAGCTCACAAACCAAAACGCGTTAGACCAAACTTGTCGCCCTCCCCTTCTGCTTTCATTCATTTCATCTTTACGAACACCCCGATCATTTACTAGGGTGAGTAAACTGGCAGATATAAAAAAAACACCTAGCACAATTACGCTATTTATACCACCAATTCCATACGCAATGGCACCAACAAGCACGGCAGGGACAATAGCCTCTAAACTTAAAAAACCCAATAAGAAGACGACTGACACCACAAGTGTGGATAGTGCAATTCCCAATAAAATAGACAGCTGCACCTGTGATTGTGCTGCAAGTACAAATACAAGCAACAACACATAGGCAAACAGAACATTTGTTTGCCGGTCGATCATTAATCTAAGTTACTACTTGATTCTGCCGAAGAATCAGGTTGTGGGTTAATATAAATAGCCCATACGATGAATGAAAAACCGATCAAAATAAGGATAGGAGCGATAAATAATGAGATAGGACCCCGAATTTCATTCTCGATCCGCATAGCGGTAAAACCCACAATTATCGATAGAACACCCACTGTTAACCAGGTATAGTTACGTTTACCAAAAACCATATGATCTGGGGAATTGGAGCTTGACTTAACCGTTTTTTTTGATTTCGCCATGGTTGAATTGATGTGTGTTTTAGCAGGCTTAAACTATCTAAAAAATAGAGCTTACGCAAATTTTAGCCCCTAGGATCAGACGTGGAAATCGTATATTCAACAAACAATTTAAAAACTATGCGTCCAGCTTTAAAAGGAATATTACCGGATACTTGTTTGTCTATTGTGCTGGCTTCGGCAAGTCCAAGACGCAAAAGATTACTTGAAGAATTGGGCTTTACGCTTATCATTGATCCGAGCAACGTGGAAGAGGTGTTCGACGAATCTATCGAACCCTCCCAGATGGCAGGCCTTCTTGCTGAAAAAAAAGCAATGGATGTTGCCACCAGACACCCCAATAGTATCGTTTTAGGTGCTGACACCATCGTAGTCATTGATGGATTAATGTTGGCAAAACCGACGGATGCTAACGATGCCAGAGGTATGTTGCGATTATTGAGTGGACGTTCTCACCAAGTTTGGACTGCTGTAAGTTTAGTCCAATTAAGTACACAACGACATATTCATTTTGCCGAATGTACTGAGGTTCAATTTGCAGCGCTCAACGATGCCGAAATAGATGCATATGTTTCTGGTGGAAGTCCCCTCGACAAAGCAGGTGCTTACGGGATCCAGGATGATTGGGGGGCGGTATTTATCACTGGAATCGTTGGTGATTACTATAATGTTGTAGGTTTACCATTACATGCACTCTACAGAAATCTCCAACGTTTCAGCTAATATGAAGGCTAGATCATTCATTAAGCGACTACTTTTTTTGATGCAGCTGGGTGTATGCATGATGGTTTTTACTCAATACACTCTTGCTCAGGTACCTCAAAATCAAATCACTCAGGATTACATTATTGCCTCGCAGTTATTACGTCAAGGTGAGTATGAGAAAGCCCTTAACATTCTGGAAGGCTTAGTACAACAGAATCCAACAAATTATCCGTATGTCGAGGCATATCTGCAAGGGCTCAGTTATGTAAAAAAGCTAGATGAAGCGATCAAGGTAGCAGATACATTTCTAGCAACATTCCCTAACGATATTGCCATGATCGTTCGCAAGGCTCAACTCGAACACACTTCTGGCGACACGTTAACTGCCTATAAAACATGGGATAGAGCCATCTCAATAGAGGCAACAAATCCAAACGTTATCCGACTAGTTGCAGAGTCGATGCAAGAACGTCGTGAATTTGATCGTGCGATCGAGGTACTGTTAAGCGCCAGATCTCAGTTTCAAGATCCATCTTTGTTTGTTTTTGAATTAGCCAATATCAATTTGATCGCCGGCCGTTACACGGCTGCTGCCCGCGAGTACAATGCTATCTTACTATTGTATCCCGATCGATTATCCTTTATTCAGCGGCAATATTCTCGATTTAATGATGGTGATCTCGTGGATGCAGCCATTGTTGAAGCAGAAGAAAGCATCGGAAAATTACCCCCTGGTGATCAACGCATAGCCATGATGCGTGAATTTCAAATCTGGTTACTCATAGAACGAGGTCTTTTTCGAAGAGCCATTGCCATCGCCAGAAATTTGGATATTGAAATTGGCCAGCAGTCAATGGCTTTATTCAACGTTGCCCAACGATTAGCAGGTCAGAACGAATTTGAACTCAGCGAACAAGCCTTAAAGGTATATGTAGACCAAAAAGCACATCCTCTAAGTGCCCGATCAGCAGAGGAATTAGGATCAGTATACATGCGATGGGCAAGATATCTTGTCACAAACAATCTGGATACGGGTGAGAAAATTGAAGAAATTTATACAAAAGCGGATCAGCTATTACGTACTGCTCGGGAGGATTTCCCTTCGTATCCCAGACGAATTCAACTTGTTCTTTTACAAATAGAGCTCGCTTTAGATTATCTCAAAGACATCGAACTCGCACGTACATGGCTATCAGATATTACACAGTTTGCTGAAGCCACTGAGTATACCCATGAGATCCAATATCTTGAAGGTCGAATCCTTCTTTTTGAATCTAAATTCAATGAGGCAAGAATCCTTCTCACTCGGGCTAATACTGGATCACAAATAGGCGATTTAGCCGATAAAACACGTTATTTCCTTGCGTTAACAGATTTTTATTCTAAGGAATATGAATTCGCGGTAATACAACTCAAAGCGCTTGAGCGTCAAAACGCTTCTTTATATGCCAATGACGCTCTACTGTTGCGATTATGGATTATGGAGGGACGTAACAAAGACTCCACCACCACTGAAATCGACACCTACTCGAATGCTCTGCAGGCTTTTGACCGCTCTGAACGACAGAGTACAGCAGAACTGTGCCGAAAATTGGTAGATAACTATCCCCAGCATGCTTTAGCGGATGATGCCCTGCTATTATTATCTCGAACTATGCGCTACGATAACCCCCTTGACGCATTGACAATGATCGACCAACATATCAGGAATACAAAGAATCCGCAGAATATTACCGAACAGCTGGTATGGGAGCGCATTCTATTAGCCACTCGTCTTAGAAAAGATCCAGAACGAGTTCAGCGTGAACTCGTAGAACAAACTACTCGATCTGGTACTGATGTTCGAAGTGAAGTGAATATCCCAAATCTACCATTACCGGTAGAAAAAAGCTTATATCTACTGACAGATGCTGGTTTTACCGAAATTCTGGAAGATATCCTTATTCGATTTCCACAAGGATTTTATAGTGTCACCAGCCGTGAGCAACTGCGAAACGTAAAGCAAAATTTTTAGATCAATGAAATTGTGTAGAACCATCGGTATCATCTTTTTTCTGATCGTTACTTCAAGCCTTCGAATCAGTATTGCTCAGGAAATTCTGATTCCAATGGATGATACCCAAAAAAACCATCTCAAAGCGTACGGAGTAATTTTTAAGGCACTGAAAAATGGGCAGACAGCACAGTGGCTTCTCAACTACAGAGGTGGTAGCTTTATGATCTCCCAATCGGATGCCTTAATTAGGGAAACCCTCATCAAAGGGGTCACCATTGAACGTATCAGCACATCCCGGGCAGCAGCAATTGTAGCTGAAATTGAGCGCCCTGATGTAAATATGGCCGTAGTTCCTCTTGAGAAAGCCCCTCGTATAGCCGTATACACCCCCCAACAAGCTCTTCCATGGGATGATGCTGTAACCCTGGCTCTCACCTATGCTGAAGTACCCTACGATAAAGTCTGGGATAAAGAAGTAATAGCTGGAAATTTAACAAAGTATGACTGGCTCCATTTACACCACGAAGACTTTACCGGGCAATACGGAAAGTTCTATGCCTCTTATAGTGGCATGCCCTGGTATATTCGCCAAGTCCGTGAAATGGAAGCGATGGCCAAAGATCTTGGCTTTGAAAAAGTAAGTCAGTTGAAAGGTGCCGTAGCTCAACGATTGAAAGATTTTATTTTTAACGGTGGATTTTTGTTTTCGATGTGCTCTGGAACAGACAGCTTTGACATTGCCTTAGCGGCCAGTGGCTTAGATATGGTGGGCACACCATACGATGGTGATGCTCACGATCCTGATATTCAAAAAAAGCTGGATTTTGATCAGACGTTGGCATTTGAAAATTTCACATTACTCACAGATCCAATGCTCTATGAGTATTCAGACATAGATATTCAGCCAAACGAAATTCTTGATAACGAGCTTCTGGATTTTTTCACGCTCTTCGATTTTTCAGCTAAGTACGATCCAGTTCCTACCATGCTGACGCAAAATCATGTAAGCAGTGTTCGTGGATTTTTCGGCCAAACAACAATGTTTCGTAAACGTCTAGTGAAAGACTCGGTAGTTATATTGGGTGAAAAACCAGGACAAGATCAGGTTAAATATATCCATGGTAACTATGGAAAAGGTACCTTTACCTTTTATGCAGGTCATGATCCGGAAGATTATAAACACCGCGTAGACGACCCACCCACCGACCTGGATTTACATCCAAACAGCCCGGGTTATAGACTTATTTTGAACAACATCCTCTTCCCCGCTGCCAAGAAGAAAGAAAAGAAGACCTAATATGCCCCACCAAGCTACGCCAAGCAGAGATTTCTCCGATCTATTACGCATCATGCACATATTGCGTAATGAATGCCCATGGGATCGGGAGCAATCTCATGAGTCCCTGAAAGATCTAATGGTCGAAGAAGTCTATGAAGCTATTGAGGCCATCGATCAAAAAAACTGGGATGATCTTCGAAAAGAACTAGGGGATATTTTACTGCATATTGTGTTCCATGCCGAGATGGCACAGGAGAACGATCATTTTGATATTGGAGATGTGATCCTTGGTATCCAGGAAAAATTAATACGCCGACATCCGCATGTATTTGGGGAAACTAGGGTAAGTGGAACGGGTGAGGTTCTCAAGAATTGGGAACAAATCAAGAAAACAGAAAACCCAGAAGGTTCTGTATTAGATGGTGTACCCTCATCTCTTCCTGGACTCCTACGTGCACAACGCATGCAGGAAAAAGCCGCCGGAGTAGGCTTTGACTGGCCAAATTGGCAAGGTGCTTGGGAAAAACTCAAAGAAGAGATCGATGAATTCAACGACGTTCTCGAATCAGAAGATGCAGGCAAAAAAGCTGATGAATTCGGCGACATCCTCTTTTCGATGGTCAATGTAGGCCGATATTTCGGAATTAACGCTGAAGATAGTTTGCGACTAACCAATGCTAAATTCCAACAAAGATTCAGCTTTATTGAAAAAATGGCCACTGTTCGTGGTAAGGAGCTAAAAACGATGAGCCTAGAAGAAATGGATGAACTCTGGAACCAAGCTAAAACATCATTGTAGCTCTAACGATTTTTAATGTGATGCAATCGTTTTTAACGATGACTTAACATGACAATTCTTACATTACCATACACCATTTTACACCTTTAGTATCCATCATGAGACGTAGTGAATTTTTTAAACATGGATTTGTAGCCAGTCTAGGAGCAGGACTTCTTCCAGGAATTCCACTATCCCAAACTTTAACGATCAAAGATGCTGGCAAAGCAAAGAATATCATCTTTTTGGTCAGTGATGGTATGAGTACCGGGACACTATCTATGGCAGATCAACTTCGCTACCGCCGTGATGGGATAGGCAGTAATTGGCTAAATTTGTATCGGGAGAAGCGCGCTGTACGCGGACTCATGGATATGGCTTCCCTGAATTCGCTGGTTACTGATTCTGCCGCTGCGAGCTCATCCTGGGGGAGTGGCCATCGGGTGAACAACGGGGCCATCAACATGAGTCCAGATGGTGAAAAATATACCCCCATTCTACAAAAATTTAAGGACGCTGGAAAAGCAGTGGGTTGTGTAACATCCGTTCAAATAACCCATGCAACGCCTGCAGGTTTCAGTGTCGCTACGGAGGCTCGCGGCGATCAAAGCAAAATTGCTGAGCTATACCTCACCAGACGCTATGATGTGATGTTCGGCGGAGGCACTGAATACTTTCACAAAGATCATCGAAGTGATAAACAAGATCTTTTTGAAAATTTTGCAGCTTCAGGCTACACGGTGGTGACTACTCGTGGTGAACTCCGAAATATGGGTACTCCCAATGGACCCGTGCTCGGGGTGTTCAATAAAGAAAGTATCCCCTACTATATCGATCATCTTAACACTCCTGATGATTTAGCACGCGTGCCCACACTCGCTGAAATGACCGACAAGGCTCTGCGTATACTATCTGGTAATCCTGATGGATTTGTAGTCCAGATTGAGGGAGGCAAAGTGGATTGGGCCGCCCACAATAATGACGCAGCTGGAATTTTATACGATCAACTGGCTTTTGATGAAGCTGTGGGCGTCGCACTCGCCTTTGCCGAAGGACGCGACGATACGCTCGTAGTTCTTACAAGCGATCATGGGAATGCAAATCCAGGATTATTGGCCGGAAGTGATGCAAATGAAAAATTTGATAGCCTGCTGAACGCAAAACATAGCAATGATTGGATTCTACTAGGCTTAAATGAATCGAGCACCACTAGTCAAATACGTGAACGAATAGAATTTGCCAACGGTCACCAAATTACCCAGGCAGAAGCGGAGGCCTTAAAAGCCTCCCTCAATGGTGAATACAAGACGCTGTATCGCCCGATGCAGAATCCACCCGAGGTACTCGGAGCCATCATGACCAATTACACCAAAGTTGGCTTCGTGGGTGATAATCACAGCTCTGATTACACGGAACTGGCGATGATAGGCCCTGGTATGGAAGATATGCCTGCATTCATTAAGAACACCGATCTACATACCTTCTTACTACAGGTAGCTGGTGTCGGAGCAAACTAAAATGTGCTAGCTCATGAACCAGCTATAGATTTCGGAGGCAGTAAGATTCTTTTTTGCCTCTGAAACAATATCTCGTTCAATCGTACCTTCAATCATTTGAATAACACGATCGCCATAGGCAAGCACATCTTTAAGGTTATGCGTGATAAGTACAGCGGTAAGCTGATGCCGTTCTATGAGCTCATTGGCTATACGCATTACAGTTTCAGCTGAACGAGGATCTAGAGCGGCGGTTGGCTCATCCAGAAGCAGAATATGCAAGTCATCCATAACACTCATGAGTAACGTGATCGCCTGGCGCTGCCCTCCCGAAAGCGTTCCCATCGGCTGATCAAGTTTATTCTCTAAACCCATCCCAAGTTCAGCTAATCGATCCGCAACCTGATTCCTAAACGCAGTATTTAGCCCAATACGTAATGACTTTCGTTGCGTACGAAGAGCAGCCAATCGAAAGTTATCAACGATGCTCAAATCTGGAGCAGTGCCACTCAAAGGATTTTGGAATACACGGGCAATGTATGTACTCCTTTTATAATCCGGTAATGCGGTGCAATCCCTTTCATTTAACAAAATTCTACCGGAATTTGGCTGAACACTACCCGAAATTACATTTAGCATGGTTGACTTACCGGAACCATTCGAACCGATTACGACAACAAATTGCCCTTTCGGAATCGAAAGATCAACTGATTTGAGAGCATACACCTCATTTTGCTTGCCCTTATTAAAGATGACATTGGCCTGCTGGAGTTCTATCATGATGCTCGAAACATATGAAGTCTGGGGATGCCGACAATGAGCAATACAAAAGCAGCGGTAACCAATTTGAGCATATTTGGGTGTATGCCCAAACTCAAAGAGACAGCCAAAACAAGTTGAAAAAGCAAAGCGCCAACCAACATCATAGCTAATACAGCCCAAATTGAGCGAATAGAAAAGAGATTGATCAGACTTTCACCAATAATGACAGAGCCCAAGCCGACGATTACGATCCCAATTCCCATGTTGATATCTACAAAACCTTGAAATTGGGTCATCAAATACCCGCTTACAGCAACAAGTGCATTAGCAATGGCTAGACCGATAATTTTCATTGTGTCTGTATTCACTCCCAATGCTCGAATCATGGTCTCACTATTTCCGGTCGCTCGCATCGAAAGTCCAAAATCAGTACGCATCAGATAACTCAGGGCCACATATACACTACCAATAAATGCGCCTAGTACGATAAGTGTATTCATATCCCGACTACCCGAGAATGTGAGAGCATTAAATAATGTATCTACCTGTATGAGGGGAATGTTCGAACGACCCATGATGGTCAGATTAACGGAATACAATGCCGTCATCACCAAAATTCCTGCAAGTAGTGGATTAATCTTCAAGCGAGTATGAATCAATCCGGTAATAGCTCCTGAAAAAGCCCCAATCAATAAAACAACAGGTAGGGCTGCAAAAGCGGATATTCCACTCGTGATAAGAATTCCAGTTACAGCCGCTCCCAGGGTATAACTTCCATCGGTGGTGATGTCAGGAATATTGAAGATTTTCATGGATATGAAAATACCGAAGGCCATCGCCGTCAGACTCAATCCCTGTAGAAAAGCCCCGAGGTAGAACTCCATCAGTCGATTGCCTCGTATTCTGACGGAAAGCTTAGACCGAAGCGCTGAGCTGATTCAGGATTGTAGACATGTTTACGGATCTTTACCATTTCTAAGGCCAATCCTTCCGTGCTTCCAGTTTTTAAAAAGCGTACCGCTTGCAAACCTGACTGGTATCCCCATTGGTATAAATCTGCGCCATATGCAGCAACAGCTCCTCTTGCAACAAGCCCTTCTTCACTAGTAAAAATAGGGACTCCACTGTCGTTACATACTCCGAGTATTGTTTCGAATGAGGCAAATACTGCATTATCAGGGTTCGCGAAAAACGCATCAATACCCTTACTAACCAAAGATCGTGTTACCAATTGTGCATCAGCTGAAGAATTTACAGGTAAGACCTCCAGCCGGATACCCAAACTATCGGCAACACCCTGGATACGTTGAAGAGCGACCACCGACTGAGGCTCAGCCTGATTATAGATCATTCCAACCACCAATTGATTCCCTTTTGGTTTTACAGAGGCAGGAATGAGTGAAAACGAGGTGTTGATGTAATCCAAAATTTCCATCCCACCAAAAAGATTGACCGGCGGATTACCCTGTTTGTCATTAAGGTCAACAAGCGAAGGCTCAGGCGAAACCATCTGGAAGATGGGAATAGTAGTTGTTCGCTGAACCGCCGTAATAGTAGCTAAGGTCGGATTTGAAGCCATTAATGTTACATTTTCCGACACGAAATAGTTAACGATTTGTGTCAAAGTAGGAATATTACCTTGTGAATTACGATAGAGTATTTTGACGGTTCCTGCCTCTTCACTAAACCCTGAATCAGCTAATGCTGCATAAAAGCCATCGCGAGCTTTGTAAAGTGTTTCGTCTTCATAGCCGTCAATGAAGCCAACTACTGGAATATCATTTTTTTGCGATGAACAACCAAGTGTGAGCAAAAGAACAAGAAGGGTGAATATTTTTTGCATGAACAGCAGAGTAATGGGTAATTAAGCTGAAGGTAACAATATTCACATTAACACAATTCCGAACCAATCAACTTTGTCGTACCTTTAATGAATGTCCATTGTAGCTATAGATTTTGAAACCGCCACCTCTGCTCGCGATAGTGCTTGTGAAATTGGGCTGAGCCTTATCGAGGATCAAAAAATAATAGACAGTCGATCCTGGCTCATTCGACCACCTTGCTGGCCAAAATTTGATCCGTTTAATATCAAAATACATGGTATTTCAGCAAAAATGGTAGCACAAGAACCCACGTTTCAGGAACTTTGGGAACAGCTTGAGCCATGGTTTAAAGATCGGACCATCGTGGCACATAATGCATCCTTCGATATTGGTGTGCTTCGTGACATGTTAAAATACTATCACATACACATACCTGATAATCCTTATTTGTGTACCTATCGTCTTGCTCGAAAAGTATGGCCTGAATTAGGCAAATATGGGCTCAAAACAATGATTCAGCATCTATCACTCGATGTTGGCCGGCATCATCGTGCTGAGTACGATAGTATAGCCTGTGCAGGTGTCTTGCTCCATGCTATGAATAAAACATCAACCACTAGTGTTGAAGAATTGGCTATTTCCGTGGAAAGCCCTTTGCGCACGATTCAACAGTACGGTCATGATGTAAGTACGAATAAATCAAAAGACATCCCTTTTGGTAACCCCAAGCTCCACGAACCACTACACCCCTTCTATCGTAAAGGGATTGTGATTAGTGGTACACTTGAATCGATGAGCCGAGCTTTAGCTTGGCAAAAACTCGCTGATCTTGGAGCTATTGTACAAGAGCATCTCGAAAAGAACACACGGATTTTAGTACTTGGTCAAAATGACATGCAACCAAACCAATCCGGAAAGCTAACCGCAAAGGAACTGATTGCAGAAAAACTCATTCGACAAGGACAACCCTTAGAAATGATCAGCGAGATAGAGTTTTTAAAAAGACTCGAATCAAACGATCACAAAAATGTATGACCGTTAGAGAGTACAGCTAAAGACTGATTTTCAATGCTGCAACACAACGATCAGCTAGTTTTTGGCAAATAGTGAATGTATTGATCGCTACGCTGAAGTACATTTTTTCATTAAATCTCGGTATCTTTATTTGATAACTTAATCATCAGACGAACCCTAATCGGAGTCAGTTCATGGCCTTCAAATCGATTGACGAAATAGACGTAAGTCAATACCCCTACATCAACAAAGGACTGGAAGGATTGGTTGCTTTCAGTACGAACAAAAGCCTTGTTGATGGTGCAAAGGGTGAGCTTACGTATGCCGGTTATAATATTAATGATCTTGCCGAAAACGCTACATTTGAAGAAGTGTGTTTTTTGCTCTGGTTTGAGCGCTTACCCAATAAGGCCGAACTTGATGATATCAACAAAAAACTTCAGGTAGAGCGTCAGCTTCCTGCCGGTGTATTAAACTACATCAAGAGTACCAACAAGAAAGCAGAGCCTATGGCTGTACTACGTACCGCCACCTCCATGCTTGCTGATTATGATGATGAGGCTGAAGTAAACACCCCAGAGGCAAATTTACGCAAGTCGATACGCATGACAGCCAAAATGCCAACGATCATTGCTGCATACGATCGCTACAGAAATGACAAAGAAATCATAGCTCCTTTAGATGATCAAAGCACAGCATATAACTTTTTCTATATGCTAAACGGCGAGCATCCAGGAAAGAATGCTGAAAAAGTGATGGATCTGCTACTCATCTTGCATGCAGAACATGGTATGAATGCCTCCACCTTTACCTGTCGAGCCATCGGTGCTACGTTGTCCGACATTTACTCAGCTGTAACTGGAGCGATAGGATCCCTAAAAGGCCCCCTCCACGGTGGTGCCAATACGGCTGTGATGAATATGCTGCTCGAGCTAGATAGAGATGTCGATATCGTAGCATTCGTCAAAGGCAAACTCGAGCGAAAAGAAAAAATCATGGGTTTTGGTCACAGGGTGTACAAAACCTTTGATCCACGTGCCCACCACCTGCGCAAAATGGCTAAGGCGTTAAGTGAAGAGGTTGGCATGCAATATCTGTATGAATGGTCAGAAAAAATCCTCGAGACCATGAAAACGGAAAAAAATATCGATCCAAACGTGGATTTCTTCAGCGCAACAGTTTACTACTCCATAGGTATTATGCCGGATCTATACACCTGCTTATTCGCTATGAGCCGGATTTCGGGTTGGACAGCACACTACCTGGAGCAAATGGAGAACAACCGCTTGATTCGTCCAAAAGCACTCTACTTAGGGGATACTAACACACCCTGGACCCCAATCGAGAAACGCTAATCATTCTATAAGATCCTGAAAAGCCCATGCCTTGGTATGGGCTTTTTTGTTTATCATCACTTAATGGATCGCACTTTAGATCAGATATCGGTACTGCGAAAACTCCTGTCGCGAGGCAAGAATACTGCCTATGGACGATATATTGGTCTCGAAGAACGAATGGATTATAATACCTTTGCATCGCAGATACCTGTTGTAAAGTATACTGATCTTGAACCCTGGATTGATCGCTGTAAGAGTGGAGAATATGATGTGTTATGGCCTGGAGGCATTCATCGTTATGCCGTGAGTTCTGGTACCACAGGAGCTGGAAAACACATTCCTATCTCTGATGATCGACTATCATCAGATCTACACTTTATGAAAAGGGTGATGTGGTATTGCATTCGTGAGTACCCAGATCCAAGTCTATTTCTTGGGTCCCACGTAGCACTTTCAGGATCAGTTGATCAAAAGGGTCAAAACATCTATGGTGAGATCAGTGGAATATTGGCATTGGAATCACCCAGATGGTTACATCTATGGCATAGTTTGGATCCCAGGTTATCATCGAACATGCTATGGGCTGAACGATTTGAAAAGCTCATCCAAGCCAATCTTTATAACGATGTCCGCGTACTATCCGGAGTTCCTTCCTGGTTGCTCATCTTACTGAGAGAGGTTTCCAGACGTAGGAATAAACCTATCGATACGATCTGGCCTAATCTTAAACTCATTGTGAGTGGAGGAGTGGCCCTATCCGGATTTTACGATGTTATTCAACAGGAATTAGGAGCATTAAAGCCACAATATCTTGAGAATTATGGAGCCTCTGAGGGGTATTTTTCTACTGGGTTCTAT
>CAZXGO010000023.1:14789-28442 GCA_964640035.1 uncultured Chitinophagales bacterium
AATTTTTATCCTAAATCTACATGCTTAGTACCTCTTTGGGAGGTAAAGCCTCATGTTCCCTATGGTATGGTAATTACCAATAATTCAGGTTTGTGGCGCTATGTGATGAATGATGTGATCCTTTTCGATTCCATCACCCCACCCAAAATCAGGGTTGTTGGCAGATTAAGTGAAATGACCGATACCTTTGGGGAAGCACTTACATCTTTTGAAGTGAATTCGGTATTAAATAAAATATTACCCGATCAACCCTATCATAGGGTGCATATCCAATCGTGTTGGACTATTGATCCTAAAACACCCTATCATCGTTGGATCTTTGTCGTTGACAACGGTGTAAAAAGAGATCACATGGCGTTGACTAATGATGAACTTAGCAAAAAGATTGACGATGAATTACGATCCATTAATCGCCATTACGCAAACCGCAGAGAGACAAAAGCAATGGTGGAACCGATCGTTTCATTTTTGACGTTCACTGAATATGAGATTTTGCTTCGAAAGCTTAATAAAGCACAGAGTAAACTTGGCTTGTTTATTTAATGAGTGATGATGTAACTGCTTATTAAGCTTCTTATAAGTGAGCTTATGAAGATGATAGAAACAAAAAAGGCTCACCGGTTACCCGATGAGCCTTTTTTTGAAAGCGAGAATCTTAAACCTTACGTAGTGTAAGAGTAAAGACTTTGTACTTTTCACTAGGTTGGAAAGTACCACCTGTCAGAGTTAGTACCACGGTACGTGTCTGACCAGCAGCGATGCTTGCCCAAGCTGCAGCGTCGACAACAACATTGATATTACCAGAACTGCTATTTGCAGCGATGGTTGTTGTGCCAGAGCCAGCGATGCTAAATAAGCCTGCTGTTGCCGTACCACCTACTGTATAGGTTACCTGTGTGTCAGAGCTCTGATGAGGTCCGACGAGTTGAACAGGAATCGCAACAGTGCCTGAACCTGAAGCAGGAACATTAACGGTACGAACATAGGAGTTAGAAGAACCTGGAGCTGGTGCAAATTCAACAACAACAGGTCCTTGATACGTTTTGTCTTCTTGCTCGAAGCAACCGGTCATAAAACCAGCGCTAAGTAGAAGCACCATCAGAAATTTAATTGATTTCATAGTGATGTTATGTTAAGCGTGTTTTATGATTAGTAACCTGGATTCTGCTCGAGAAGCGGATTCAGATCAACTTGTGATTGAGGCCATGGGGCAAGGATTCTATAATCTGTGTAAGGGATTGTAGAGTTTGCTCCAACTGCAGCTGGACGCGTAATAGCCATACCACGACGTTTTTGATCGTAGAAACGATGCCCTTCATACGCTAATTCCAGACGACGCTCAAGCATGATCGCATCGATAAGCTGTTGTTTGGTAGTAGCTGAAACAGCAGGAACACCACGAGCTGCACGGATAACATTTAGATCTGCAAGACCATCTGCTAGTTTGTTTTGCTCAGCACGAGCCTCAGCACGAATTAAGTACAACTCAGGTAGACGCATGACTGGTAAATTTTGAGCAAAATTACCTTTCCATGCATTCCATTTGTCGAGGAATTCGATGGTAGAAGAACTTCCAAATCCAGGGGTTAGAATAGAAAGTCTATGATCTCCATTTGGATACAGAGCTTTTAACTCAGGATTCAAACCAAAATCACCCCATTGACGGCTGGTTACCCAACTAGCCATGGACTCGTTCACACCTACAGATTCGGTTGTTGCGTTAACGTTCAACTCGAAAACAGACTCTGGATTTGGAGCTGTTGACCATGCAGCTTTATACGCAGCTGCGGTAGTAGTGAGTCGAGCATTGCTTGCAGCCATAGAAGCTGTTGCGCGAGCTTCGGCATCGGCCCATTTCTCCCAGTACAGGTAGACACGAGCGAGTAGACCATTAGCAGCAGCAGGACTGGCATAGTACACGTTCGTGTTACCAGCCAAGAGAGTAATGGCTTGCTGTAAGTCAGACTCGATCAATTGGTAAGCTTCGGCAACTGTACCCCGAGCTTTGAAATCGGCATCGGTAAGACCTTTCGTAGGCTTATCACGGATAATAACACCACGATCCCAGCCATTCACCAATTTGTTGGGCTCATACCCATACGAACGAACAGCATTAAAGTAGTTTAATGCGCGTAAGAAGTAAGCTGATCCTAACAAACGATCTTTGGTAGCTTGAGGAGCCTCCAGCGTACCAATACCATCAATGATGTAATTGGCTTCGTTAACTGCTGAATATGGGTAATACCCTAAAGTACCACCTGGTGTCATATTGTAAGGAGCATTTCCTCTGGAAGCACCCGTACGTTGTACGAAAATATCCCCTTGAATATCAGGAAGGATAAACAAACTATTTCCGTAAGCACCTTGAGCTAACAAGCGGTTATATACAGAAATCAAAATAGCTTCTGTACCCGAAACATTAGCCAGAGCCACTTCAGGACTCAAAGCTGTACGGGGTTCGGTATCAAGCATATCTTCACAAGCCGTCATTGGCAGAGCCAACACAGCAACAAAAAGAATGCCTTTTTTGAATGAATTGAATTTCATAGTAGTAATCACCTCTTAATTAAAACTGGAGTTGAACACCGGTACGGATGGTACGACCCTGTGGATATGGAGCGTTGGCTGTTGCCAGGAATTCTGGATCAAGACCAGAATAAGCAGTCCATGTGTACAGGTTTTGACCCGTTGCAAACACTTTGAAATTACGGATACCCAAGCGGCTCGTCACATTTTCAGGTAATGAATAACTGAGGGTAGCGTTTTTCAAACGAATGTAAGAAGTGCTTTCAATGTACCATGTTGATCCTGTGGTACGTGATGACATACCTGGCTCATTACGTGTACGGAAAGCTTTCTCCACATCGGTAATTTGACCCGGGGTTGTCCAACGATCAAGAAGTCTGGTGAGTAGACCTCCAGAAGTTCCTGGATCCATGAGGAAGTAACCCACTTGTTGCTCAAAGGTGTTACCACCAAGATCATATTGGAAGAACACATCCAATGTAAATCCTTTGTAGTTGAAGGTGTTGGTAAATCCACCGTAGTGAGTTGGATCTAGGTATGATATAATATCAGCATCGCTAGAAGCAACCAAATACGTAATGTTACCATTAGCATCGTACCACATTGGACGACCATCAGCTGGGTTAACCCCTGCCCATTTGTAGCCCCAGTAAAAACGGAGTGGTTCACCAACAATGTAGCTATTACCAATACGGGTTTGACCTTCGTTTAACTCAATCAGCTCATTTTGGTTGCTTGTAATGTTAAAGCTGGTTGTCCAGAGGAAGTCATCACGATCTATGTTACGAGAGGTGATTTCAAACTCATAACCCTGGTTTTGTACTACACCAGCGTTTTCCGTGATCGAACCAAAGCCGGAGTCAGATGGTAATGAACGGCCTAAGAGGAGACGCTCGTTACGTTTGCGATACAAGTCCAAAGAACCTGAAATACGACTGTCAAGAATAGCGAAGTCAAGACCAGCGTTGATCGTTTTTGCTTCTTCCCATGTCAGGATGTTATTCGCCAACTGGCTTGGACGGAGTCCTGCGCCGTTGTTGTATGAACCACCTGAACCAAATAATGAACGGGAAGCGAAGTTACCAATACCGGAGTTACCAGTGATACCGTAACCTGCACGGAGTTTCATGTCATTGATCACATCTGGAAGTGGGATAAACTCCTCGTTAGCGAGGTTCCAGGCACCAGAGAAGGCGTAGAAGAGACCCCAGCGGTTATCCACACCGAAGCGTGATGAACCGTCATAACGAGCCGTTGCATTTACAAGGTATCTGTTACCGTAGTCATATTTGACCTGGCCAAAAACAGAAGCAGCCTTGAATTCAGTAGCTGATCCAGATACACCAGCTGGTGTAGCTGCAAGGCTCAAGATATCAAAGAGCGGGTTAGCAAATCCACGACCAGCTGCCGTCATCGATTCTTGTGATTCTTCTTTGTACTCTGAACCAAGAAGTGCAGAAACGTTATGAACGTTGTTGAAGCTCTTGTTATAGTTCAAGGTAGCGTTCACGTTATAACTGAAGATTTCACGGTTTGCTTCAAATAGATCCCCACCGTTTGTTCTGTTTGAACCTGGAAGGAGAGCTGAACGGAAGTTGGTATCACGTGTCTGACGGAAATTTAAACCTCCAAATACACGTAGAATGATGTTCTGTGGCAGTTTGTAGTTGATAGCCAAAGAACCTTGGATATCATTACCACGGGTTTTACGTTGGTCGCCTTGTTGCCATTGTACAATGTTGTAGTATGGAACATTCTCATTAAAGCTACCATCAGGATTATAGATTGGGCGTGTAGGCTGCTGCCATGCGCCCATGAAGAATGGTCCGTTAATGAAGTTACCATCAGCAACCGCACCAAACTGACGGGTAGAAGCCAAATTGATACGGCTTTCTACGGTCATTTTGCTATTTACACGGTGATCTACGTTGGCACGTAGGCTCATACGCTTAAAGTCAGTGAATTTAGCTTGACCTTCGCTGTTTTCGAATCCAGTAGATAGGAAGAAGCGCGTTACGTCAGTACCACCACTCAAAGAGGCATCAATTTCACGAGTTACACCGGTCTGATAAACAGAACGTTGCCAATCATAAGTAGTAGCTTGATTTGGATCGCAAGCAGGGGTACCTAAACCAGCAGCTGTACAACCTGGATAGAAGTTAGTCAACACCAAATTACGAGCTGCTTGGACATTGCCTAAGGTAACTTTGGCATGGTTTTCAAAGGCTTCCATCATAAAGTTCAACCATGTTGGGCTGTCCATGGTGTCGTAGAACTCAGGCTGTGACGTCCATCCCATCGTTGAATTAACGGTGATGACAGAACTTCCTGCACGACCTTGTTTAGTAGTAATCAAAACTACCCCGTTTGCAGCTTGAGCACCATAGATGGAAGCTGCTGCAGCATCTTTGAGGATCTCAATCGACAAAATGTCGTTTGGATTTAGCGCTGCAAGTGGGTTTGATGATGCCTGTGAGGATGTTTGTGCTTCTTCTGTTAATTGAACACCGTCAACAATATACAATGGTTGATTGCTGGCGTTAATAGAGCCAAATCCACGAATACGAACGCGAAGGGCACCACCTGGCTGTCCAGAAGCAGAAGTTACTTGAACACCAGCAGCACGACCTTGCAGAGCTTGGTCGAATGACTGGATAGGTAAGTTTTCAATTTGCTCTGATTTAACCTGGGTAATAGCACCAGTCACCTCGCGTTTGGTAGTCACACTGTAACCCGTAACAACGAGTTCGTCGAGACCAACCAATGCAGGCTCAAAGTTGATATTAAGAGTTACAGTACCTTCGCCTACCGTTACACGGATAGAAAAACGCTTGTAACCCACGAAGCTGGACTCGACTGTGTACGTTCCAGCAGGGATATTTGTAATGGCATAGTTACCATTGATGTCCGACGATGCTCCACGGTTGAGCTCCTTCACCACAATGTTGGCATTTGGCAAAGACTCACCATTTGAAGCGTCAATCACTTTTCCACGAATGCCACCTGTCTGCGCGAAAGCAGAAGTAGTAGCTAATACGAGGATAAGGGACAGACATGTTAGTAGCCTGTTCTTCATAGAAACCTCAGGATTGTTTGTGTTGTTTTTTAGATTTTGACGAACGAATGTCAAATCACAGATGACGCAGACTATCGGAAATTGACAACCGACGAGCATCTGAGATTCGACATACGACACATCGTAACCGTGAGTAAACCATTCTCACATATAGCGAATGTAAGTCTGGAGCAGCAATATTCAAAACAAAAACTTACTTAATTGATTGAATTTTGACCAGAAATCGGCTTTTCTAGTATGTAATCCTGTGCTGCTTAGCAAATAGTAAGGGGTAATTCGAACAAAAAAACGCTTTCAATCACGAGCACTGGAGAGGCGCCCAGATAAAAATTTTAACTGTATTTCAGAGGATTTCGCGGCATACATAGCGGAAGCTAGTCTTATTTCAGTGTTCAGAAGAGCCTGTTGTGCTTCTCGCAACTCAATAGGGGTATACGTTCCAAGTTCAAAACGCTCAAGGGCTATCGCTGCATTGTCTTTGGCAACCAATACATTTTGTTCTTCTAGATTAATAAGCTCAAGGGCCGTTGTATATTCCGTGTAAACACGTATGAGGTTGGATTCGAGCATTAGCTCGACACGCTCAACTTCGGTTTGAGCGATTTTTTCATCTATGCGAGCGTTTTGTAGCGTGCGATTCACGTTGAAACCATTGAATAGTGAAACGCGAGCCGTTAAGCCATAATTAAAACCCTGGTTGTTTTGTTCAACAAAAAAGCCCGCTCGGTTTTCACTTCCTGTGAACGTGTAAGATGAATTCAAGGCAATGGAGGGTAAACGCTGTGATTGAAGCATTTTAGTCATCTGCTTACTTAATGACAGTGATAATCGTTGCCCAATCAACTCAGGATTGTTCTTCGTTGCAGATCCGTAGATCACTTCGTAGCTCAGGTTTTGATCTAAATCGATCGTTTCATCAACAATAAATTCAGATCCAGAGCGCAGCCCCATCAGCATGCCAAGGGTTTCTTGTATTGAAACACGTAAAAGCTGTTGATTTTTTAAAGCGGATCGATCTTCATTCAGAGCAACTCTGGCTTGTAGAACCTCAACACGTGCTCCACTTCCCACGTCCAACTTATCCTCTGCGATCTTTAAACGCTGTTGTGAAATGTCGATAGACTCTTCCAGTGATCTGATTAACTTTTGTTGCCTGCCCAGGTTGTAATAAGTGATGGTAACATCCGCAATTGTTTCTTCAATTTGAGATCGAAGTTGAATTTGCCCGAGTTGACGAAGTTTACCCAGGCGATCATATAAGATGAACATCTCAAAGCCATCAAAAAGCGTCCACTCCAGCCGAGCCGCTACGGTATAGTTATTGGCCTTGATTCCATTATTCTCGAGTTTTCTACCGTCCTGGAAGGTTTGATTCACATCAGTGATGCTATAGTTTCTACTGGCATCCATTCCAATGGTTGGCAACATCCCGGCATTACCCATCGATTTATCGTTTTCAAGCTTGGCGAGGCGATCCTTGGAAATGAGGATACCATGATTATGTTCGAGTGCTGCTTGAATGGCTCTATCGAGAACAAGAACATCCTGGGAATGTGCAGATTGTAGCTGTAAAAACAGCCCTAAAATGAAAAAAACAAGAAATCGAATCGTGTTCATATTAGTTCAAGATAGATTTAGAATCAGATGTTACATCTATCTCAGATGTTATCGGAGTGTTTACCATGTGTGCACGCGAGAAATAACTGTAAATAGCTGGGATCAGATACAGGGTCAGTGCACCGGCAAAAATGAGTCCGCCGATAACGGCGATCCCCATCGACACCCGGCTTTCAGATCCGGCTCCCAGAGCCAGGGCAATCGGCAAAATGCCAAGGATCGTTGATAAACCTGTCATAAGGATGGGTCTAAAACGAGCTGCAGATGCATCAAGGATGGCTTCCATCACTGATAATCCCTGTGCTTTTCTTTGATTAGCAAATTCAACAATCAGAATACCATTTTTGGTGACCAAACCGATGAGCATGATAATCCCAATCTGACTGAAAATATTCAGCGTTTGATCGAAAAACCATAAACTGGCAAAGGCTCCCGTAATAGCCAGTGGCACTGTGAACAAAATGATAAGTGGATCGATGAAACTCTCGAATTGCGCAGCCAGAACTAAATAAATTAGAACCAGAGCTAAAGCAAAGGCGAATAGTAGACTGCTTGAGCTTTCGGTAAAATCTCTTGACTCACCTGCAAGAGCTGTGCGAAAACTACCATCCAAAACTCGATTCGCGATAGCATCCATAGCTTCTATCCCATTACTGAGCGTTTTGCCTGGTGCAAGACCAGCAGAAACTGTTGCTGATACATAACGATCATAACGATAGAGCTGTGGCGGAGAACTTTCCTCACGCAAGCTCACGAGATTATCTAGCTGTACAATTTGACCCTGAGCATTTCGCACGTATAAAGACCTAAGGTCCAGAGGTTCATTGCGATATTGACGCTGCATCTGCCCAATTACCTGATACTGTTTCCCTCCCATGATGAAGTAACCGAACCGTTGACCCGCATAGGCCAACTGCAAGGTCTGGGCCACATCCAGAACAGATACCCCCAAAGCCCTGGCTCGCTCCCGATTGATTTCAACTCTGAGCTCAGGTTTGTTAAATTTCAGGTTGACGTCAACAACAGCAAAGGTCGGATCAACGCTAGCTTCCTGAACAAAGACAGGTAGAACTTCTTTAAGTTTCTCCATATTAGGAGCCTGAATCACATACTGAACTGGCAGGCCCCCACGACGATTTCCAATGGTTGGTTCCTGAGTTACAAAGGTACGAGCACCTGTAAACTGACGAAGACCTTCTGATAATTCGTTGGCCAATTCTTGCTGTGATTTCTCCCGTTGATCCGGACTTTTAAGGATCATGTTCACAAATCCTGAATTCACGGAGCTTGAAGCACCAAAACCAGGAGAGGTTACACTGATGATGGCTTCAGCCTCTGGGATACCCGTTTTTGCCCAATCGACAACACCCGTGAGGTATTCGTCCATATATTCAAAGGTGGCTCCTTCCTGGGCTGTGGCAACCACCCGCATTCTGCTGCGATCTTCCAGTGGAGCCAATTCTGCCGGCAAGGTAAAGTAGAGGCCAATAAACGTTGCCGTGAAAACAGCCATCAAAGGAAACACTAGCCAGCGAACCTTCATAAAACCATTGAGCGTTGATTTATATCCTGCATTTAAGCGTACGAAAAATGGTTCGGTGATGTTGTAGAAATAATTATGCGTTTCCCGACGCTTGAGTAATCGAGTCGAGAGCATTGGGGTTAAACTTAAAGCCACAAAAGATGAGATGATCACCGAACCGGCGATGACGAATCCAAATTCACGGAATAGCCTACCTGTAAGCCCCTGAAGGAAGATCACTGGCAAGAATACCGCTGCCAGAGCGATCGTGGTGGAAAGAACAGCAAAAAAGATCTCCTTGGTCCCATCAATACCTGCTTTCATGGGTTCCATGCCATCTTCGATTTTTGTGTAAATATTTTCGAGCACTACAATGGCATCATCAACAACCAAACCAATAGCAAGTACAATGCCTAAAAGTGTTAGTACATTTATCGAAAATCCCGATATGTACATGATAAAAAAGGCACCAATTAAGGAAATTGGAATCGCAATAACGGGGATGATTGTCGTTCGCCAGTCGCGGAGAAAAAGAAAGATGATTATGACTACCAGGATGAATGCGATGATAATGGTTTGGATCACTTCATCTATGGATTCACGGATGTATTGGGTGATATCAAAGCCAACCCCAAGCTGAATGTCTTCGGGTAAATCAGCTTTTATCTGCTCAACGCGTTTATAGAATTCATCAGCAATGGCAATGTTATTAGCGCCTGGTTGTGGGATCAACACCACCCCAACCATGGGAATACCATCTCGTTTAAGGACGGTTCGCTCGTTTTCTGCTGCAAGTTCTGCAAGCCCCACGTCTCTAAAGCGAATAATGGAATTACCGCGCTGCATGATAATAAGGTTGTTGAAATCTTCGGGCGATTGCAGTAGACCGATGGTTCTCACGGTCAATTCGACGGTATTTCCTTCGATACGTCCACTCGGAAGCTCTACATTTTCACGAGCCAAGGCTTGACGAATATCGCCCGGTGTGAGTTGATAGGCTGAGAGTTTGGCGGGATCCATCCATAAGCGCATCGAATAGCGTTTGGATCCCCAAATTTGCACATCAGATACACCCGGTATTGTTTGAAGCCGCTCCTTAAAGACATTATTGGCGATTTCAGTGAGATCGAGTGGGTTTCGGGTATCGCTTCGTACATTCAAAAACACAATCGGCGAGGAATTTGCATCCGCTTTCGATACGATTGGTGCATCCACTTCGGGTGGCAGACTACGTCGTGCCCGACTGACCCGATCACGTACATCATTGGCGGCCGCCTCTAGTGGAATTTCGAGCTCAAATTCAACGGTAATCGTACTCGCCCCTTCCCGACTTACTGAGGTGATATTTTTCACTCCAGCAATTCCATTGATGGATTCTTCAAGCGGCTCTGTGATCTGTGACTCTACAATATCGGCATTAGCACCGGTGTATGTTGTAGAAACAGTGATGATAGGAGGATCTACAGCAGGATATTCACGAACTCCCAGGTTCAGAAAACCGATCACACCAAAAAGGATAATTACGATGGATAAGACGATAGCAAGAACAGGTCGACGTATACTGACGGATGCTAAACTCATGAATGGATCCTTTCTGTAGGATTAAAAATCAGTAAAACGTATGGGTAATCCGTCACGCATTTGTAAGATTCCCGTAGTCACAACCGTATCTCCCAGAGCCAGGCCATCCAGGATCTGAATTTTGGTACTGCTGCGAATGCCTGTCCTTACTGGAGTGGCTGTAGCTTTACCGTCGCGACTCACATAGACAATCTGTCCTTGGAGTTGTGGAATTAGAGACTGACTTGGGATGAGTATCGCATCGGTGAGTTCTTCAAGTAGGTATTCAATTTCTACAAAAGCTCCAGGAAGAATGCGTCCATTTCTGTTTGAGGCCACAGCCCTGATTGGCAAACTACGGCTCGTAGGGTCAATACGTGGTTCAACGGCAAAAATGCGTCCGGTGAAGTTCGTTTCGACGCCGGCCACTCGAAATTCAATGCGATCACCGATCTTAACCATTCCGGCATACTGCTCGGGGACGGAAAAATCAATCTTTACTGAATCGATATTCTGAAGAGTGGTGATGCGTGTGGAAGGGGTCAAATAATCCCCTTTATCGATGTATCGAAGTCCAACGGTGCCATCGAAAGGTGCTTTTACCTCCGTTCGGGCAATTTGAGCATCGTTTAGTGCTAACTGTGCCTCGATAACATTTAATCTATTGAGGGCAAGATCATACTCTTCCTGGCTGATAGCTCCACGTTCAAAAAGTTGCTTTTGGCGTCTTTCGGTATCGATAGCTAGTTTTTTTTCCAGCTCGTATTGTCTTCGTTGAGCTCTTAAATCAGCATCATTGATTTTTACCAATACCTGGCCGCGACGTACCTTCACACCCTCACGTAAGTTTAAGTCCGTAATTAGACCGGAAATTTCACTGCGCAGTTCGACTTCAGCATTGGCGATCACCGTGCCACTTACCCGAATCACATTACGAAGGCTGTCAGGTCGCATGACGATACCTTGTACGGCTAATCTTGAATCGCCTGAACCAGCTGAAGGTGGTGCTGTAGAGGTCTTCTGATCATTGCCATTACCCAATAACAATGGCCCCCCAAAGTAAACAACTAGAGCACCAATGACTAGAATTGCAATGGTGAGGATGGTTTTTTTATTCATAAAATTCCGATGTGGCTCACTAGATGAGCTGTTTTATGTAATCGTTGGTGTGTGGCACCAAAGTAATAGTGATGAACAGAAATATACGATCCAGCGTTTGTTTGAGCATGGATAGGTATGTAAAGATATGTAATGAATTGATTCTTTTATCTGTGTGGTTTACTCCAAACTATGCAAAAAAAAAAGCCAGGGTACACCCTGGCTTTAACAATCCTGAGATCTGGTTTATGAATCTCAGCGTAAACTCGTTTGACGTAAGCGAAGTGCCGCTTCATCATGTTTGAACATACGGGCAAGATCAGCACTTGTGTATCCCTTACTATTGCGAAGATTTGGGTCAGCCCCTTCACGAAGTAGAAGATCGACCAATTCAACGTGACCAAAACGAGCGGCAACCATCAAAGCCGTTGTTCCATCATCATTACGCAAGTTAACATCAGCACCAAATGCGATGAGTACACGCGTGAGCCTAAAATCGCCTTTGCGTGCAGCTAGCATGAGTGGAGAATGTCCGGCTTCGACTACATTTGGGTTCATGCCTTTGTCTAAAAGGACCACCGTTGAGGTAAAATTATCTTTCTTTATTGCGCTGATGAGTTCGTTATTGCCAGTAGCAGATACAAGACTTGATGTAGTTATGCTAAGAGTAAGTGCCAGAAAAGCTAGTTTCGAAAATTTCATTGTTTTATTCATTGATGTAAGTAAACGAATCGTTATTTGTTGATGTATAGGATTTTTAAAGATTTGGTTCGTGTATACGTTTTCTCCAAAAAAAAGTTTCAGGATATAGATACAATATTTTCCCTTGTAGCAGGGTCTTTTGTTGCGTATATTAATGTTCTACATCGCGGGGTGGAGCAGCTGGTAGCTCGTCGGGCTCATAACCCGAAGGTCGCAGGTTCAAATCCTGCCCCCGCCACAACAGAAAGCTGACATATTACATGTCAGCTTTTTTTTTACCCAATAACCGAGGTAGTGGACATACTAGAGTTTATCGATTATTATGCACCTTCATCTATTTTCGTTTATTGTTCGTGATTGTCCCTAATGGTTCATGCCGTCATTCAAAAATCCCTCACACATTGATGCTCTCAAACAACTTCGTGGTGAAATAACCCGGGTCGATGAGCAAATGCTTGCACTTTTGGCCGAGCGTCGTCGGTTGAGTCACGCCGTCGCGGCTACCAAAGATCTAAATACTGCAGTGATCAGAGACCCATCCCGGGAGGAAGATCTGTTGGTTAATCTGGTTCAAAATGGTCGTTCTAAAGGTTTGGATGCCCATTTTGTTACGCGAATTTTTCACGAAATCATTGATGATTCCGTTCGTATTCAGCAGGAGTATTTCCAGAAGGCTCTTCATAAAGGGGATGAGCCTGCTCTCAGAGTGGCTATTCAGGGTATCGAAGGTTCCTATAGTGCTCTTGCAACACAGAAGTTTTTGTCACGAAAACAGGAGGGTTTCATATTTGTTGAGTGTCAACGATACAACGAGGTCATCGAAGCCGTGGAGCAAGGGCGTGCCGATATGGGTATACTCCCACTGGAAAATACCAATACTGGGGGTATTGGCGAGGTCTACGACTTACTTCTGCAGACCAACCTTCATATCATTGGGGAAGAAAAGTTTGAGATTCGGTATTGTTTATTGAGTCCGCAGGTGCAAGCGTTACAAAACATCCGAAAAATCTATACTCATCCTCAGGCAGCCGCTCAGTGTTCCAGCTTTTTATCCCGTCTTCCAAATAGTACAATAGAATACCATGCCGATTCTGCCCTATCGGTGCGTCGCTTAAAGGAGGAAGGCATTAGTGAGTATGCAGCCATCGCTAGTGAGGAGGCTGCAAAGATCTATGGTTTGAAGGTACTCTCGACACAAATCGCAAATTCAAGTCGCATTTTTACCCGATATATTGCCATTGCACGCAAACCCATCGAAGTTGATCGTCGTATTCCTTGCAAAACATCCATTGTGATGGCTACCCATCACAAGGCTGGGGCTTTGTTGGAAAGCTTGCACATTTTTAGAGACTACAATATCAATCTTACAAAACTGGAATCGCGGCCTATAGAGGGGAATCCTTGGGAGGAGCTTTTTTATGTCGATTTTGATGGCAACTTAGTGGAAGCGTCCATTCAGGAGGCGATGACAAAGTTAGCCTCCACCACTCGCTTTCTAATGATCAAGATGGCTCCGATGTCATCGATCACAGCTAATCCCAAAAGAAATGAC
>CAZXGO010000024.1:0-365 GCA_964640035.1 uncultured Chitinophagales bacterium
AAGTGGTGTGATGTACCTCAAAAATATAAAACTGTTCCTTCACTGTCAGATGCTTACAATTCGATCCATTCAGATTCTTTTGCTGGTTCGTTGGTGAGGCGAATACGCATTCGGGCTACCACAAAACCACGGTCGTCTTCAATATCAACTCTCCATAAACCCTCGGATAACGCTGATTTTTTACTTACCCCTCGATATCCTCCATCGCGGCCACCAATGGCCTGATAGTTGATTTTGTCGACAGAAACCCATTTTTGAGTGGTCTCATTATACTTTTGCCAGTGGTGAACAATCCCAAATTTCATTCCTGTCGGGGCAAAAACAGAAGCGAAAACATGAATAGGTTCCCCTTGGGTTGTAGGTAT
>CAZXGO010000024.1:375-4364 GCA_964640035.1 uncultured Chitinophagales bacterium
CGCAGAGCATTCAACCAGCCCATGTCCGCTTTTTCAAGACGAAAGCCATCACTCGTTCGCTCAAATTGGGTGTATGCACCAATATGCTTAGCAGCAAGGGGAATGGGTGGAATTAAATTAAAGACATAGAGGACTCCAATGGCAAAGTATACTGCGCCTACAGACAACCATAGTCGTTTTCGGGTGTATTCCAGCTGATCGTGACTCAGAGATACTAATATGTTCACTAAGCCGTAAACGAGCCCCAGACTCACGAGTCCGCTCAGTAAAAATATCAGCGTTCCCATCTGTTTGATGAGTACCGGGATCAGATAGATGAAATAGCTGAAGCTGGCGATGGTGAAAAGGCCGGTCTGCAGATAAATATTGCCCAACCTACGGGGTAAAAACTCATTGGCAAGAAGTAGGATGATCATTAGGACGATAAAAAAAAGCGTCGATGAGATCGTAGTGCTGCGAAAATAATAGACTACATAAGCACTGAAGAGTCCTCCTAAAAAAAACTGGAGTCCAAAGCGCCAAATCGACGGATACCGATGAAGAAGAGCTGCTTTGATTTTTCCGGTTGCCAATCCCTGAGAAAGGATTAAACAGATGGCGGCCATGAGTAAGTATGACCCTAGAATGAGATTATCTATGGGGTTATCGATGCGATTCAGAGTGAAGACATCCCAAAGAAATCCGGCCAGAAAAATGGTTATGGCAGCGTACTTAGACTGTAAAAGATTCATGAACAATATTACGGAGGATTCAGCTCCTTTTCAGTTTTTTTGATGAGGAGCGTAAGGAATAGTATTGGCGTGTATCTATTGAATAGATACTCACTAATTAACGAACGTATGCCAGGTATTTTTGACCACATTTATGTACACATTGTCTTCTCAATTAAAGACTCAGCTTCAACGATTCGACGAGAGTGGCGTCAGCCCATGCAACGGACCTTTGCCACCATACTCACGATTTATGGACATCAGTTGGTGGCTTCGGCCGTACAACATGACCATGTTCATATCCTTATCCGGCACCATCCCAGGATGTTACTCTCCACGGTAGTCTCAAAACTGAAGAAAGAATCGGTTCAATGGTTAAAGCAGATAGATCCGGAACTAAGCTCACAATTTAAATGGCAGAAGGGTTACGCCGTATTTAGTGTAAGCCGTAACCGGATTGGAAGCGTCCGGAAATATCTAGCCCAGCAAGATCAGTACCATATATTTCATACGATAAAAACGGAAATGGAACGCCTGCTCAAGGTATATCAAGAGGATCCAAGGTCAGCGTATGAACTCGAACGAGTACCATCTAAAGTTGCTGAACCTCAGGGCTGATTGTACTACTTTCTAAGCCTGATCTTTAGTAATGAGCCTGAAGGGCGTTTAAGAGTGACTCCGAAGTAAGCACCCGTTTTAATCTGTTGAAACACCTTGTTGAATTCATCTAGAGTAACAACATCCTGATCATTCAACGTGATGATGATATCGTCAACCCTCATGCCTGCCTTGAATGCTTCAGAACCGGGTTCAATCCTGGATACGAGCAAATCGAACGTAGTGTCATCATCTACTCGACTCATTTCGGTGATTTTGAAACCAGCCTCATATGCTTCTTCCCGATGAATAGGCTCCTGATCCACTTTGAGAGGGCGTTCTTGCGAATTAAGGTTTCCAAGCAATTCTCGAACGCTTTGGTCATCGTTGCCGACTACTCTGACCTTCATTCGCTTTTCCTGACCTTTACTCCAAACCCGAAGGTCAACATCCTCACCGGGTCTGGCAAGTACAATTCGGGCCTGAAGTTCATGGGATTCATTTACAACTTGACCATTGACTTCAAGAATAACATCCTGGGGCTTGATACCAGCCCGGTCGGCGGAACCATTTTTAACAACACGACTCACCAAAACACCGCTGGCTTGATTTAAACCAAGATTCTGGGCAGCATCAAAGCTCAACGATTGAATTTCGACACCCAAGAAAGCTCGTTTTACCTCACCAAATTCAATCATGTCTTTGGCTATTTTAACCGCCATATTGATGGGTATTGCGAAACCGTATCCTTCATACACACCGGTTTCAGTAGCGATAGCAGTATTGATGCCAATCAAATTACCGGTCACATCGACGAGGGCGCCTCCGCTATTCCCTCTGTTGATTGCCGCATCGGTTTGGATAAAACTTTCAATACGCATCGGAGTATTAATAATATCAACATTGCGTCCGAGCGCGCTAACAATCCCGGCGGTAACGGTCGACTTAAGCCGGAAGGGATTTCCCACGGCCAGTACCCAATCACCAACTTCTACCTGATCTGAGTTCCCGATAGTAATATGTGGTAAGTTTTCATCGTCAATTTTAATGACAGCCAAATCCGTATTAGGATCTTGTCCGATAATTCGTGCCCGATAGGTTCTTTTGTCTTGAAGTGATACGGTAACTCTGCCACGATCTGCATTTGCAATCACATGCTGATTGGTCAGAATGTATCCATCCTGGCTAATGATGACGCCCGAACCAGCCACTGACATCCTGCGTCCGGGTAAAAAGCGATCCCATATGTCCTGATCTCCCCTACCCCGATGGATATCATCATTAGGCATCTTCATTCGTTCCTGAACAATGGTAGCTTCAATAAAAACAACCGTCGGGGTAACCAACGAGGCCACTTTCTTAAATTGAATAAAAGGTGCATCTAAACCGATATTATCTTCGATTTCCTGATTTCCCACCGTGATTGTAGACCCGGCCTTGAGTTCAACGGGTCGTTGTTGTCCGTTACTTTGTAGAAGCATGATGACGACACCGATGAGAATACCCACTACGACAAGTAGAATAAAAACGATTGAATTAGAACGAACATTCATACCATTAAACCTTCAAAAGATTCAAATAATAGATCGACTGAACGGGGTTTCAAGCCATCAATATGATACGATAGATAGCGATCCATGATGTAGGTTAACTGACGTATTTCGATAGCTGAAAGGTTTATTTCAAGGAGATCTTTTCTTCTTGATTCGATCGTGCATGTGATATAACTACACATAGGAATGGAAAGTTGCATCGCCCGGTGTCCTGGTTTTTGAGTGATGGATCCGGCCTCAGGATCCAAAAATAATGCAGCTGCTGATGCCTCGATATCTCCATCCAGACGAATCCCAAAGCCAAGCCAATCTGCCAGACGAATCATGACGTATGGAAATAATGGGATAATCTCTTGCTGTGTTTCGTTCAGCCAGAGTAAAACTTGTTCGCATTTATCGTAGAGATCGGCATGTTCTTCTCCCTCCTGGATAATCCGATTCAATAAATCTGTGAAAGCAAGGCGTGCACTTAAACGATCTGGTTGATACGCTTGAGTACTAAAGGGCTTGATGAGGGAAATCTCGGATAGGATTTGAATAGATCTTCCATCTTTATTGTGATATACAAGGTCTACCAACATACCGGGATCTAGTTTTCCCAAATATTTACTTTTCGCTGATTTCGCCCCTTTGGCCATCAGGCTTACCTTTCCAAAATCGCGCGTATAAGCTGCAACTATGCGACTTGTTTCCTGGAAGTCGGTGGTTCGTAATACTATGGCACGCGATTGGTGAATCATGTAGAAATGTTTGACGATTTCTGATGAATATATCGGTATTGCTGAAAAATTCTTCCTAATTTATGGCACTCTGTCAAGCTATGATGCTTGTTATGCAGAGCAACTCTCCTATTACACCTTGAAAATAGTCATTCTAGGATGCGGTGAAGTTGGCCAGGATTTGGCTGGCATCCTCTCAGAGGAGCAGCACGATGTCATTGTGCTCGACCGCGATAAAGAAGCCCTGGCGAAGCTTAAAGACCGTTACGATGTCATGGTTATCGAGGGAACGGCGACATCTGTTCGTGATTTGATTCGTTGCGAAGTGCCCGAAGCTGATATTGTTGTTGCCGCAACAAGTGTGGATGAGGTGAATATGATCGCTAGCATGCTCAGCAAGCGGCTTGGGG
>CAZXGO010000024.1:4374-25945 GCA_964640035.1 uncultured Chitinophagales bacterium
GGCAAAAACAGTCATTGCCAGGGTTCGAAACACAGAACTCTCACATCCTGATATTCCGCTATCTCCTGAAGATCTTGGCATCGATGTGATGATTCACCCTGAGTACTCTGCTGCTCTTGAGATTGTGCAGCTGATAAAACGAGCTGCAGCTACTGATGTCGTAATGATGGCCAATGATAAACTACAAATCGTCGGTATCCGACTAGATCGCGAATCGCCCCTTGTTGGGAAAAGTTTGATGGAGTACTCGTTAAAGTTTGATCATCTCACGTTCCGCGTGGTAGCGTTGAATCGTGGTTCGATGACCATTATACCATATGGGGCAAATCGACTTCAAGCTAACGATCAAATCTTTATTATTGCCAGAACGGAAGATGTGGCAGAGGTAATCCGCTCGACCGGACGCCTAAATAAGCCAATCCATAACATTATGATAGCCGGCGGATCAGGAGTAGGTGCCAATGTGGCCCGAATGTTAGCTCAGGAAGATCAAGGGTGGCGTATCAAGCTTATCGAACCTGATTACGACAGAGCCTACGATATGGCACTGGAATGTAAAAATATCCTAGTGCTTCACGGCAATCCCACGGATCCAGATTTATTGGCTACCGAAGGAATCGCCGACATGCATGCCTTTATCGCAGTCACAGATGATGAAGAATCAAATATTATCAGCTGTTTGATGGCAAAACATCTGAATGTGTCGAAAACGGTAGCTCTCGTCTCTAAACCAGAGTATATCCCTCTGAGTACTACGATCGGGCTAGATGTAGCTATCAATAAAAAACTGGCGGCATCAAACGAAATTCACCGATACGTTCGCAGTGGAAATGTTATCTCTGCCACCATGCTTCATGGGATAAAGGCCGAAGCGATTGAGCTCATCTGTTCCGAGAAGTCTAAAATCGCCGGCAAACCGCTTTCAAAAGTAAAATTACCCCAGGGGAGCGTCATTGGAGCGATCGTTCGAAATGAAGTCGCCGAAATTGCAACTGGGTCAACAGTAATTCAAGGTGGCGATACCGTGATTGTTTTCACCTTGCCAGAAGCTCTTGACGATGTAAGTGCACTATTGTCCTAAAATGCCCTATTGAAACTGCAATTTAAACATATCCCCATTCGATTTGGATTGGTTATCGGTGTACTGGGATCCCTCCTGTTTTTCCTGGGACTCATATTTATAGTCCCAATCTTTATCTCTCTCATCTATTCAGATGGAATGTGGGATGCCTTTTTATTCTCCGGACTAATCTCTACAGCAGTTGGCGGGATACTTTGGTGGCTCTTCAAACCGGAAGAAGAAGTGCACATGCGTGAGGCATTTCTCATCGTAGGATTAACATGGCTGGTGATATCCATCATTGGTGCATTACCATTTTGGATTGGAGGGGTGCTCGTTTCATTCGCAGATGCTGTATTCGAAAGTATGAGTGGCTTCTCCACCACAGGAGCCACTGTATTTGGAGGAGTACGTCAGGATGGAATCATCAATGCAAAACTGGTTGATTTACCCGAAAGTATTCTCTTTTGGCGCTCTCTGACCCATTGGCTTGGTGGTATGGGCATCATTGTATTGACCATTGCGATTCTACCACTTCTGGGTATTGGAGGAATGCAGTTATTCCAGGCAGAAACTACAGGACCCACTGCTGATAAACTAACCCCCAGAGTTCAAGAAACTGCTAAAATACTTTGGTTGGTTTATACCGGGCTAACTGCCTTGTTATTTTTATTACTTTGGGTTCATCCCTCCATGAACTGGTTTGAGGCACTCAACCATGCATTTTCAACCCTAGCAACCGGTGGATTCAGCACAAAAGACGAAAGTATTGCTTTTTTTGATTCTGTTTATATCGAAGTGGTACTAACTGTTTTTATGTTTCTTGCAGGGGTAAGTTTTGCCTTGCATTTTCGATTATTCCGCGGGGAAATTGGGCGTTTTTTTGAAAATAGAGAACTTAGATTTTATACCTATATCGTAGTCTTATCAACCCTTGCCATAAGTGGGTTCTTGTATTTTCATGACGATTTTTCCTTGTTTGATTCTATAAGACACGCCTCATTTCAGGTGGTATCCATTATTACTACTACTGGTTTTGGATCTAACAATTATGAACTTTGGCCATTTTTTGCCGAATTCATCATTTTGGCCCTATTTTTTGCGGGTGGATGTGCTGGTTCTACTGCAGGTGGAATTAAAATGATTCGGTGGATCATTTTATTAAAGAACAATCTGCGTGAAATCAATATGATTGTTCACCCGAAGGCCATCATGCCCATAAGAGTTGGCAACATCGTCATCGATCCTGCTATTTTGAGAAGTATTCTCAGCTTCTTCGTTTTTTATATGTTGATGATTCTGTTTGGTGCGATGCTTCTCACCCTGACGGGCGAGGATGTGGTATCCGCTTTGACGGCAAGTATGAGTTGTCTTGGTAATATTGGTCCAGCTTTTGGTGTGTATGGTCCTACTGAGAATTATGCCATCATGAATGATATTGGTAAGTGGGTTATGGTGTTTCAGATGATGATCGGTCGTCTGGAACTGTTTACCATCCTGGTCATCTTTTCACCCAGTTTCTGGAAGCAATAACCTTAGTATTTCTCTTTTTATGAACTATTCACCCGAAGCGTTAAAAACCTACATCGAACACCTTGAAAAGAATACGCCTGGGGATAAAACGGCTGATTTTGATGCTTTTTTTTCATCTTTTATAACCAGTCTTGAATCAGGAATCATTCGCGCAGCCTCTCCCTCAGGAGATGGTCAATGGAAAACGAATGCTTGGGTAAAACGTGGAATCCTATTTGGATTCAAATACGGACAAAATAAAGTGTTGGATGGCTTTGCCTCTTTCTGGTTTTCAGATAAAGAAACGTATCCGATACGGACTCATTTCGATGCCGAAATGAATACCCGTATGGTTCCGGGTGGATCATCTGTACGTGCGGGTGCCTATGTTGGTAAAAACGTTACCATGATGCCTCCGATGTATGTGAATACCGGAGCTTACATCGATGAGGGAACCATGGTCGATTCTCATGCGCTGGTAGGAAGCTGTGCTCAAATTGGAAAGAGAGTACACTTGAGCGCTGCTTGTCAAATTGGTGGAGTACTCGAACCGATCAATGCAAACCCCGTGATCATTGAAGATGATTGCATGATTGGTGGAAATACCGGCATATATGAAGGAACAATTGTAAAAAAGGGTGCTGTAATAGGTGCCGGGGTTATTTTGACTAAGTCAACACCAGTCTATGACTTAGTTCAGGAATGTGTACTTAGGTCAGCTGAGGATCAACCCCTTATTATTCCACAAAATGCGGTTGTTGTTCCGGGATCGCGACCCATTCAAAAACAGGGATACGGTAAGGATCTAGGCTTGCATATAGCCACACCGATCATTATCAAGTATCGTGATGATAAGACCGATGCGGCTACGACATTAGAAGATTTGCTTCGATAAGCTGACCTACTCTATTTATAATGATTTAAGCAGCTCTAAAAGACGCTGCCAGCTATCATTGCGCGCTTTAACATTGGCTTCTGATCCGTTTGGATCGTCGCCGCTGCGCATGTAGGCATGACCAGATCCGGCATAGATTTCGTATTTGAAGGATTTATCATTCGTTTTCATCAAGGCTTCAACACGCGGCAACTCTGAATTTATGCGGGCGTCATTTTCGGCATAAAACCCATAGACAGGTTTAGTGATGCGAACAAAATCAGCATCCACAGTAGGGGCATTTCCGTAAAATACGAAGGAGGCTTCCATGTCTGCATTATTCGTCGCAAATCGAAAGGTCTGAGCGCCTCCCCAGCAAAATCCCATCACAACTGTCCGTCCATTACCTGCTTCAAGTGACTTACCATAGGTTTGAACGGCTATTAAGTCCTGCGTGATTTGATCCGGTTTTAATTCATACAAGGCATTACGGGCATCATCACTTGTTGGAAAGTCCGTTGTGCGCTTCGCTGATTCATTGAAATCAGATAACAAATCCGGAGCAATCGCAATATAGCCTTGAGCAGCTAGTTGATCGGCAAAACTCCGCACCCAATCGGTCAATCCACGATTTTCATGGATGATAATGGCCACTAATGCTTTGTTTGATACTTCCGGATACGCCACAAAAGCATGGACATTTCGATCCCCAGAACGAATATTAACCCATTCATGATGACGTGGGGAATCCTCTAATTGCTTGAGCGCAACATCCTGCGCACTCACCGAAAATGAAATCGATAATAAGATGAGAGTAATGATTGTTTTCATAGGTTTTCCCGTTCCATTTTAATTTGTTTGAGGATAAAGTTTATAACTTAAAAATTCGTTCGTTAACAATGACTGCTATTAATAACCAGGATGTAGTTGCCCCATCCATTTTCAAAAAGGACTACATCTATGCGAAGTTATTATCTAACTGAAGAATCCTTCAATTTACGCGGTGCTATTTTCGAGGTTCACAAACAGCTTGGGGCTGGTTTTCTCGAGTCAGTATATCAGGAAGCTCTTGCAATTGAATTAGCTAAACGTCGGATACCGTATCAAGTTAATGAGATGATACAGGTCTGTTATAAAGATATTCCGTTGAGTAAAGGATTTATATCGGACTTTGTTTGCTATTCAAAAATTATACTTGAAATAAAAGCTGTTAAAAGTATAGATGATATACATCGCGCTCAGTTATTGAACTACTTAAAAGCATCGGGATACAAACTTGGATTTTTGGTGAACTTTCATAGCTACCCTAAAGTGCATATTGAAAGATTTATTCATGGGGTCAAATTAGTTACGCAAGAGCATGAGGACTAATGAATAAAGATTGTTAACCACTGAAAGCACTGATTACACAGATGATTATACATAACACCTCATGTAATGAGTCTAATCAAAATATTTTCTGCGCATTCTGTGCTATCTGTGGTTCTTAATCGGTTTATCGATGAGTAACCACTGAAAGCACTGATTACGCAGATGATTTTACATAACACCTCATGCCATGAGTTCAATCAACATCTTTTCTGTGCTATCTGTGGTTCTTAAATAATTTTATATTCTGAGTCTATCTTCAATACTTGAACTCTTTACGCTGTTTCATGATCCAGCCTTATTTCCCGCATAATCCTCATCTAAAACAATCTGTACTTCGACAATTATTTGAATCTGCGCCCGCAGGTTCAATTAACTTGGGAATAGGTCAACCGGGCGAAGATACTCCCGAGTTTATCAAGAACGCGGCTGCTCGAGCCTTGAAGGAGTGCAATTTAGGGTATACCCTTAATGCTGGAATTCTACCTTTGCGCGAAAAACTGGCATCAGAAATTGGACCAGCTTTTTCCGCCACCAATATCTGTCTTACGGCTGGCGTTCAGGAGGGTTTATTCGCATTGTTTAAGGTATTACTAGATCCCGGTGCCGACTTTTTACTCCCAAACCCGGGATTTATGACCTATCCGGCTTTGGCCGCTCTTAATGATGTTCATGCCCGCTATTATGCCTTATCCGCGGAGAACAACTTCCGTTTTAGCGCTGAGGCTGTTCTGGCGGAAATACGCCCGGATACCCGTGCAGTTCTGTTGGCTCACCCGTCAAACCCTACCGGTAGCATTGCTGAAGCGCATGAAATCAGAAAACTATTGGAGGGTATTGCTAACAGACCAGAGGGACCTGTGTGGGTGATCAGTGATGAAGTGTATTATGGAATGTCATATCTGCCATCCGCCTCATTACAGGATTACATGGCGGAATTTCCATTTGTGATTTTATTGAGAGGTGCCAGCAAAAGCCATCACATGACAGGCTGGCGATTGGGATGGACTGTTCTTCCAGATGTCCTTGTCAAACCTTATGTTGCAGCACACCAATATATTACGACCTGTGTGTCCGCGTTAACACAGCATACCTTCAACTTGATCAGAGGTACGCAAGAGGAAAGTGCCTGGTTCATTGAACAGCAACAGCTGTATAAGAAGAAACGAGATCTGGTATCTGATTTTCTAGGGTCTCATCGTCCATTATTGGGAGGCGAGGGTGCTTTTTATTGGATGCTACATCTCAAAGAAACTGATCTAAAAGGGGAACAGGATATGGATTGGGTTCTTAACCTACTCCATCAGCATAAGGTAATCACTGTACCTGGTTCAGCATTTGGATCCATGGCATCAGGCTACGTCCGAATATCGTATGGAGCACCAATCGATCAGTTACCAGAAGGCTTAGAGAGAATACGAAAAGCCTTAGGGTAATAATTCCTCTTTGCTATCATAAGCCGCCAATCTGAGTTCGGAAAGTCTCAGATTAGCCGCTGAAGCCAGATATTCTGCTGTTTTTCGGTCTGATCGTTTGATTTTCAACTCTATTCCAGCTTGCTTACTACCAGGCACATCCCCAAAAATCCTCATCTGTTTTGCTTGTATGTAAAGGCTTTGGGTAAATAATCCCTTTTTGAACTGAATGGTTTGTATCTGATCCAGCGGTACATCCAGTTCTTTAACACTTGTTTTTACAACACCAATGAAACTGTCTTTAGACTGGTATTCGATATGAAAATTCATACCCTCTAGACGTATAATTCCATGGCTTTCCATGAGGAAATTGTCATGATTGGCAACGGTAAAGGGTAAAATGTAGGTGGAGTTATCCATGGTGTTGCGAGACATTAATAAGAAGGAATAGCGCAAATAAAATAGTCAGATTTAAGAGATTTGAATTCCTGTTAAAAAAAAATTTTTTAGTTGCGTAAGGAATTGCTTTGGCATGTCTCTTATAGTAAAGGAGACTACATAATGCACCCATATTTTCTATTTACAATCATTTTAATGTTGAATACAACAGATAAAATGGACTCAAGGCAATCTAGTCTTTATGGAAAAATTGCCTTATACGAATGCTTTAGCATGCCGCCAGAGGTGTCAGGCGTAGACTGGAGTGGTACAACCGCATCTTTCATGGTAATTGAAGAACAGGAAAGAAAGTGGCTGATTCCGGTGGGCAACACTACGAACCATGACACCTCCTGGTTGGCAGCACCGCTACGTGTTGACCAAACGGAATGGAATTATAGCCTTGATTTGGGTTTAGCCAATGATCAAATGGTTGAGTTCATACTTATGTCAGACAAAAAAGACCTTATGTCGTCAATTAATGGGTATTCCATAGTATTGGATCTTGACGAAGAGAACCATCTAAGCTTTAACCGGATTGATTCCAATAAACGTATTCCCATTTACAGAAAGATATTTTTTCGTAATAATGACGATACTTTTAGACTTCAGGTAAGTCGTACAGAAACCGGCAAATGGGTTCTTATGGCTGGGTATCAGAACCAAGGGCTCTCTCCATTAGCTCAATTTAATGACACTATCCACAGCGCATCCCAATTCACAGGCATTCGATACTCAGGCAAAGCTCCGAGGTCCGAAAGCCTACGCATAGCACCAATACTCATTTTACAGTTACCTGACCATAATGGAAAAAAACACCAAGAATTAGAGCCTGAGTATGGTGATCTTGTCATCAATGAAATTATGTTCAATCCCCTACAATCGCGGTATGATGGAGGTCGGGACCAGGCACAGTATGTGGAAATAATAAACCGATCAAATCGTAAAATTTCATTATCAGGTCTTAAACTGCGATCAAAAAGTGCGACTAGTTCAACGAGTAGTACGATTTCATTTAGTTTTGATCATCCCTTCGTAGAACCAGGGCAATTTGTGGTTTTAATGGCTGATACGAGTACTATTACTGAATCAAGGGTGATTCGTTTCTTTGGTAAGCAATCCGAAAGTGTATACGGAATCAGTAAACGTCAGACCTTAAGTTTGGGAACTACTGAAGGTTCTGTATGGCTCATCAATAAAGATGGACGGGTGATCGATTCATTGATGTACTCCTCCGAGATGCATCAACCCTCTGTTCGGGATTCGCGGGGCGTGAGTTTAGAAAGAATCAGCGCAACACTTGAGACCTTAGACCCATGGAATTGGCTCTCTCATGCAGGGTTATTGGGTGGGAGTCCTGGGAAAAAGAATAGCAGTGAGGTAAATAAAGAACAACTCAAGCATCAATTATTCGTGAGTACCAGTCCAAACCCATTTTCCCCCGATGGTGATGGACGAGATGAAATATCAACGTTAAAGATCAATACACCTTCAGCTGGATGGCTGATAAAAGCTCAAATCATCGACCGCTATGGTAGACATGTGCGTACAATAGCAAATGGTGAGCGGTTAGGATCGGAATCTGAAATCTATTGGAATGGCCTAGACGATATGGGTAGAAGCGTCCGAACAGGAATATATATTGCCGTTGTGGAAGCTTGGCATTTGGTACAAAGAGAGCGCTTATCTGGGAAACATGCCATTGCTCTAATACAGACTGGGCTATGAAGAAATTCTTTTAACTGTTACAATATTTGGGTATTCTTTGGGCTATTTGAATTATGATGGCATCCTACACATGAGTTACGATTTATCACGTTCAGCCATTGGCATTTTTGATTCCGGTATAGGAGGATTGACCGTAGTGCGTGAAGTGATGCGAATACTACCAAATGAGAACATCATCTATTTTGGGGATACAGCAAGGGTTCCATATGGAATAAAATCTGTTGATACAGTTAAACAGTATGCAATGCAGATCACACAATTTCTGTTGGAGCGTAATGTAAAGATGATCTTGATAGCATGTAACACAGTAACAGCAGCAGCTGAAGCTGAAGTGAAAGAGCTTGCGGGAGATATCCCAGTTTTAGGAGTAATTGAAGCAGGAGCGCAAGCCGCCATGGAATCACCACAACGACATCATCGCCTCGCAGTGATTGGAACATTGGCAACAGTAAATTCAGGAGCCTATTCAAATACCCTACATTCCATGAGTTCCGATACTGACGTTTATTCAAAGGCCTGTTCGATGTTAGTACCTTTGGCAGAAGAGGGTTGGACGGATAATGAAATTGCCGAGCTAACCCTACGATCGTACCTTGAAGATATTAAGGGTATGAACATTGATGCACTCATTTTAGGCTGCACGCACTATCCCCTGTTTAAAGAGACCATCGAAAAAGTACTCGACAATCCGGAAGTTGCAATTATTGACTCGGCCGTCTCTATTGCAACAATGGCAAGGAAAGAACTTGAAAAACGCAGCTTACTCAATACCAGCAATGAACCCACTTTTGAGTGTTTCGTCAGTGATAAGCCCCAACGTTTTCAAGAACTGGCTGAACGCTTCTTGGGTAAAAAAGTGGAGCAAATAAAGGTGGTTAATCTGGCATAGATCATCTCTTGAATCTCATGAATGTGTACTGCATTACTATTGCACCAGCAATAGCAGCATTGAGACTCTCCGCTGCGGATTGATTTTTGACGCCATCTACTCTAAGCTTTGGGTATTTTTTTAGAAGTTGGGTATCGATACCATTAGCCTCATTGCCTACAACAATGACTGTTCCCACTTGAGGGTGCCAATCATCAAGAGATATACTTTGATCACCTGCATCTAAAAGCATGATCTGCCAGCCATAGTCCAGGAGTTGATCGAGAACCTCTACTAATGCGCCTTCTATGTAAGGTAAATAACCTGTGGCACCGACCGTACTCCGAACAAGCTTGGGATTCCACTGATCAACAGTCCCTTCAGAACAAATGATCCCCTCACATCCAAACCATGCAGCAGTTCTGATCAATGTTCCGACATTACCAGGATCCTGAATATGATCGAAAGCAAGTAGAAATCCTTCAGGTTTATTCCAAAAAGAAAGCTCCACCGGTGGCGGAATTTCACAAACAGCGCATATGCCTTGCTGTGTCTCTGTATCTGTAATCCCCTGAAGATCTTTTGCCGATACTAAAAAAACAGACTCATTTTTTGATGGTTTACCAAACTCATGTAAATACTCTTGGGTGATGAATATTTCTTTAACCGAGAGTTTTTTTTGCGTGATAATCTGTTGAACCGTACGATGCCCTTCCGCAATAAACTGACCAAATTCACGCCTGTGACGACGTTTCCCTAGGCTGCGTACATGCGCAAGCTGCTTTTGACTTGCCTTAAAAAGTTCATTCATATGTCAAATATCAGACAATATTGCTAGCTATAAAAGCAAAAAAAGGATTTTTCATTACCTTCAAAGTGCGTGAAATGGAAGTCTACATATTGCAACCTCATCATAGGGATTCTCCTGTGGCCAGGTACGCTTTTCGCTCAATATAAAATTAATGTCGACGGTTATTCAGACTTTTCCCGTCGCCTTGATGCTTTTCAATGGAATCTGGGAACTGATATTGGTTTGAAAAGCGACTTGACGAACGTTCAATTTCGAAATAGCTTCACTTCACGATTGTATCTTATTAAAGGAAGTGCGCAAAATATTCAGGATGAATACAGAAGTACTCTAGATGTAAATCATCTCTTGAAAGAAGGCATCGGAATTGGATTACGATCAGATGTGTTTGGATACACCGCCTCAAAAGTTCGTCAGGAACGCATATTAGCTGGACCAACACTCTATGGTTCAAATAAGCGTTTTGAAATTCGTCCGATGATTGGCCTTATGAGTGATACCCGTAACAATACAACGGATACAGGACCCAGCTTTTCACTAACAGGGTCGTGGCCAAATCTTGTGCTTGGTGATTTCCGTTTAAATCCTGATCTCATTATCGACTATGCATCCATTCAACCCAGATCTTTTGGCAGTTTTAAGATTGGTTCCGACACTCGTTATTCGGATGAATTTGTACAATTAAACGGCAATTTTCAGATTGGGCGTTCAATAAGGGAAAGCTATCAGGCCAGTAATTTTTTAAACAGGGATATTAGCGATCTGATAGAATCTATTCGTAGCGACACAGCTCGTATTCAAGCAGGATTGGAATTCCCGATCGGAAACGGCTCTACAGGTCGAATTGATGTGTACACCATGAGTAACAATCGAGAATTTACAAACCGAATTCTGAAGGATACTCTCAGAAATGATATCGTTGACACCAGATTCATACGACAAGATTATGACCTCGCTTTTCAAGCATTTATTCCGAAAGGAAACATACGTTTCAATCCTGGACTTCGATTTATAGGAACAAGCACAAATTCAGATCTAATCAACGCTCAAAATATCCCAGATGATCAGTTTAGACGAAGAAGTGAAATTTTAGAACGCTCAAATTTCAAACAAAATGCCATCGAAGTTTTCGCAAATAGCACCTACTCACCTATGATTGGATCAGAGCTGGGGATGAGGGTTATTGTAGGAATACTTCGTTATAATACTCCTGAAATTAATGTCGACGATCGTGACGAACAAACCATAGCATTACGCTTAATAGCAAAACATAAGGTATCACAATGGTTAGATGTTGGTCTTACGATGGCTGGGGAAGCGTATCACAATGTCTATTTGTTTAGCGCCAGAAGTGCTGAAAATAATTGGAGAAGATCACTACGTGTTCTACCTGAAATTACATGGCAACCATCTTCCACCCTGATCGTTCGAAATGCAATGTTCATTCGAGCCAACTATACGGTTTATGATTTTCAAGTTCCGGGCAGATTAAACGCTGATCAGGCTGCCAGAGAATACGGTTATCGATCACGTGTTGAATATGAGTTTATACCCGATTGGTTTGTCGAAATCGAGGGTGCCCGAAGTGAGCTTCGTATCGGAAGACTCCAGTGGAATACATTTACCGAAACTCCCATCGATACCCTCATTAGCTACGAATCAGAAATCACCTTAAGTAAAAAAGTTGGCCAATTAAAGCTTTCGACAGGGATACGATCGTTTAGAAAAATTGATTTTTTACCTCAAGCTACAACAAGTATCATCATCACCGATCCATCAACCGGTGAAAAAACGTTTACGCGCCTAGCCCCCGGGGTGCTAATGACACAACAGCTTGGTCCTCTTGTACAAGTAATGCTTCCCCTTAGTGCCAAAAATGAGTTATTTATCGATGGGTGGTTTCAACAACAAAAGGCACGCAGTAAACTATATACTGAATATCCAGAAGAATTTAGAGATGAGTTTTTGGCACGAGAGCGACGATTTGCTCGCATTCAATATCCAAATCTATCCATGAGGGCAAGATTTCGATTTTGACCGATTTGCTGAGCCTATTCTGCAAAATGGGTATCTTTACGTGATTCTATAAAACCAGACATTATTATGGATTTTCTTCAACGACTAGGCCTCTCAAATGACAATCCCGGTACATCTACCGGAACTCAATCCTTCACAAGCTCAACATGGCTTGAATCATTCAGTCCCGTAGATGGTACCTTAATCGGACGAGTGAGCGTAAGTAGTCCGGAGCAAATCGACTCAACCATCCAAAAGGCTCATCAGGCTTTTCACGAATGGAGGACTATTCCAGCTCCTAAACGTGGCGAGATTGTCCGTCAAATAGGTGATGCCCTTCGTGCACATAAAGATGACCTTGGTAGATTAGTTTCCTATGAAATGGGTAAAATTTTACAGGAAGGTCTGGGTGAAGTTCAGGAGATGATTGATATCTGTGATTTTGCCGTCGGCTTATCCCGTCAGTTGTATGGGCTGAGTATGCACTCAGAACGTCCGGAACATAGGATGTTCGAGCAATGGCATCCCCTGGGAGTAGTAGGGGTCATTTCAGCTTTTAATTTCCCTGTTGCCGTCTGGAGTTGGAATGCAATGATTGCTGCTGTATGTGGGGATACCATCATTTGGAAGCCATCTGAAAAAACTCCTCTGTGTTCCATAGCATGTCAGAATATTATTTCAGGAGTATTGAAGAAAAACAATGTCCCTGAAGGGGTATTCTGCCTTATCAACGGGGATCGTAGTGTAGGTGAACAGCTCACTAATGACAAACGAATTCCCCTGGTTTCTGCCACTGGATCTATTCGTATGGGTAAAGAAGTGGCAAAGACAGTGGCATCCCGATTGGGTCGTTCACTTCTCGAATTAGGTGGAAATAACGCAATCATTATTACAGAAAATGCTGATCAGGAAATGGCCATTCGGGCTACCGTTTTCGGTGCCGTCGGAACATGCGGTCAACGCTGTACAAGCACACGTCGTCTGATTATCCATGAATCAATCTTCGAATCTGTTAAACAGAGATTGTTGAGTATCTATAAAAATATACGCATCGGTAATCCACTTGAGGCTACTACTCTTGTTGGACCCATGATCGATACTCAAAGTGTGGCAATTATGCAGAATGCCATTCAATCCTTAAAAAATCAAGGTGGTGAAGTACTGTTTGGTGGAGAGGTACTTGATGGCCCTGGATATGAGTCAGGAACCTATGTTCGCCCTTGTTTGGCTAGTGCAAGTAATGAGATGTCAATCGTACAGGATGAAACCTTTGCTCCAATTTTATATTTAATTCCATACAAAACTCTTGATGAGGCCATTGCTATTCAAAATGGGGTGGTTCAAGGACTCAGTTCTGCTATTTTTACAAACCATGTGCGCGAATCAGAACTCTTTTTAAGTGCTAATGGTAGCGACTGTGGCATTGCTAATGTCAATATTGGTACAAGCGGGGCTGAAATCGGCGGTGCCTTCGGTGGTGAAAAAGAAACCGGCGGGGGACGCGAATCAGGTTCTGATGCCTGGAAAGCTTACATGAGGCGCCAAACAAATACACTCAATTACGGTACTAGCCTGCCTCTGGCTCAGGGTATATCCTTCGACGTGTAAGTCTATTTTACCAACGACATGGTCCTGGTTTGAGTGTAACTACCAGCTTCTAGTCGGTAGATATACATACCACTTGGGATTTTATCCGCTGTATAAGACACTGTATAGGTGCCTGACGTTTGCTCTCGTTCTACAAGTCGAGCAACCAAACGGCCCGTTACATCAAAAATACCAAGTCTTACAAAACTGGCTTCCCCAATAGTATATTCTATTGTAGTCGTTGGATTGAAAGGATTTGGGTAATTCTGTGCTAATCGAAATCTTCCAGGTAATTCTTCATCAGATTCAGAAATATCCGTATCACGAACATTGATGGTAAATGACCTTGAAATTTGATCTACACCATTATATTCCCGGCCACCATTGTCTCGTACACGAACAGTGATCACAGCGCTACCAGTAATACCTCTCGTTGGACGAATGATTATAGAGCCCGTGGTATTTGGACTTGTATACACCACCTCAGGATTAGGTATTAATTGAGTGTTTGATGATGTGGCTGTAACTGTTAATCGCTGATTTTCATCATTACCAGCACTAATTCCTGCCAATGATATCTCTTTGCGCAGAACATTAGCCGGTATTTCGATATTAGTAATAGGGCTTAATGTCGGGGATTTATTGGGTATGGGAATAAAAACATTCACAGGAAACACGATCATCGCATCTGAAAAACCATCAGAAGCGATCACACTAATATTCGATTTACCCTCATTATTACCTCTTAAATAAAGTACATCATTCCTAATTTCAGCAAAAGTAGCTGTTTCATCTACCAGAAGAGAATAAGAGAGAGAATCTTCATCAGCATCAATGAAGATAGGGTTAGATGCATTTAATGGGATAGTCACTGTTTCGCCAACAGCAACACGCATGCCGGTTATTATTTGATTTGCTTTAGGTGGATTATTTTTGGGTCTTAAAATGGGGATTAATAGGGTGTCTGACGAACCACCACCAGGTCTAGGATTACTCAGCAGTAGTGGGAAAGTGGATTTTGACCAATTGTCAGGTATATCAACAGAAAACTGAAAACGGTTAGGGGGCTCTGATCTCGCATCAATAGGACGAAGACCATCAGGAAGTATTAAACGCGTAGCCTCCCTAATTCCACTGGCAAATAGTTCTACTGTGTTGGTTTCTCCACGAACTAAGCCTTCAAATTCATATCTAAGCTGTCGTGGAACAGGATATGGTGCCATTTGAACCATTAAAGAGCGAGCCTGCGACATACCGCCTCCAGGACCGGGAGTCACAACTGCAAAATTTTTCCGACCGGTCTTTGCAACCTCATTGACGATGAGTTTTACAGTGATTCGATTGCTGTCATGTACTACGATAGAGTCCATTGTAATGCCATCACCATCTAATACTACAAATGTTTGACCAGGTACAAAGTTTCTACCAATCAGTTCAGTGGTTAAGGTATCACCCTGTAATGATGATGTAGGACTTATTCTGGTAAGTAACGGTGCTGGATTAGGGGGTGGTTTTACACGAAATGTAACGGAGCTGCTGCTACCCCCTGCTGGCGGATTATTAATTACGCGTATACTTCGAAGACCAGCTGGAGCTTTTGGATCTATTGAAAGAGTAACTCTTAACTGAAAGGAACTAACGACTAAGGTTCGAATCACTTTTACACCAGTGCCCGTTATAGCAAAGGAAGTTGTACCAGATTCAAAATATGCACCATTCAAAAGTACATCAACAACCTCTCCAGCTATAGCAGATTCAGGACTTATTCCACTTAAAACAGGACGTGCATTTCCAAGCTGAAAAACATCAAATTCAGCAGATCTTGTTGTAAAGGATATCCGTTCCGCTTTTAATGGCGATGCAGAAAACGCGAGTAACAGGATAAACAACGATGAAAAAATGATGTTGTAGCTTTGCTTCATCCAAAGTGGCTGGTTACGAAAATCCTAATAAGGTTTAACATTGGATGTTAATGAAAAACCAACCATAAGACAACGTAATTCAACGCATACTTGGTATTTAAACATTATTTAACAAGCATCATCATTTTGGTGTGAATACCCAAATCGCTAGATAATCGTATCAAATACAATCCACTGCTGAAATTACTAGCATCAAAACTAATATCATGGCGTCCAGCCGACATCTCTTGATCAAGTAATTGAGCACGTTCTCTTCCATTAACATCGAAAATCGATAATTTAACCCTTGCTCGATTAGGTAATGTAAATGGGATGATCGTGCTTGGATTAAAAGGATTTGGATAGTTTTGCAGTAGCTCGTACTCCTGCGGAAGTCTTGGCTCATCATCGCCAATAGATGTATCTAAGTTTACGGTCACATTGAACACTCTAACTAGGGTATCGACTCCAGCGTTTGCTGTACCTCCATCATCTTTAACGCGAACTCTGATAGTGGTACTACCAACCTTTGTTCTATCATTCCGAAGTCTAAGGGTGCCAGTAGTCTGTGGACTCGTGTAATCCACCGTGAGTATTGGTATCAAACTTGGATTGGCTGCAGTTGCCTGTAATGTAATATTTTGTGATTCCCCAGAACCAGCGCTAATACCCGACAATGAGATTACTTGTTCTGGCGCAGAATGTAAAAAACCCAGGTCAGGAATTGGATTTAACGTTGGTGCCTTGTTCACAAACAATTCATTTACGGTGAAGTTAACCGAATTACTCGTACCACCTCCAGGAGTTGGATTACTTACAGTAACTTGACGAACTCCTGTTGCTGCACTTGAGGCTATAGTAAAACGAGCAGTAATAGATGTAGCACTAACTACTGCTACATTGCTTATCTGTATCCCTAAACCTGAAATAGTTACCTGGGAGGTAGAGATAAATCCTGATCCAGAAATAGTGATGTTTGGACCAGTACCCTGTATTCCAGAAGATGGTGAAAGGGTTGTGATCAGTGGAACAGGGTTACTTGGAGTATTTACTGTAAATACAACATTGTTACTCGTTCCTGCTGAGGTAGATACCGTCACATTGCGCGCTCCTGGGGTTACAGCAGACCCAATGGTAAATCTGGCAGTGATCGATGTGGAATTGACCACATTTATATTGCTAACGGTGATGCCGGTGCCGGCTGATATGGTAGCACCTGACAAAAAGTTTAATCCCGTCAAGGTCACATTCACCTGTTCTCCTTGATTTCCATTATTGGGACTCACACTCGTTAGCGTGGGAGGTGTAGCAGTACCAACGATGGTAAAACTTTGTGCATTACTGTTGCCACCACCAGTACCAAGATTTGAAACTCGGATTGATCTGGAACCTGAGCTTACAGATGAGGGAATAGTGAGTGAGGCAGTGATTTGTGTTGAATTGACGACAGTAAAGTTAGATACCGTTAAATCGGAATCAACTACCAATGAGCTTAATCCAGTGGCGAATTTTGTGCCATTAATAGTCAAATTAACCGTTGATCCTGCATTACCCGTTGTTGGACTTATATTTGAAATCGTTGGTGTATCGGTAACAAAAAAGTTTACCTGTTGACTATCACCACCCCCAGGTGAAGGATTCCGAACATAGAACTTGCGAACCCCCAAAGTCACGTCGGTAGGTGCAGTGACTTGCATGTTGATGGTTGTGCTGTTGTATGAGGGTATTGTGATACCTAGTCCCAAAAGGTCGGGTGAAATGAAAAGTTCACTCGTAGACTGATACCCAGTTCCTGAAATCACCACTGCTTGGTTGGAAGTACCGGCCTTAATAGAGTTGGGGTTGATTGAGGTAATCGTAGGAAGTGGATTTTCGGTCACCGTTCCATTGCCATAAATATAGACCGCACACGCGCGATCTAAATCGGTAATAGGATTACAGCAATTTGCATTCATATTTGCAGCAGCACCCGTATGGTGACCAAATCCGATGATATGGCCCAATTCGTGGGTAATTACCTGATCATACTGGGTAGCATTCAAACAGGCTGGTGTTCCATTGTTGACAATCATAAAACCAACAAGTGCAGTGATCCATGTTTCACCATTCGCAGTGTGAGTACCTGATGTATTAAAGCCTGGTCCAGCGACAGCTAAAATTCCCGAACAACTCGACAAATCCGTCACTTCATTACAAGGATCATCAGGAAAAATCCGGGCATCACCTTCCAAAAAACCAGCAAAGGTTAAGCCATCTGTACCACAAGTTGGAGTTATACTGGAAAGCCCTGCTGATTGAAGTGTGGAAACATTAATATCTGGAACAGCTTTCCAGGCATTTACGGCAGTTAATGCTCCGCTAACGGCTTGACTGGTGGCTGAGGTTGGAAGTTTTACCGTAACCGGTTGGCTATCCTCAAAACGTTTCCATCGTATTTTGGTATCATTGTATTCCATGAATTCACAACCTGTCGGAGGAGCCGCAAGCTTCATAATATTACCCGGCAAAAGCATGCTCTGTGATTGATGAGCATCATACTCCTGCACCTCTTCTGCTTTTGATTTATCCCATGCACTTTGGCCACTTGCAACGGATTTTAGATGTTTAATGAGTGCATCAGCTTTATAATTACTAATAAGCTCAACGGTTTTGCCATCAGGGATGACCAAATTAAGATCATGACTATCTTCGAGGTGGGTAAAAATGCGTTCACCGGTTAACATGCGACGCTGAACCAGTAGTCCATACGACATATGTCGTGACATCCAAGCTCCATTATGCTCTGTTAAACTTAATAAATAGTTCTCCCCTTGTGAGAATTTCGGACTACCGCCAATAGCAAGACCAAGGTCTTCGGTTTGCCCACCATAGGACTCCATATTGACATATTGACCAATAGCAACAGATCCTTTAATGACATCCAGTACCTGAAAACGGGTACTCGTCATGATCAGATTCCCCCGTCCAAATGAATGTGAATCTTCTGCTTTAGCCAAAATAACAAGTTCACTTGTTTGGACAAGAACCCCAAAATCTCGGGGTGGAATGACAGAAGATGCAATACTAGTGTTAGAGAGTAACGCTAACAGTACCAGTACGATAAAAGATTTTAAAAACGTCATAATGGATCATATTAGATGTACAGTACACTATACAAGAGATACAAATCGCTGACTTAATTTGGACAAGAAGAGGATTTTATGAAAAAATCATAGAATAAATTACTTGTCAAATCTCTTGGTATTGACCTTTTAAAATCGCTAAACCGAGGGTAAATAGATAGTAATCTAAATTCATACCGCTAAACTACAGAATCCAAATGTAGGTTCAACCTTCTGATGAGTTCAGGAAGAAAAGCGTGGTGGTTGTCTTTCATCAAAACACTTCTAAGGATACTTACTTGATCGATATTCCCCTCATTGGAATACTCTGGGAGTCTAAAGAGAAGCTCATTTGATGGTACTAAAAATAAACTGAGAAAAATTCGATCGGATTCCTGACCTTGCATACCTGAATGCATTAGCTTCTGGGACAATGTACTTATAGACTTAAGCTCTTTGTTTGAGGTTAAGGGAAAGTAACTCACGATATCTAATTGAGGCTCTTCATACAAGTGCCAGCCTGGTTCGTTCGATATCATACCTGCAAATTCAATTGCCGCGGTACGTGAAGATATCAAAACACGTTTTAGCCCATCATCCCCTTGTAGTGGTAATACTTTCAGAGTCAACCATAGTGCTGCAGCCGATGCACCAGCACGTGAGCATTCAAGGGATATTTCACCCAGATGAAGATCCTCAGAGGTAAAGTAGGTGTATGGTGAATCATGTTTATAGTACTGACCAATAGAGGGATCACGAAACAGAACACATCCGCATCCATAGGGTTGTAAACCGTGTTTGTGAGGATCCACTACCAGACTATCTGCCTCGGCTACTACGTCCCAAGGCTCATCATTGATTAAGCCAGTTCCCACTAGTAATTTAAAAAAACCACCATATGCGGCATCAACATGTACTCTTATGCCTAAGTCTTTACAAATTGGTAACAATGTGTGAAGAGGCTCTACATTGCCTAGACCTGTGGTTCCGAGAGTGACAACAAGCGTACCTATCTGATTAGCCTGATTTCTAAGATCATCTATGCTAAAGCTGCCATTTTCATCATCCCTGAGTACTACACTTTTCATACCTAATACGTCACACATCCTGGAATGTGTGTAATGTGCGTTTGAACTAAAAGCAACTGCTTTATCGGGATGTATACAGCGTGCAATCCAAAGAGCCTCCAAATTTGCGATTGTACCAGATGCACTTAAATGACCCAAACTATGCTCTGGAAAGCCAAAAAATGTAATAAACTCTCTGATTACTTCTTTTTCCATCGCCGAAGTGTCCGGACCACCATCGAGTGCATGATTATTGCCGTTCACAAGCATAGCCAAGGTGTACCCTAACCAAGCAACCGGATGAGGTGGCTTTAACATCTGTCCGGCATATGCAGGATGAGCAAATGGGTAATTCGAGCTCAAACGAGCAACATATTCATCGAGTATTGGCTGAAGATTTAAGTCAGGAGATGAAGATGTGGTATATCCTCCAAAACGTCCGAGTTCAGCGTTGAACCGAGAAGCGAGCTCGGTTAATGCGGCAAGAATGTCTAAATTCATCCTCTAAAGACGTTAAAACTAAGGCCGATTGCCAATACCTGTTTAATCTGGAACTGTGAGTTAAAGTCTTTATCGTATACCATGACAAATTGAATGTTGGTATTCATAAAACTATTTACTTTGCCCGTTAGCTCATTTGTAAAGATAAGATCGGTATAGTTCGCTGGCTGAAGAAAGTTTGTAAACGACTGGACACTACTTGCCAAACTGAGGTTCTTGGCTACATTTTTTTTAAGTCCCAGACCCATCGAGAAACCTCCCTCACTTCGAAACGAGCTTCCTGGTGTTAAGCCATATCGTTTAGACAAACTGGTATCCGCCATAAAGGTTTGTTTCAAGGAAAATCCCATTTGCATTTGAACAAAGTCCAAGGGACGATAGCCGAATCCAGCAGTTTCTTGCAAATATCCCGGGGCCATGAAATCTGAGATATATGTACTGTTTTTGTCGAAACCTTTATCGAATTGGGATCGAAACTCAACTTCCAGGTATGTACTTAACTCTTTTGATGTGAGGAGATGATCCAAACGATTTTTCACATGGATTAGATCATCCGTTTTGCGAACTTCATTCCCATTTATTTTGGTTTGTCCATACCTGAGGTTAACCGTTAAGTCATATACGTAGCTTGCTTTTTTATACGAAAGATTAAGCATATTTATGCCAGTAGCTGCAATCGAGTTTGTATTCCCCTGACTCCAATTTTTGTGTGAGGCCTGGCTTCCATTAAGCCCAATGGTCCATTTTTTATTCCACTTTGGAAGACTATCTAAATGTAGAGATTGAATCTGTGTTAGGGATTGATTGTCGTAGTAAGAAGATTTATTCTCAGCCAGAGTAGAACCTGAAAATACCCATCCTAATAAAATTAGCATGGTAGATAATACGATACGTAGCATAGTTAATTGATTAAGCCCGGGAATGCTGATACAAAATGACAGCGTCGTGATCAGAATCCGGTTGGATGAAAACATGAACGTGCTCGGATAATTTTGTTGGACAAATTAGTCCGACGTATTGTGGCTCTAAAGGAAGGGTACGATGCCCCCGATCGATAAGAGAAGCTACTTTTAGGGAAGTTGGCTTGTAGTGGCTGATGATAAAACTAATAGCTTGCTGCATAGTCTTTCCGCTAAACATTACATCATCAACAACCACAATAGATACCCCATCGAGCGTCTTGATAAAAGGAAGTTGAACATTTCCTTGCCCGGAAACTTTGATTTTTCCACATTCAGAAGAAGAACCGGGAATAGCAGCAATCTCTTTATTCAATCGCTCTGCCAGAGCAAAACCCCGCTCATTGATTCCAAGGATGATCAAGGGG
>CAZXGO010000025.1:0-25545 GCA_964640035.1 uncultured Chitinophagales bacterium
CTCGTCTTTTTTTCCCAAGCCCCTATTGATATCCCTCAATAGGGGCTTGCTCGTTCTAGAACTTGAAGTACCATAATTCATAGCAAATAGCACTGTACCCAGCAATAGAAAATCTTATTCAATAGGGGTACTAATCCTTGTGTCTAAAATTGACAAACTATCCGCTAAACGTGATAATCGCTTCGCATGAGCTCTCGGATCACTCTCAAACCATTCATGACTCCTTTTAAATTGCTCAGCATCAATTTGATAATGCTTGAAGATACTGTCCGATAATTTGCGTGCTCGAATACTATCCGATGTAACCATTTTATATTCTGATAGAATTCTCAATTCAATAAATATCTTCTCATAGTCACTCTCAGGTAACACACCTTCTGGTGGATTATGCCTACACGAAATAACGGATAGTAGTATCACAAAAAATAATACGTTATGTCTCATCATTTAGGATATGTTGGACGAATGACGATTTCATCGACAAGAGCACGCTGAGGCATGGTGAGCAAAAAGGATACGCATTCCGCAATATCATCACTTTGAAGCATATCATCGTGAGTCTTTATTCCTTTATCATCAAAAAACGGGGTAGCTACTGATCCCGGAAATATACAACTCACCCTGATCCCAAAAGGTCTTAATTCTTTCATGATTGCTTCACTGAAGCCCTTTAACCCAAATTTAGTGGCATTATATCCACTTAAATTTGGATTCCCGATAAGGCCTGCAACAGAAGCAATATTGATAATGTACCCAGTCACCTGATGTTGTTTCATGTTTGCAGTAACAAGATTGGTTAGATAAAATGCTCCGGAAAGATTTACACCTATCATTGTATCCCATTCTTTGACCGTTTGTTTATCTACGGGGTTAAAATGGGCTATACCTGCATTGTTTACCAATACGTGTAAGGGCTCATCAAGCGTGGAAAACCAATGATTAACCTGTGCACTGTCAGAGATATCGATACTTACGGGTATAAATGAATTTCCAAGTTCACGACATACATCTTGCAGAACTTCTGATCTTCTACCCAACCCGTAAACTCGATACCCCGACAAAATCAATTTTTTAGATATTGCCAAACCGATTCCGGTTCCAGCCCCCGTAACAATTGCAGTTTTTTGTTGATCTTGCATTATCATGTATTGTGTTTAATTTCAACTGTAAAATAACCCAATTTCTCCAAGAGTGATATATGTTACAAACCATCTATGTTGATGCTGGAAACACCCGGGTAAAATGTGCTATGATGACCACAGATGGTTGGGAAATTATCGGGTCGGGCACCTATGCCGAACCAAGTGAATGGATATCACTATTACTTCGTATGGAATCTGATGCACAGATCTATTTTACATCTGTATCAGATACCTTCGAAGAATGGCTAAAAAATTCACCCTTACATCAACGTTCTACCATTTCCAGGATCGATACATCCGATCTTCCTGCGTCCAGACTCGATTACGAAACACCCTTTACTCTTGGTGCCGACCGTTGGTTAGCTTGCGCGGGCGCATATTCACTAAGCAAACAGGCTGTGGCTGTGATTACAGCCGGTACTGCAATAACTGTAGATCTTATGGATCAACATGGGGTATTTAGGGGTGGAGTTATCATGCCAGGATTAGATACCATTGAAGCTGCTGCTCATCTTGCTGCACCAAGACTGCCGATAGCAGATGTGCTAAACCCGGTACTTGCACCCGCCCGCTCAACAGATGATTCAGTAGATGCTGGTGCACGATATATGGTTCAATCAGCTATCTCCGATATTATTGATCAGTACGAGGAGCGTTTTGGAATGCTTCGAATTTGGATTTCTGGTGGCAGAGCTAATCATATCGAAGAACTGCTGAGAAGAGATACCCGAGCAGATCAATTTTTAATCTTCCGAGGAATGGAAGAACTGGTACATGCTAAAGCCGACTCTTAATTAAAGCATCCACCATATCTAGCGCTACTACATTTTCACCACTATGCTCTAAACTACGACCACGGTTTACTGTATCGCGTTTGATTCTTCGAAGGAGACGAACATCATGATCGGTATCTACATACAGACGAATATCCATCAACGATCGCAACTCTTTTTCAAAAAAGATTAGAATTCCATCTATAAGAATTACTCGTCGAGGTGTTGCCGTTGATGTTTCACTCGAACGAGTGTGATTAGCGAAGTCATATTGTGGAACTTCGACACTGTAGCCATCCAAAAGAGCTTGTAGATGCCGAATCATTAACTCTGTTTCAAGTGCGGATGGGTGATCGAAATTTTGTAAGCTTCTCTGGTCGAAAGGCATGTGCGATAGGTCGCGGTAGTATGAATCATGTTGCATGATGAGTATGTTCTCATCACCAACTCTTTCTATAATACGTCGAACGACCGTAGTTTTTCCGGATCCACTCCCTCCGGCAACACCAATGATCAGTGGTTTACTACTGTTGGTTACTTGCACGCTGAGTAGGAGTTGGGTTTGGTGAAGGAGTAGGCTCAGCATATACATTCATGCTTTTCTCGTACTGCTCCCGATAACGTTTTACAGCAAAAAACATGGACTCAGCTAGTTCATTTTGACCTTTTTCGGTGATCATATACGCCTCTTCGTTAAGGTTTGATATGAACCCTAACTCAACTAACACTGATGGCATCGAGGCGTGATACAAGACCCAGAATGGAGCCTGTTTGACGCCTCTGGTTGGGCGTTTTGCATGATTAGAGAATTCATCGATAATCAATGATGCAAACTTTTCTGAACTAGCCATATTCCCGGCATTTGCAAGCTCATAGGCAAATAGCTGCTCTGGACTCATTTGCACGATGTCTTCCGTTTTTTCTTCAAGTTTCACAACACTGTTTTCACGAAGCATAACTTCAAGGGCATCTTCGGATTTACTGGTACCCATAAAGAATACTTCTGTTCCAAATGCAGCCCTACTTCTGGCAGCATTCAAGTGAATAGAGATAAATAGATCACCTTGAGCCCGATTTGCAATGCGTCCACGTTCTGCCAGTGGTATAAATGTATCATCTGATCTGGTATAAACTACCTTAACATCTGGCATATTTTTTTGAATCAGCTCTCCCAATTTGATTGCTGTTTTTAGAGCAATTACTTTCTCCTGATTTTTTTTCGAGTAGCCAACAGCACCTGGATCATGCCCTCCGTGTCCGGCATCAATCACAACGACATCAAATTTCATATTGTCGCGTAATCGACGGTATCGATCGTCAGCGCTGACAATCTCAGCAGCCTCACTCTCGCTCAATTGCACGGTTCTTGATCCATTTGGTGTATTCCCATTCGGAGATGCATTTGAACCATTAGGCGATTTATCAGTAATTGCAGGAGCCGATTGCGGTGGTTTGGGTACAATCTGAATCCATCCAAATCCTTTTTGTTTCTCTGCAGATGCATAGGCAATATCAGCTTCAACCTTAGTTAAAGCAATTAAAACATCACGTTTATTTGAATCTAGATATATTCTTGAAGTAAAGAATTCTGACTCTGTAAGCTCAACAACAAGACCTGCAGCTCCTTTTAAATTCACCTTACGTATTGAACGGATAGGATATTCGAAACTGTTTGTATTTAACTTTGAATGCGAAATTTTGGGATCGGTTAATTTAATTTCAAATCCCTGAGCAGTTGGTTGTGATAGCTCAAATCTTTTTGGAGCTTTGTTCATGTGAAGACGAATCACATACCCGGAATCTCCGCTACGTTTTGCAACACTTATCTTGTTAAGCGTTTGTGCTAAAGCGGGATCAACAGACACGGATTGCAGGATGAAAAAAAGGATCACCCCTAAATAGAATGCTATGAACCGAGATAACTTAGGCAATTGAAGCGCTTAAGGTTGATAACGACAAATTTTAGCCTAAATATACGAATAAAACAAGTCAGACGATCCTTAGATGCCTTTCAATGATGTGTATGTTCCTAGTTAACAGATTTAATCTCTAGTTAAGCGCTTGTATTTCAGGCGATGTGGTTGATCAATGTCGATACCTAGTTTCTCTTTACGATATTCCTCGTATTGACTGTAGTTGCCATCAAACCAAATAACTTGCCCTTCGTCCTCAAAAGCAAGGATATGCGTTGCCACGCGGTCAAGGAACCAACGGTCGTGAGAGATGACCACAGCACATCCAGCAAATGCTTGTAAAGCCTCTTCGAGAGCACGAAGGGTATTTACATCTAGATCGTTCGTGGGTTCATCGAGTAATAACACATTGGCACCTTCTTTGAGAACTTTAGCCAAATGAACTCGATTACGTTCACCGCCAGAAAGCTGGCTGACAAGCTTTTGTTGATCAGTACCATTAAAGTTAAATCGGGATACGTATGCGCGGGAGTTCACTTCACGATTACCAAGTTTGATCAAATCCAGGCCATCAGAAATTTCTTCCCAGATTGTTTTAGTATCATTAAGGGGGCGACTCTGATCGATGTATCCCAGCTTTACGGTTTCTCCAATTTTTAGGGTGCCGTAGTCTGGTTGTTCCTGGCCAGTGATCATTCTGAACAGGGTTGTTTTGCCTGCACCATTTGGTCCGATAACACCGATAATGCCCCCGGGGGGCAATATAAAATTCATGTCATCATATAGAACGCGATCATTATAGCCTTTAGCCAGGTGTTCGGCTTCAATTACGGTATTTCCTAGGCGAGGTCCTGCAGGAATAAAGATCTCCATTTCTTCACTACGTTTATCCTGTCCCTCTTCCACCATTTTTTCGTAGGCTGCAATACGTGCTTTACTTTTAGCATGGCGTCCTTTGGGGTTGGTGCGGATCCATTCTAATTCTTCTGCTAGAGCTTTTTGACGTTTTGATGCTTGTTTTTCCTCCAGAGCCAAACGTGCCTGTTTCTGTTCGAGCCAGGAGGTATAGTTTCCTTCGAATGGAATTCCTTCGCCACGGTCTAATTCCAGAATCCACCCAGCCACATTATCAAGGAAGTATCGATCGTGGGTTACGGCGATAACAGTACCAGGGTATTTGTGCAAATGTTGCTCAAGCCAATGTACTGATTCAGCATCCAAGTGGTTCGTTGGCTCGTCAAGTAGGAGCACATCAGGTTGTTTCAAAAGCAGTCGACATAGAGCAACACGACGTCGCTCTCCACCAGATAGCACATCTACAAGAGTATCCCCTGGTGGACAGCGTAAAGCTTCCATGGCCATTTCCAAACGCGCATCCAGATCCCAGGCATTCAACGCATCAATTCGTTCCTGAAGCTTGGCTTGTTTCTCGATGAGGGCATCAAAATCAGCATCAGGCTCCATAAAGGCATTGCTGACGTCCTCATATTCCTTTAAAAGGTTAACGGTATCCTGAACGCCCTCTTCTACGATCGATTTAACGGTACGACCAGACCCCAATTGAGGTTCCTGAGGAAGATACCCAAATGTGATTCCTTTTTGAGCCGAAATGGTACCAATATAGTCGGTGTCCTCGCCCGCTATAATTCGAAGGAGCGTCGACTTACCTGCACCGTTTAAACCCAGTACTCCGATTTTGGCACCATAAAAAAATGATAGATAGATGTCTTTGAGAACCTGTTTGTTGGGTTTATGGACTTTGCCCACACCCACCATTGAAAAAATGATTTTATTGTCGCTCAATTGCCTGTTACCCGATTAAGGTGGTTGGTTGAAAATGTGATCCAAAGATACGGAACAGCCTGCTTCCTGACTACGAAGAAAGTTTAAAATAGGCTTCAAAACATGGGTAAAAATCATGTTTTTTTAGTTGCATTCAGTTTTCCAAAGTACTACGTTACGATCAGCTCATTGAATTATTAACCCTAGAAAAGGGGGAAGTTATGAACTCCTTAGCATTAGTAGAGGCCGCCGGTAACGGTGATACAAAAACAGTAGCGACATTGCTCGCAGGTGGAGCTGACGTAAACTCGCAAGATGAGCATGGGCGTACCGCATTGGTTAAAGCTGCCAAGGCAGGTAATGCCGATGTGATCAAAATGTTGATTGAGCATGGGGCAGACATTCATTTAAGAGACAACAGAGGTACAAACGCAGTGTATTGGGCTGCTGAAAAAGGACATACCCATATTGTAAAAATCCTTATTGAAAATGGTGCAGACGTGGATGCTATAGATGATAGAGGGTGGTCGGCACTTGACCATGCCACTGCTTCTCATAACACTGATTTGAGTCGTATTTTAGAAAAGGCTACTGGTATTCCCAAAATTGTTTGAATAATATAGTTCGATCTTATCAAGCCCGAGCAACCCTCGGGCTATTTTTTTTTGCTATAATTGCTCCCATGAAATTATATCTCATCCCCACCCCTTTGGGAAAAAGCCCCAAAAATACTGTTATTCCTGATCATGTGGTGAGCATGATTTCAGGTCTGGATTTATTTTTTGTAGAGAATGTACACACTGCCCGTTCTTTTTTGCAGTGGATCGGTACACCAATCCCTGATTACAAAATTACACTCCTACCTCTAACGAAGGCTACCCCACCAGAAACCTTGCACGAGTATATTAGGATGATTAAGTCTGATCGTCCAGCAGGCATACTATCAGAAGCAGGCTGCCCTGGAGTAGCAGATCCTGGTGGCAATCTGGTCGCTTTCGCGCATCGGTTCGGCGTGCAGGTAGTACCACTCGTTGGTCCATCGAGTATTTTGCTCGCTTTGATGGCTTCAGGTTTGAATGGACAGGAGTTTGCATTCAAAGGATATTTGCCTCGCGAGGGTAATGACCGAAAAGTGGCTATAAATGCCATGCAAAATATGGTTCGATCAACCACTCAGACCCAAATTTTTATGGAAGCACCTCAGAGGAATAATGCACTTCTGGCTGAACTCATTCAGGTTTTAGATCCTAGCTATCAACTTTGTGTAGCAGCAGAACTCACACTCGCTGATGAATGGATACGCACAATGACCGTCGAACGCTGGAAAAAAGAGAAGCTGCCGGATCTGTCTAAAAAACCAGTGCTGTTCTTACTCGGACGATGAGTAAAATCAAGAGCTGAAGATTGAAGAGCTGAAGTAGCCCTAATAGACCTTCAACTCTTCATCCTTCAACTCTTCAATCTTAATTTTGGTTGTTTTGCCCGCCGCGCGGCATCACAAACTGGATATTCGGACGATAATCACCAAGAAGATGCTCAGCGAAATAATCAAACATACGATACTCAAAGTAGGCGCTATAGTGACCGGTAAAGCCGTGTGCTGCTCCAGGGAAAATGACCATATCGAATTTTTTCCCGGCACGTATTAGCGCCTCAGCGAGGCGATAAGTATTTCCAGGATGTACGTTATTATCAACCTCACCATGCACTAATAGTAGTTTGCCTTTTAGATTTGATGCAATTTGCGCATTGGTAGGGATTCTGGAACTGAATGTTGTTTTCTCGACGGTTACTTCATTTCCCTCACTGTCTTTTTCCTTCACTTTTCTTGTGGTTGCCTTTACCCCATGATGCACTTCACCCCACCAAATGTTGTAGATATTGTTATCATGATTTCCCGCTGATGAAACGGCAACTTTATAGAAATCAGGATAGGCAAGGATAGCGGCTGAGCTCATAAAACCTCCTCCTGAGTGACCATAAATACCCACTCTACTGATGTCTATGTAGCTATGACGTGCTGCAAGCTGTTCGATGCCATATTTATTATCAGCTAGGGCATAATCACGAAGATTATCGTATCCAAATTGATGATATGCTTTATGACGAATAGGATTTCCTCCGCGATTACCAATAGCAATTACAATAAAACCAACCTGCGCCAATGAATTTGATCTTCCTGCATTTCCACCCAGGGTGAATGGAATGGGGAAGGGTTCGGTCTGAGGCCCGGGATATACATACGTAATGATGGGGTATTTCTTGTTTGGATCGAAATCAACTGGTTTCCACATCACACCATAAATGTCAGTCACATTATCTGCAGCTTTGACAGTAAAGATTTCGGGCAATTTGAATCCGATTTCATTCAGTGCTTTTGTATCTACAGATTCCAGATCCATTACCACTCGACCTTCCTTGTCGCGTAAAACGGTTTTTGTTGGAAGATCAACTCGTGAGTAATTGCTCACAAAGTAATTATTTGTTTCTGACATGCTAAAGGTATGATTGGCATCCTCTGGGCTGAGGTGCTTCATTCCTGAGCCATCAAACTTGATCTTGTAATAGTTCGCATAGTAGGGGTGTTGACCTTGCTCGCGACCAAATCCTGCAAAATAAATAGTCTGTGCGGTGGTATCTATTCGGGCGATATCCCCAACCATAAAATGCCCAGTGGTGATCCGATTCTTTAACGCACCCTTACTATCGTAGCGGTAAAGCTGTCCCCAACCGGTTCTTTCACTCCACCAAATATATTCCTGGCCTTCGTTAATGATGGCTAGTTGGGCATATCGTGTATTAAAGTAGGGCTTGCTTGTTTCTGACCAAAGTACTTCGACCTCACCTGTTGTGGTGTTTGCTTTGCAGACATCGATTTCATCCCATGTACGGTTTCGACGTAAGAAGTAAATGTAATCTGACTTCTTTGTCATAAATACTCCACCTCCATTAAAGTACGTGCCTCCAAGAGATTGATCAGGCCATTTCTCGGCTTTAATCTTTACCATAGATCGCGTGCTTGGATCAAAGATTTCCATATGGTCTACATAATGTTCTTTTTCACCTGGCATAGCGTATTTATAGGTGTCAAGTGAAGGTCTACCACTACCAAGGGTATTGATAACCCATAACTCACCAACTTTTCTAAAATCCTGACGCTTAACCATCAACTTTTTACTATCCTCGAACCATTGTGCACGGGCACGAAGTCTTCGAGTAGATGTGGTATCCCCGTGATTTTGCTGATAGCTAAACCAGCGCTCACCATCAGTGGTGAGCTGGATTTCGGTACTGTCCGGATCGTCAGCTCGCATGATATAGAGATTATGTTTTCTAGCGAAGGCAATCCATGTACTATCGGGTGAATATGATGCCCAAGGTTCCGGAGTATCTTTTTTCAGGGTATCACCTTTGATCAACTCCATGCGATCCGCATTGTAGGTAAACTGGATACTGTCCACATGAAATGAGAACAGTTTTTTATCTTCATCGAATCGGAAGTTGCGAAGTGGCAGATCGGTGGAAGATATACCTTTATTAAACTGCTCACTTAATTTAGCGGCAAGGTCGTCCTGATCGAACAATGGACGCTTCATTTTTTTTGCCACATCGACATACATCCACCTACGACCATTACTATCATTCCACTGATACCAGAATTTGTCACTCTTTTTTAGCCATTGGGCGTTTACGCTCGTGCTACCGACCTTCTGCGTTACATTTGTGGCTGAAAAACGTTCAGCGAGTTCAAAATTACCGGCTGTTTGAGCAAATATGACAGCAGGAATTATCATTAGACCCAATAGCAGGACAAATGCTTTGGTAAATCTGTTGTAAAGATGTTTCATGGAGATACTTGGTTAAGGATAGGGCAAATGTGCTTATATAGAGCATATTTTACAGATGATGCCAATATCCTAAACCAAAACCATAATTGCTTGCATTTTACAATATTTAGCAAGCATGAAACTAACTCTACTCCCAGGTGCCTCTTATTTCTCCACAAGCCAGCATTGCAGAACCGAAGTAAGGATTACGTATAACACGTTCCGCACTAATCCAATACGATCCTTTGTCATCAAATGCCATTGGGCAATATTGTTTGTATAGTGTTTTTCCAGAAACTCCATAGCGATCTACCAATACGATCAAGGCATCACTGAGTTGCTCAAATGCAGCACGTCTATTTTCCAAGTTTGAACTTTTCACCATAGCGTTGGCTCCGCTGATGACCTTATTTTTAATAGTAACCCACTGAGCACGCTCATCTACATTGACTGGGTCTACAGTAAAATCCTGCCATGTTTTGAGGACTTGCTGAGCGTACGTAGAAGCTGAAGCATCATCTGATGCCACAAGGGCATCTTTCAATAACAGGTATGGCTCAATGGATTGAACAATAGCCTTTTGAAGTTCGATATCTTCACTAGCTCGTTGGACCCGCTGGCTCATCATGGATTCCATCCCCTGTAACTGAGCAGCAGAATCGATCGTAAAAGCGGCATGGGTTACGACTTCGTCCCCCAATTTGAGACCCTTTTTTACCTCATAAACGTCACCATTTCTGGCTCCTAGGATAACATCAACCATTCTGAATCCACTACCAGTGTCAGAACTCTCCGATTCTTTCAGATAGACAATCGACCGTGACCCAGTCCATAGTACAGCAGAAGCGGGTATCGAAATGGACGCTGCAGAGGAAGTGGATAGTTGTTTTAATTTACCCCGAACGAGCATATCTGGTTTGAGCTTGTTGCCGGTATTTTCCACTTCCACCCGAATTCCTACCGTTCTGGTTTCAGGATTAAGGTTTGGATCAATAAACCGGATACTGGAAGTTATTTTTTCACCCGGCAGAGCATCGGTTGTAATATCTAGGCTTTGACCTACCCGAATACGAGACAAATCCTGTTCATACGCATCAAAAATAATCCAAACAGTGCTCAAATCATCGATTTCCATGAGCATCTCACCTCGTTCGATATACATGCCTTTTCGGGCCTTCAAAGATGTAACGACCCCATTTCTTTCTGCACGAATGGGTACAACTGGCTGAATAGTGGATGATTTGGCCATATTGTCGATTTCATCATCACTAAATTTCCATAGGGCTACTTTTGCACGAGCTGCCGAATACAGATTGGGTTGTACACTTCGAAGTTTATAAAATTGTTGAAGCTCTTGCTGAGCCTGGTAAAGCTCTGGTGAGTAAATCTCGGCGAGGATTTGTCCGGCATAGACTCGACTTCCCGTAAAATCCACATTCAGATCTTCAATACGCCCTCCGATATGAGCAGTAAGTACTGCACGGTTTCGTTCATCCGGAGTTACTCGTCCAACCAGAGAAATCGAAGCACCTGCTTTTGCCCCACCAATAATGCTAGTTCTAACCCCGGCGAGATTTATTTCATTGGCTGATAATGTAATAAGGCCTGGGTCTGCACCAACGTTACTCGATGAGCTAAGTGGTGTAAGGTCCATACCACATAAAGGGCATTTCCCGGCTTGCTCCTCACGTATTTGAGGATGCATGGAGCAGGTCCAGATTATATTTCCATCCTGATCGGTAGCATGATCGTGCCCAGCATGTGGATCGCCCCAAAGTAAGCCTCCCGCGATAAATCCAATGATAAGAATGCTTGCATAAATGGCCAGTGTACGCCAGTGGGAACGTGCTTTTGTAAGAAGTGGGTGTGAGATCATAGGTCAATTCCTGAACATGCCGGGTTGAAGTTCTTCTAAGCGGGCGAGGGACATTTGATGTTGCATGGTTGCTTCTAGCGCTTTCATTCTGTACATAAGAAGCATATCCTGCATTTCAATAAGCATCTCGATAGAACCCATCCCAGATTCGTAGTCACGTTTTGTGTTTTCAAATAACTGTCGTGTTAAGAGCTCCTGCTGTTTTGCCGTTACTATGTTTCGGCGTGCCATGCGAATTTCGGATAAAATTGAGGTCCACTCAATCTCAAGTTCTGAAATCCTGTTGTTGGCCTCCCACTCAAAACCGATGCTCTCTGAAGATGATACCTCGGAGGAGGCCTTAATCGCTGATTTGCTCAATGGTATACTCATCTTCACCATAGGCATTACCATGTCTTTACCATCGGTTTTTGATTCCATCGATGATCGTTGACGCAATGGGATATATTGCAGCCCGACTCCTAGCATTGGTCGCGCCATCTGTGAGGACATATCTGCACGTACTCTTGCAGCCTGAGCCTCAGACAGACGTGTCTGCACGCTGGGATGAGTACTAAAATCAGGAGGTGAGATCGGAAAGTCGAAAGGAGTGTAAACCAAACTATCTACCACTGGGATTGGATTTCTCAAAGAATCGCCGATCAGCTGCCATATGCGATAGTCGATAGCTTCAATTTTGTCATCCATAGCGACGTGATCGTCTTCCATCTCAAGCAGGCGGATATCTAACCGAAGCCAATCAGAGCTGCTTTGCCCGGTTTTTATTTTCGTTTCAACGGCGTCCTTTAATTGTTTTACGAGTGCAATGGATTGATCCATCAACAGCATCTCGTGCTCAAGGGTGACCCGTTCGATCCAGGCCATAGTGAGTTCTTTTCTGATCATCAAGGCAGCTTCATCAAGTGTGGATTGATCTGCCATTTTCATATATGAAATTTCTTTGCGTTCCAGGTCAAAAAGACGATATCTCGGGATCATCTGTGTAGCTGTAAAGCTAAAACGCTGATCACCCATCAGTAGCTCCATTGGCCTAGTGAGGACTCCTGCCTCTAATTCTAACCCAGGCCATTCACCCACCGTGCGCATCATAGCCTCACGCGTTTTGAGTTTTTGGCGGTAGGATTCGAGTTGAGGATTTTTCTGTAGGGCAGATTCCCATAAGGCTATCGGAAGGGGTTGGCTTTGAACTGTAGAACCCATGACCATGAGCACACTCAACAGAATCCATGAAGTGATTCCTATGATGTTGAGCATCCAAACACTCCTGATGTAATTTCTATGATGGGACATCATGCGTTTGCCCCTTTCCTTAATCTGCGCTCAGCTACCCAGCTGTAGAGTATCGGAACAACAAAAAGGGTAATGAGTGCAATAGTCATTCCCCCGAAAGCAGGAATTGCCATCGGGATCATGATATCAGACCCTCTACCACTTGAGGTTAAAATCGGAAGTAATGCTAAAAGAGTAGTGGCGGTGGTCATCAGGCATGGTCGTATTCTCTTCAGGCCGGCTTCAAGTACAGATGCTCTTATCTCGGCAATGCTACCATGTGTATTCTTCTGAAAGGTCTGATCAAGGTAACTTGCCATCACTACACCGTCATCCGTTGCAATACCAAATAAAGCGATAAAGCCGACCCAAACAGCTACGCTTAAATTGATGGGTGATATTTGGAAGAGTGTTCGCATTTCGGTTCCAAACAAGCTGAAATCAAGAAACCAAGGTTGGGAATAGAACCAGATCATGACAAATCCACCTGAAAAAGCCAAAGCAATCGAAGAAAATATCATCAATGAGGTGGTTAAAGAACGAAACTGGAAGTATAAAATGATCATAATAATGATGAGGCTCAATGGAATCACAAAGCCCAATCGTTTTTCAGCTCGCACCTGATTTTCATAGCTTCCCGAAAAGACATAGCGAACTCCTTCAGGAATCGTAAGTTCACCAGTATTGATCTTTTCTTCCAGATACGAACGCGCCTGTTCAACCGCAGAAACCTCGGCCACGTTATCCTGACGATCGAACAGTACATAACCTGTGAGGAAGGTATCTTCACCCCGAATCATCATAGGTCCTCGACGGTAGGTGATCTCTGCCAATTGACCCAGGGGTATTTGCTGACCCATCATACTTGGTACGAGTACACCTTTCAAGGCTTCGGGATTATCACGATAGTCTCTGGCAAAGCGCGCGCGAATGGTATACCGCTCACGGCCTTCTACAGTGGTGGTGAGGCCCATGCCACCAACTGCAACTTCAACGACTTCCTGGACCTCATCCACCTTGATTCCATATCGGCCTAAGGCTTGACGATCGAGTTTTATCTCCAGGTAGGGTTTTCCAACGGAACGTTCTGCAAAAACAGATGCCGGTTTCAACACAGATACCTCTTTTAAGATAGTTTCCAATTCGATGCCAAAGGCTTCAATTGTTTCCAGGTCTGGACCGAAAACTTTTATCCCCATTGGAGCCCTCATCCCGGTTTGAAGCATCACAAGGCGTGTTTCGATGGGCTGTAACTTTGGAGCAGACGTGATACCAGGCAACGTTGTTGCCGTCACAATTTCTTGCCATATATCGTCCGGGGTTTTGATATGATCTCTCCATTGACGGAAGTATTGACCGCGAGGATCGGGAATTAGTTCGCCTTGATCATCTGTTACAAATTCACCTTTGTCATCAACCCTAAATCGGAGTTTGCGTCCATTTTCATCGCTCTTATACTCCGTTTTATACAAGATTACGTTTTCAAACATCGATAGCGGTGCGGGATCCAGGGCACTTTCGGCACGTCCGGCCTTCCCAACAACTGATTCAACCTCGGGGATGGCATGTACAAGCCGATCTAAACGGCTGAGGTATTCACGGCTGACTTCGACGCCGGCATGAGGCATCACTGTTGGCATCAACAGGAAGGCTCCTTCATCAAGTGATGGCATGAATTCTTTGCCAAGACCGGGAAAGGTGTGTGCCATGGCACTCCACACAGAATTCGTGCGAATGTTTATCCCAACGGCATCACCTGTTGCACTCACAAACGAAAAGACTCGTGGAAATCCCAGCCACACCAATGTACCCATAATGATGATAGTGGCCGGAATACTCAGGAATCGTTTTTTATGTTCGAGGCAGTAGTTTAACATCCTGGGATAGAGCATTAAAAAGCCATAAAACCCACCCAGAATCAACAGCAAGATCAGAGATACAAACAGTAGATTTAACAGGAAGCCACGCTGGACCCCAAGTGGTAGCCAAACAAGAGATAGGATTACTGTAGCAACACTTATACTGAACCAAAGCAGATATCGACTGAATTGCTCTTCTTTTCCCAATAATCGTGAGGTCCATGCCGGTTTTTTGTTAAATCCAAACAGAGCATGTGCGAGTGCAGGTAGCATCACTAGGGCTACGGCAACTGCAGCTACAAGAGCGAAGGTTTTGGTCCAGGCAAGTGGACTAAACAACTTTCCTTCGGCTGCCTGAAGGGTAAAAACAGGTAGGAAGCTAATGATTGTGGTAGAAACAGCGGTTATAATAGCTGGTGTTACTTCCCTTGTGGCTTTGAAAATGACATCGATAACGGGTTCATCCGGATCGGCTTCTTCACGATGGCGAAGGATGTTTTCGCTGAGGATAATACCCAGGTCAACCAGGGTTCCGATGGCAATGGCGATTCCGGATAAAGCCACAATGTTGGCATCAACCCCAAAATAGCGCATTAAAATAAAACTCATCAATACTGCCACAGGAAGGATGATGCTGATCATGAGGGATGCCCTCAGGTTCCTAACCATTACCAGAATCACGATGATAGTGATCAAAATCTGAAGGCGGATGGCATCAAACAAAGTTCCAAGTGTTTCCTTGATGAGACCGCTGCGGTCATAAAATGGAATGATACTCACTTTTACGACTCTGCCATCCTCTAAGGTCCGACTGGGCAGACCTAGTTCGACCTGTTTGATGCGTTCTTTGAGGGCTTCAATCACTTGCATTGGATTGTCGCCGTATCGGGCTACTACCACCCCGCCAGTTACTTCGAGGCCATTTTTATCCAGAATAGCACGCTCACCACGTGGTGCCGGACCAATGCTTACCCGCCCTACATCAGAGATTCGGATGGGAACATTCTCTCTTTGGGTGATCACTGAATTTTCCAGATCAGCGATCGATCGGATGTATCCTAGTCCCCGAACCAGGTACTCAACCTGATTGATTTCGATGGTATTTGCTCCCACATCTCTGTTGGATGCACGTATGGCATCCATTACATCCATCACATTCACGTTATAAAGGCGCAAAGCCGCTGGATCCAGATCTACCTGATACTCCATAACATAACCACCCACACTAGCCACCTCGCTTACCCCTGGGGTAGCATTTAGGGCAGGTTTAACCTGGAAATCCTGGATAGAACGAAGCTCATGCAAATCCCATACTCCGGATACTGGATTCCCATCTTCATCAAGGGCTTCCAGGGTATACCAATACACCTGTCCAAGGGCGGTAGCATCGGGTCCCAACCGAGGTTGTACTCCTTCCGGCAAAAGATTGGAAGGCATCGAATTGATTTTTTCCAAAATCCGGGATCGGCTCCAATAGTATTCAACATCCTCCTCAAAAATGACGTAAATGCTCGAAAAGCCGAACATGGATGTGCTGCGAATACTTTTTACACCGGGTAACCCCAACAACGTGGAGGTTAGGGGATAGGTTATTTGATCTTCGACATCCTGAGGGGAACGTCCCATCCACTCGGTATATACAATCTGTTGATTTTCGCCGATATCTGGGATCGCATCAACTGGGACCGGATCGGAGGGCAATAAAGGAATATCCCAACGAAACGGGGATGTAATCAAGCCCCATGCTATCAGCAGGATGGCTAGAAGAACGGTGATCAGTTTCTGATCAAGAAAAAATCGAAGGAAGGTTGAAAGCATCTGTGCTGAATGATACAAAATTTGGCACTAGAGAACCTATAAATGCGGTTGTAAAGGTTATGATTAAGATCTGAGAACGTATAGTTATCAATGTCTTTTTATTCTCTTCCATGTTTGTCATTACTGTGATAATGCGTCAATGATATCTTTTGGAGCTTGCACGAGCTCAATCAGTACACCTTCGCCACTTAGGGGTTTTTCGTCATTTCCTTTAGGATGGATAAAACACACATCGAAGCCAGCGGCTCCTTTGCGAATACCACCTGGAGTAAATCGCATCCCTTGGTCATCCAGCCAGCTTACTGCAGCCCGTAAATCATCAACCCATAGCCCAATGTGATTCAGTTTGGGCTCATGAACTTTTGGACTTCTGTTGGGATCGATCGGCTCCATGAGATCAATTTCTACCGCATGAGGACCTTCACCCAAACTGAGGATAGACTCATCCACATTTTCCGATTCACTCTTGAAATGATGCGTTACAGGAATGCCGAACAGTACATTCCATAGTTGTAGTAACTTAATTCGATCCTCGCCACCGATGGCAATCTGCTGAATACCTAGAATTTTAAAGGGGCGCTTCATGTGTGTTGATTGTACCATGGATCATCAAACCCAAAGTATCGAAAATTACAGTATTACAGTTTAAAAAAGAATCATTTCAAGCTAGTCTACCCTCAGGCCTGCTTGTTTCATAATATACAGAGCATTAGTACTCGTACAAGGCCCTTTCATCAATTTATATGAAAATTGCATCTGTCCAGCCTCAAAGTTTTCCTCGAAATGTAGATTAGTAATACGATCTGATTCCTGAGATAATTTGATCAGTTCCAGATCGTGCGTTGCCACTAGTCCGAAACTGTTTCCCTTTGTGAGTGAGGTAATGTAAGCTCGGCTTCCGATGAGCCTCTCTTTGGTATTCGTTCCCTTGAAGATCTCGTCAATCAAGTAGAGAAGCGGTCTGAGATCACTACGTTGCGTGTCATCAAACAAACGTTTAAGTCGCTTTACTTCTGCAAAGAAATAGCTGTAGCCCTCCGTTACAGAGTCGGTAATTTTCATACTGGTAAATACCCTTACCGGTTGCCATTTCTTGGATGAAGCTATCACGGGTGCACCTGCATTTGCTAGAACAGTATTCAATCCAATGGTTCGCAGAAAGGTACTCTTACCAGCCATATTGGATCCGGTTAGTAGTCCCAAAGCACCAATGCTTTCAACTGTGTAATCGTTGTATACTCGACTCCGATAAGGTATGAGAGGGTGAGAGGTTTCGGTGGCTTCCCAAATCGTATGCTCATCGGGTACAGGCCAGCACGTGTCCGGATTTCGGATGGATATGCCTGCCAGGCTACTAGCAGCTTCTATTGTGTACCAACGATCCAACCAGATGGGTAGGAATTGCTTTAGTCGAGCTTTTTCATTCTCAAGGAACCTGGTAAACAACAAATTCCAGGGCAAAAGAGCATTTAAAAGGATGAAGAATACATCGTTTCGAGTTATACCTGAAAAGAAGGCAATCCGTCGTAATCGCTTTAAACTTTGCAGTGGATTTCGATCCGAAGAGCGATATACATCTGTAAGGGAGTAGAGCTTTGAAGTACGAAAAGTCGCTCTTTTTATCAGGAAACCAAATAGTTCTCTGAATCGACCCAAGGATTCATACAATTGAGATGACTCCATTGAGGTATGCACAAGGGCACCTCCATTTAAACCATAGATCACAATGTAGGTAACAAAGGATAGGATCCACCATCCAGGGATGAGTCCAATCATCCAAAGTAAAAAACCAAGGACATTTAGGGCACTCATACTAAACAAGATCCACATGAGTCTGTCCAGGTTCAGAGTCAAAGAAGATTGAAGCCAGCGATTGATTACTTCCGTATCCCAACGCTTACCACTTTTGGAGGCCATTGTACCGGTCCAGCGAAGTTTTTCAATCAGATAGGGCCTTGTGCTCAATTCCCGGACGAATGCCTGTCGTTCCTCGATCTGATCTATGGAAAGGTCCTGTTCAAGTAGCCAATGTCCAAGACGTTGACTACCTCCGGCGCTGATCGAAATGTCAATCAGATGGCAGATGGAGTACTTACCGCAGATATTCAAATCAAGAGCAAAGGGATGATTTGGATCAGGGTCTGGAACATCAGAAGGGGGGATGGCATCCCAGTCTAGTCTAAACCTGGCCAAATCTTCTAGGAGTATTTTGTGCCAGCTTTTCCATCGAATCAGCGCTGCGTCAAGCCTGCGGTGGAATATGATCAATGCTGTGAAAGGAATCATCCCCAAAATAAACACAGACCAACCAATACCTTGATCTCCCATATATCCGGCAAGGATTGCCATAGCAGAAACCGCAATAAACACAAGAAGCCGCCAGGTAGATAACTGGCGACTCTTTTTCTGTAATGCAAGAATGCGCCGATCGCTAATCGTTATTCTGCGGACCAGATAATCTTCATAATCGATCGTATCGCGCATGCTTCCTGTGTTAGTCGGCTTTATGTGCAATCATCATGATTTCCACTTTGGCATCGCGAGGAAGACGAGCCGCTTGTACAACGGCGCGTGCCGGTGGATTTTCAGGAAAGTATTCGGCATAAAGATCATTAAAAGCCTGATAGTCGTTCAGATCACTCAAAAACACCTGAACCTGAACAACATCCTTAAGGCTCATCCCTGCAGCAGTCAGAACGGCCTGGATATTCGACATTACCTGAGTGGTTTCGATCTGAATACTACCCGTAACCATACCACCTGTAGTGGGTTCCAGAGCAATTTGGCCGGCCAACCAAACCGTGTTACCAATTTTGATTGCCTGCGAATAGGGACCTATCGCTTTCGGAGCATCCGGGCTGTCAATGACTTCTTTTACCTCGACGCTTTGTTGCTGAACGGGTTCTGGTGTTGGTGTCGTTTCGTTACAAGCACTCACAAGGACTATACTGAATAGAAGGGAACTAAGAACGAGTTTCTTCATAATGAAAAGAATGTATGTGGGTTTATGGTTTATATATAATAATGATATATAATCACGTCAAAAAAAATACTTGAACAAGGCTAAAGATATTTCTTCTTTTTTTAAATAAGGTCTAAAAATTTATAAAATTCTATTCAAAAAACGATTCCCTTCCTTACTTATATAAATACTTTTTGATGAATACCTAAATCAATAGTAAGTTTACGATACTGAAAGCGCTTTCGCTTTAATCGGTGTCATTCAAAATCAACCAAATAACAACCTATGAGAACTTTTCTACGATCCTCATTCATGGTCTCCCTCTTCTTAGTGTCCTCTGTAGCTGCTCTTGCTCAAGGCACCCTAAAAGGGGTAATTACAGATGCCAGTACTGGTGAAACCTTAATCGGAGCAAACATCCTGGTCTCTTCCGAAGCAGGCATATCTAAAGGCACCACCACGAATGCAAATGGCTCTTACGAAATCACTAATCTTGCTGCTGGAACATACACTGCTCGAATCAGCTTTGTAGGATTTACAGATCAGCGAGTAACCGATATTCAAATTGTGAATGGTCAGGCAACCACACTTGATATTGCTTTAAGTCCTGGGATGAGTCTAAACCCTGTGGTCGTTTCAGCATCGAAGATCAAAGAAAAAGTTACCGAGTCTCCTTCTTCGATCCAGGTTGTAAGTAATCGTGAAATACGAAATGTTAATACTACATCCTCTGCTGACTTTATCAAAGCCGCTAAGGGAGTTGACGTTGCCCAACAAGGGATTGCTTCCTCTACGGTTGTCACACGTGGATTTAACAATATCTTTTCTGGTTCACTACTTCTTTTGACCGACAACAGAATTGCTACCGTTCCTTCTCTTCGCGCAAACCTGATGCACTTCATTCCATTGGTTAATGATGACATTGAAAGTATTGAAGTGGTTTTGGGTCCTGGTGCAGCACTTTATGGTCCCAATGCCAACTCAGGTGTGGTCAATATACTTACACGCTCACCACTCGTCTCTGAAGGTACTACTGTTGGTGTGTATGCTGGTAATCAAAGCATGCTTAAAGCTCAATTCAGAACGGCTCACAGCTTCAATAATAAGGTTGGTCTGAAAGTCTCTGGTTCATACTTAACAGCTGAAGAATTCCGTCTCAATGATGATGATCCATACCTTAAACAAGAAGCAAACGCCCGTGCGCAGTTTCTTGCCAGTGGTGGAAATCCCAATTCAGAGATCGGAAAACGCATTGGTATTCGCGATTATGATATCGAAAAATTAGGGTTTGATGCACGTTTAGATATTAACCCAAGCGATGATCTTGATTTAATCCTGAATTATGGATTCAATCGTTCCAGCAATATTGATCTCACCGGACTTGGATCTGGCCAAGGTGTAAACTGGACCTACTCTTACTATCAGGGTAGATTGATTTATAAAAACTTATTTGCTCAGGCCTTCCTAAATAAATCCAATTCAGGTGATACATACATTATTCCAACTGGCTTGGGTATTGTTGACCGTTCATCACAGTTTGTTACTCAGGTTCAACATCAGTCCAACTTTGGTCGATTTAACTTCCTCTATGGAATGGACTACCTGAATACAAATCCTGTTACCGAAGGTACGATCAACGGTCGTAATGAAGATATTGATGGTTTCTACGAGATTGGAGGCTATATGCAGTCTAAATTCTCAGCATCACCAAAATTAGATCTTCTCTTTTCTTTCCGTGCCGATAAACACGAGAAACTAAATGATACTCAGTTCTCTCCACGTGCTGCTGTTGTTTTCCGTCCGATCGAAAATCAGAACTTTAGATTTACATACAATCAATCGTTTTCAACACCAAGCTCCAATGCCTTGTTCCTGGATCTCCTAGCATCCAGAGTACCTATCGGCAACTTCTACAATCTTGAAATTCGTGCTCAGGGTGTTCCTAAAAATGGATTTACCTTTGCACGTGGCGACAATGGTCGTCCACTTTTTGTTTCAAATTTTGCCCCAACTGCTCCTGCATTCCAGCTTAACACGCAAGATGCTACCACCTGGGGTTTAATCAGAAATATTGTTCGATCAGCTTTGGCATCGAATCCGCAGACAGCTGCTTTAGCACCAGCAATGGCTCAAGCGCCACTTCCTGGAAGTGCTAGCCCTCTGGGTGGTAATTTTGCCACCATTGCTATGGGCCTTGCCAAATTAAATACGGCAACTGGAAAATTTGATCCAGTTGCTGATGCAGTAGATATTGCTGCTCTAAAACCTACGACCTACAACACCTTTGAAATGGGGTATAAAGGTATCGTCAATGAAAAACTTCTTCTTTCTTTTGACCTCTATCTAACCGAAGCTCAGGATTTTGTCGGTCCACTTGTCGTTGAGACACCAAATGCGTTTATCAATGGCGCTAATATGGCTGCATATTTGACTCAATACTTCACAGCCGTACTCCTTCAACAAGGTTTGCCACTTGCTGCTGCTCAAGCTACTGCTCAGCAAATTGGAACTAATGTAGGAACTTCACTCGGTGGTCTACCTTTAGGTGTTGTTACTCCAAATGAAGCATTAAGTCGTGATGCGGTAATTCTTACCTATCGTAACTTTGGTACAGTGAATTTCTATGGTATTGATTTAGGATTTGATTATCTACTCAACGACAGTTTCCGTTTGATGGGTAATTATTCTTACATGAGTAAAGACAAGTGGTTAGCGATTGATAACAATCCAGACCTCAACGTCTTCTTGAATGCACCACAAAACAAATTCTCCCTGGGTTTAAACTATGACAACCGTCAAAGCAAATGGGATGGTGGTGTTAAATTCCGCTATATCGATGGATTCCCCATCCAGTCAGGTATCTACACGACTTTCAATTCTACCACTGGTCAGTTTGATACCATCGATTCTTACTACAGCTTAGACGTTAACATGGGATACAACATCACCAAAGGTGTACGTGCCTCCTTTAACGTAAACAACCTCACCAACAACAAGAAACCACAATTCGCAGGTACTCCTGACATTGGTATCTTCGCTGTGGGTGGTGTGAGCGTTAGCTTCTAAGAAGCGATCGTTGTTTAGATACTAATAAGCCTCGGAGGTTGATACAAAAAAGCCCCGGATTTAGATAAAAAAAGCCCCGGACGATGTCCGGGGCTTTTTTTGTTCGACCAACGAATTGTTTAACTAGTCAGCTAACTAACTTAATTGCTGGATGAGCTCAGCCATGGATACGGAGGCCTCACTACTTTCTTTCATGTTTCGCAGGACAAATTTCCCGGATTCCAGCTCGCTGTCGCCAACCACCACACACCACTGAACTCCCTCGCGATCGGCTTCTTTCATCTGAGCTTTCATGGATCGCGATCCGGTATCATACAGAACACTCACTCCTTTTGATCGTAGATGGGCAGCAGTAACCACGGCCCAGTTACGAGCCGATTCGCCATGACAGGCAATGTATACCTGTGGTTGAGGTTTCTCGCCCAAAGGAATACCGAGAGCCTCACATGCGATCATAAAGCGTTCTATTCCTGAAGCAAAACCTACCGCTGGTGTAGGCAAGCCTCCCAGCTCTTCCACGAGCAAATCATAGCGTCCGCCGCCGCCTAAGGCATCCTGAGCACCCAGATCAGGGCTTGTAAGTTCAAATGCCGTCTTGGTGTAGTAGTCGAGTCCACGTACAAGTCGATGGTCTTCCACATATGGGATTCCCAAGGCCTCAAGATGTCGTTTTACCCCCGAGTAGTGCTGCTTGCACTCCTCATTCAAAAATGCGAGAATACTTGGTGCATCAGCTACCAACAGTTGATCCTGTTCTTCTTTGGAATCTAGTATCCTCATCGGGTTATTTGCAAGGCGTGTTTGAGATACCTCACTAAGTTTGCTTTTCAATGGGGTGAAATAAGCCACTAAAGCTTCCTTGTACGCAGCACGGCTTTCGGGGTCACCAACGGAATTGATTCTAAGACTTGTATTTTTTATCCCCACCATCCGATATACTTCTGCCATGAAGGCAATGACTTCCGCGTCGGCCATTGGGTCGGCACTTCCCAGGATTTCAGCTCCAAACTGATGAAACTGCCGTTGACGTCCTTTTTGAGGCCGCTCAGCTCTGAACATGGGTCCGATGTAAAATAAACGTTGTGCACCACCACGTTGATCCATTCGGTGTTGGATGTAAGCCCTACACACCGAAGCGGTTCCTTCTGGACGTAGAACATAGTGATCATCGCCGCGATCGAAGGCAAACATCTCTTTTGAAACAATGTCGGTGAGCTGTCCAACCCCACGGGCGATCATTTCGGTGGGTTCCAAAATAGGGGTTCGTATTTCCTGGAAGTGAAAACGACGTGCCACTTCTCGAACGAGCTGCTCGAGGAACTGCCATTTTTCGGATTCACCGGGCAGGATATCGACCATTCCGGTATGGGTGGAAAATGTTTGCATAATGATATTCAATAAACCATGAACGGGAGATGGATACGCTTTAGATGATCCTTTTTCCCAAAAGATTGGCTGCTGCCCTTGCCGCTGTACCTTTCAGACTCACTGCTTTTCGCAGTTGAAGAACCTGTTGAGGATCGGGCTTGAATTTAAGGAAAAACTCATTGATTCCAGGGATACTAGATCCATTAAAATCAAAGAGTAGCCCTCGATCTTGCGCGAATCGCAAGGCGAAATGAACGAGAAGCGCACCCGTATTACCCCCCAAGGCATTTTTATCTGTTCCGGAAACGATATAAAAAGCTGTTTTTTGATCAAAGACCAGATACAGGGCTCCGACAAGATCCCCACTCCCATCGGACACCCCCACCAAGGTAGCCCATCCTCCTCTTCGGAGACGTTCGCATTGCTCCACGAACTGCTCCAAGCCAAAGCGAGGCTCGGCTCCACGAGATTGATACGCATGCTGAAACAGCCCATAGGCTTGCTTAGGATCCGCTTCAGCCACCATCCGACCTCCTTCCGCGAGCGCATGACGGATATTCCGTCGTATGCCACCCTGATACGATTCCATCAGGGCATCGACCGTCTCAGGTAGCACTTTGGTATTCGTGGGAACCCAATGCTCCGCCCCCCCGAACACCTTCTTGAGTAGAGCATTCGTCGTTTCCCCGCGGGAAACAAAGCCCCTCAGGTCGTGCGACGGCAGTGTTTTCCTGATCGCTTGCATCACCCCAACCTGGTCCTCGAAGGAAAGGGTATCGCTTACCAGCGGACCAAACCGTGAGCACAGGGCAGGGCGCATGATGCGTTTGAGTCCGGCCTTGGTATTCATCGTCCAGGCAAAGCCCCCAACAATGACATCATTCTTCATGGCCAGGATCAGATCGGCTTTCAGTTCCTTTTGAGCTAGGATCCACACCGAGGTATGGAAAAGGGTTCCGTCGGGGTGGGAGTGTACGAAGGCATCCCAGGCATCCCACTGGTGAGAATTGGCATGCACAAGGCGTAGGCCATCCATGATCAGATACGGGAAAGAGTCTGGACGATGGTATCTACCACGCGCTGCTGGTCTTTAGGGCGAAGTTCGGGGTAGATGGGTAGGGCGATGGTTTGTGCGGCTGCACAACTAGCCACGGGGGCGTCAGAGGCCTGGTAGCCGAGGGGAGAGAAACACTCCTGTTGGTGAAGGGGAACCGGATAGTAGATGGCATTGCCAATCTCTGCCTTGTTGAGCGCCTCGATCAATGCATCGCGTCGAGCTGTGCGGACCACATACTGATGATAGATGTGTTTCCCGCCACGAGCGGCCGATCCCGTGGTCTCCGAAGGAATGACCACTACACCGGGATTTCTTTGAAGGGCGCAGTCTTTGGAATTTGACGCGCGGCAGGATCCACCACAGCCCAGATCGTCCCAGCTGATGCCGACACCTGCTTTGCTGAAAAGCCTATTGTAACGATGCGCGATAGCCCTGCGTGCTTCGGTCCACTGCGCCAGATGAGGTAATTTTACTCGTAAGATAGCTGCCTGAAGGGTATCCAAACGGCTATTGATCCCGACCAGTTTATGATGATATTTCGGCTTACTGCCATGCAGGCGCAGGATGCGTACCTTTTCTGCCAGGGCATCATCGTTTACGGTGATGAGTCCGCCGTCGCCATAGCCACCCAGGTTTTTACTGGGGAAAAAGCTAAAGCATCCGAACGTGCCCATGGTACCTGCCTGGTGGGAAGCTACCGACGAGCCGATGGCTTGAGCAGCATCCTCGATGATGGTAAGATCATACTGACGGGCAAGCTCCATGAGCTCAGGCATATCAGCACATTGTCCGTACAGGTGGACCGGTATCATCGCGCGGACTTTTTTCCCTTT
>CAZXGO010000026.1:0-5365 GCA_964640035.1 uncultured Chitinophagales bacterium
ATCCTGTTTAAAAGCATTGTTTCGGGTGTAGCACCATAGAATGGTCGCCATCCCAAGTTCATGGGCATGTGCAAAAACCTCGGCAATTTCGACGATTTCGCGACTTGCATCTTCAGACCCAAAGTAAATGGTGGCGCCAATAGCTGCTGCTCCCATGTTATATGCATCTTCGATGGAACCAAACAGGATTTGTTTTGACTGGTTAGGATACGTAAGTAATTCGTTATGATTCACTTTGACCACAAACGGGATTCGGTGGGCATACTTTCTGGAGACTGATGCCAACACGCCATAGGTTGAAGCCACCGCATTGCAACCGCCTTCGATTGCGAGTTTAACAATGTTTTCAGGGTCAAAATACAACGGATTTTTTGCGAATGAGGCTCCGGCGGAATGTTCTATACCCTGATCGACGGGCAAAATTGACAGATACCCTGTACCGCCAAGACGACCATGATCAAAAAGGCGTTGCAGGTTTCCCAAAACACGGTTATTTCGATTGGATGGAAACCACACATCATCAACATAAGATGGACTTGGGATGTGTAGTTGGGATTTATCGATGGTTTTGCATTGATGGTTGAGCAGGTATTCGGCATCTGCTCCTAGCAATGTTTCGATCGCTCCAGTTTTTACGGACATAATAATACCTTGGGTTAGTGATGTAGAGTAAATATAAAGGATTGAGTACGATTTTAAGAACCTTCCGATATAAAAGCGCTTTTAGGTGTCTCTGAGATCCTTGCAGGTCAAATCACTGAAATTGCGTATTTTTAGCCCATGAATATCGCTCATATTGATTATGGTCATCGTCCTGTTTTCCTGGCACCCATGGAAGATGTTACCGATTCTGCGTTTCGCGTTATGTGCAAACGCAATGGAGCTGATATGGTATATACCGAATTTATAAGTTCTGAGGCTTTGATTCGTGAAGCTGAAAAGAGCATCGTGAAGATGGAATTCACCGAGGAAGAGCGTCCGTTTGGTATTCAGATTTTTGGAGGTCGGGAGGAGGCTATGCATGGAGCGGCAAAAATCGCTGAGGCCAACAAGCCCGATCTGGTAGATATCAATTTTGGGTGTCCCGTATACAAGGTGGTCAACAAGAATGCAGGTTCCGCCTGCCTTAGGGATCTGGGTTTGATGGAACGTATGGCAGCCAGCGTGGTGGATGCGGTCAGTTTACCGGTAACGGTGAAGACCCGGTTGGGCTGGGATGACCAAAGCATACGGATTAGCGAGGTTGCTTTGATGCTGCAAGCCTTGGGAGTGAAGGCCTTGACAGTGCACGCCAGAACGCGGCAACAAGGGTACAAAGGGAGTGCCCAATGGGACTATCTGCGCATGTTGAAAGAAACTCCCGGTCTCCACATACCAGTGATTGGCAATGGGGATATAACCACCCCTGAGGAAGCCAAGCACGTTTTCGAAAGTACAGGAGTCGATGGAATTATGATCGGCCGAGCTGCTATCGGCAACCCTTGGATATTCAACCAGGTGAAGCATTTCATGGAATATGGTGAGCATCTGCCTTTACCCAGCTTGCAGGAACGTCTTCAGGCATGCGTAGATCAGCTAAACTTGTCGGTGCAGCTGCACGGCCAGCGCAAGGGCGTGATTATCATGAAAAAGCACTACGGCAACTACCTCAAAGGGATCCGTGGTGGCAAACAGCTGCGCGTATCCCTTATGGAACTCTGGGATGTCGACCTGATTGCAGAGCGCCTGCTAAATTTCAAGGAAGAAGAACTCTTCTTTGTGAATGTAGACCTCTGATGCGAGCTCGTACTACGATATGAATTCCGTTCCCATATAGGGAACCAATACCTGAGGCAAGCGTACGCTACCATCTGGTTGCTGACCGGTTTCAATCAAGGCACTAACCACTCGGGGAAGTGCAAGACCAGATCCATTTAAGGTATGACACATCGTTATTTTACCCTGATCGTCGCGGTAACGAAGCATCATCCTACGCGCCTGAAATGATTCAAAGTTCGAGCATGAGCTCACTTCCAGCCAGCGCGACTGACCTGGACTCCATACCTCAAGATCATATTTCTTGGTCTGCGTAAATCCCATATCGCCAGTGCACATCAACAAGGTTCGATAGGACAGGCCTAAAGCCTGCAACAGCTCCTCGGCATCAGAACGTAAACTTTCCAACTCTTCGTAAGAACGATCCGGGTGCACAATCTTCACCAGTTCCACTTTATCAAACTGATGCAAACGATTTAGACCACGTACATCTTTACCGTAGGAGCCAGCCTCGCGACGCCAGCATGGGGTGTAAGCAGCATATTTAACCGGAAGATTAGCTTCATTGAGAATTTCATCCCGGTGAAAATTGGTAACAGGAACTTCAGCTGTCGGAATAGCAAAAAAACCATCTCTGGGTATCGTATACATCTGATCTTCTTTGTCAGGAATCTGCCCTGTGCCACGGGCAGAATCTTCATTCACAAAAAAGGGAGCTTGTAATTCAACGTAACCCTTCTGACCAGCCCGATCAAGGAAAAAGCTGATAAGAGCACGCTGAAGACGCGCCATGGGTCCGATGTAGAAAGGAAATCCAGCACCGGTAACTTTTACACCACGCTCAAAATCAATCCATCCTTTTTCTTTGACGATATCCCAATGCGGACGTCTCCACTCCTGCTCAAGTTGGGTACCCCAGGTATCATGCACCTGATTATCCGCATCAGTAGAACCCTTAGGAACAGAGGGATGTGGCACGTTAGGTATACGATACAGAAGGTCCAGTCGCTTTTCAGCCAGTTCCTTTTCTTGTTGCTCAATGTCTTTAATCTTGTCCTTGTAGTCAGCTGTCTTTCCAATGAGCTCTTGTGCCTCCTCTTTTTTACCCTGAGCCATCAAGGTGCCAATTTGTTTAGCAGCGGCATTACTGTCTGCCCGAAGTGTATCAAGCTCGCGAACAACCACTCTCCAACGATCATCTAAATCAAGAATTTCCGAAACGACCGAGGTGTCCTTTTCGCCCTTCGCAAGCATGCCTTGAATGACCAACTCCTGTTGTTCGCGAATGAAAGCAATATCGAGCATATGTAGATGGGATTGTCAATGATGTTGGCTCTAAAGATACGAAAAGCAGGCTATTCAATTGGAAAAGGATCTCTCTGAAGAGAACCAAAATCTAGAAAATGCCCAGACATCCCTCGTTAATACGCTTGGTTACCTAATAAATTAAAGCTATATTGCTGGTTTGAGGGAATTATTTTAGGATAATCAGATGCATCCACTCGACGATATCGACATTAAAATTCTTCAGCATCTTCAAAAAGATGGACGTGCACAACGTAATCATATCGCTGAGATGGTGGGCCTTTCGGTTCCCTCCGTGTCAGAACGGATGCGAAAACTCGAGGATCGCAAGCTCATTGAAGGTTACTACGCCGTCTTGAGTGCAAAGAAATTCCATTTTGATATTACTGCCTTCATCTTCGTAGAAGTGGACGGCTCTCATTTTTATGAGGAATTTGTTCAAAAAGCCCTTCATGATCCTGAAATCCAGGAATGTCATTCCATAACCGGCGAGGGTTCACATCTTTTAAAAATCCGAACATCCGACACTACCGCTTTCGAGCGACTCTTATCCCGGATACAATCCTGGAAAGGTGTGAAGAAAACACGTTCCAACCTGGTGCTTTCCTCGTTCAAGGAAACACGCGAACTCCCTGTACATCTTAGTCAAGAATCGTGAAAACAGCCCTTAGGGCCTATACGATCCTTTTGTTGGTGGTCAACCTGGCCTATGCGCAAGACCAGGTGCGGCCAATGGGACTCATTTGGGAAATTCCAGAATCGATGGATCTGGTACGTTCTGATCTTGAGATGATGGATCAGGCTGGGTATAACCACCTGGTTGCCATTGGGTTGCCCAACGATGAACTCGTCCAGCTTTTACGAAATTATGAGATGAGGGTCCTTTTTCAGTTACCAGAGTTTTATTTAACCCGAAATAGCATCGATCACCGAAAAGCTCAGCTACGCACACTGTATGATCAAAGCTGGGCCATTGTACGTGATTATCCCTTTTTGAGTGGACTCTCCCTTTTTATGGAGGGTGAAGTTTATAGAAAAGAATTCCTTGAGATGGTTTCAACCTTGAAACCTGGAGAAGCTAAAGAATCCCTGTTGTTTTTTGGTTCAGCCTTTCCTGTTCCCACTCGGTATGCTTTTCCTGCGAAAAGAATGGGCTTATGTCATGATGTTGAATGTGTCAATAATGAGGTAAATGCAGACTCAAAACAAGCCTTACTTCTGTACTCGGATGTTGACCTGAAGCTGAGTTTATTTCATTGGTTTGAGCTGTTCAAGAGTAGTGGAGATGCCTACCTGTATGTTCCCCTTGGTGAAATCATCGATGAGGACGGCAATTTGACTCAAGCAGGCAAACTGTACGATGTACTCAAAAAGGATCCTGGATTCTTAGTCCCAAACGATCGGCAGCAAAACAATGATGCTGATGTGGGATTAGCAGCAATGTGGCTGATTATAGTACTAATGATTTGGGCAATTCATTATTCCTTTGATCCTACGTATAGAAAGTCCATTCAACGTTTTTTCCAATCTAATCGGATCTTTATCGAAGATTTGGTTAATAAACGATCACGGATGTTCTTTTCGAACTACATAAGCCTTGCCTATATATGTGTTTTGTTTGGTATTGCCATCCTTGCGGTTTCCGAATACATGATCGATGAAACAGGTATTCAGTTAATTCGTCATTTTATTCCATTTATCACAGATGATAACTATCTAATCTTTGGCTTTTGGATGGGCTTTTTGTTGGCTATCATCTTCTTTCTAGTGCTCATACCCTGGGGAGCCTACGTAAACAGATCCAAATGCCATATCACTAATTTTGCAACCATTACCCTCTGGCCAAATTTCACTCTGTTTGGGTGGATGATCCTGTTTATCGTCTATTTGTCAAACAACCCTAATGATATGGTTGTCGCCACCTTCATGGGCTTATTCTTCCTGCATCCTTTACTATCATATATCTACGCCGGCATCCGTTTGGTTGTGTACTCAAATATGCCTTTTATCGTGTTTACGCTCACATTTTTTAGCGTTCCGTTCGGATTAGCAGCTGTTTTGTGGTGGCTTATCCGATATTGGTCCCCTGTTCTGGAGTTGTCTGAGCTCCTCTTGCGTCTGCCTTAATTAGGCGATGATCGCTTTACGAAGACGTGCAACAGGGATATCTATAGCCTCCCGATATTTTGTTACCGTCCGACGTGCCACATCGAAACCTTGCGCACGCAACTGATCGGTAAGGGCCTGATCAGAAAGTGGATAGCGTTTGTCCTCATGATCAATAATCGCCTTGAGAGAATCCTGA
>CAZXGO010000026.1:5380-10144 GCA_964640035.1 uncultured Chitinophagales bacterium
GTATGCCTTGTGGCGACTGGATAAATTTCCCATTTACCGTTCTGGATACGGTTGAGATATCGATATCCAACTCATCGGCGATGTCTTTCATGATCAAGGGTTTTAAAGCTGTTCCCTGCATAAAAAACCCATACTGCCTACCCAAAATAGCCTTAATAACGGTTTTCACCAGGTCATGTCGTTGATCGATAGCATCTAAAAACCATTGCGCGGCGTCCATTTTTGTACGGATGAACTGTTCCGCTTCTTTAGTCTCTTTGGCGACGCTACCAGAGGCCTTTAGTTGAGCCAGCATCTGAATATAGTGGGGCGACAAGGCCAGTTTTGGACGATTTTTTCGATTCATGATAATCGCTAAATCACCGACAAGAGCATCAGCGTCGCCAGGATTGAAATCGTCAGACAGCGGAAGAATCATGGCATCGGGCGTAACCGACTGTGCCAAAATCGAGGGATCGGTCGACCAACCTGGTTTAGGATTCAAATGTTGAATGCATTGGTATGCATGTTGAATGTGCTCATCACTAAGCTGGAGCTTTTGTTTGATACGATCGAATTGTTTTTTTTCAAAGGCATCCCATTCTTTCCTAAGAATTCGAATGGCATCATGCTTGCCCACCTGATTATCATCAAGGGCACGTAATTGAATCAGTAAACACTCCTGAAGATCTCTGGCTGCAATGCCAGGTGGATCCAATTTCTGAATTTCAAGGAGAACATCCAGCACTTCCAGTTCGGATACTGGCTCGCCGTAGTTGAATGCGATGCTATCAGCTACGGAGCGAATTTCCCGACGTAGATAGCCATCTTCATCGAGCGAACCTATGATTTGATCTGCGATTCGTTTTTGCTTTTCCGACAGATCAAGCAGATCCACTTGTTGTTCGAGCACTTCAATCGGACTTTCCTGATAGGGCTTGGGGATATCATAAAGATCTGCCGTACCTCTGCCGCCACCTATGGAACCACCGGATTCAAACTGGCTGAAATAGTTCTGCCAGTCGACTTCTGTTTTGGTCTGAGCATCACCTTCTAAGCTGGATGATTGCTCGGCGCTAAAATTTTCCGTCTCATCAAGGAATTCAAGAATGGGGTTCGATTCTAACTCTGATTGTACACGCTGTTCCAGATCGCTCATCGAAAGCTGGAGCAAATTCACAAACTGAATCTGTTGCGGCGAAAGTTTTTGCTGCAGGCTTTGCTTTTGCGCTATCGACTGCCTGTTACCCAGCATGATCAACTCCATAGTTTTTTCGCACCTGGTTTACTTCCTTCATGAAGTCGTTATACCAATCTTGGCCATACGAGCGAACGAGCGGTTCTTTCAAAAACTCGGCTAGCCCTATACCTTCTTTCTCTCCCCGCTCACACGCTGGAGAGCATATGGAGGGCACATATTCCATATTGAGCAGATCCTGATTAGCAAGGGTAGTGACTCGAATTGGAAACAGATGGCAGCTTATGGGCTTGGGCCATGGGAAACGTCCATCCTCATAGGCTTGCTGTATGGCACAGACGGCTACCCCATTTTGATCGTATTTCACAAAGACACATTCCGCTCCATCAGTGCACGATAGTTCATGCCCCTGGGCATTCTGTTGAAACAAACCCTCATCTTCTACGGTATTCACTGCCTCTGGACGCAGCTCATCTTTAAGGAACTCATAAGCACGACGTAGCACCGGAAGCTCAGAGACTTTTACTGGAGCTCCAGCTGAGCCAACAACACAGCAAGCCCCTTTGCATCGACCCAGGTCACAGGCAAACTTAAATGTTGCGATATCATCAGAAATGAGAGCGGAGCCTACAAAAAACACAATCTTTGCTTTTCGATTAAAGTAGAAATATACGGATAAGTGTTTTGTGACACTTAAAGAACGATTTCGACAGATTTTCCGGGCAAGGTGCGAATAACGCCTTTAATCTCTAGTTGTAACAACTCTGTAAGAAGAATATGGATGGGTGTATCTACATGATTACAGAGCTCATCCACGTGAATTGCGCCTTTTTCAAGAATCTGGCAGATGCGTATTGCCTTTGGATCCAGATCCTGAGACTGCCATTTGGGTCTTCTTGGTTCTAAATCGAGGCTAATCTGACCCGTTACACTAGGCTCATAAACATAGGATCCACCCAATTCGATCAGTATGTCATTGACATGTCGCACCAGTTTAGCGCCACTCATTTGGATGAGAGCATTACAACCATCCCCTTTCGCATCACCCACGCGGTGCGGAATGGCAAAAACTTCCCGATTTTGGTCGATAGCCAATCGCGCAGTGATCATACTGCCGCCCTCTCCCCTTGTTTCTGTAACAAGGGTACCGAGGCTTAACCCACTGACCACTCTGTTTCGTATAGGGAAGTTACCCGCATCAGGTTTTGTACCGGGAGGAAATTCACTGATCAGACAGCCCCCAGACTCGATGATACGATAGGCCAGAGGTCGGTGTGCCCCAGGATATACCCGGTCAATGCCAGAGCCCAAGACAGCTACTGTTATTCCAGCCGTTTTGATGGCAGTATCGTGGGCGATACCATCAATGCCGTACGCTAAACCGCTCACGATGACCAGACCTGCTTCACACAGCTGTCTGGTGTACATTTCGGTAGCCATCATTCCATAGTCGGAAGGTCGGCGTGTTCCAATAACAGCTATCGAAGGCAGACTCAGGGCAGATGGCTCACCTCTGCACCATAATAGTGCCGGAGGATCTGCTATCTGGGCCAAAAGGGGTGGAAAAGCGGGGTCATCAAGCCCCATAAGGTAAACACCCATCTTCTCCCCCTCTTCAATGATGCGGTCGACCTGAGTCCAGTCTCTGAAGGTGGCGATGGCCACAGCTGTCTGCTCGCCAATACCAGATATTCCCAAGATCGAGAGCGTACTCATCCCAAAGATGGCTTCAGCGCTACCTGCTGATTGAATTAAGGCCCGAATACGACGCGAACCGAGTCCCTGGATCAGGCTTAGCGCTACAAGTGGTCGCAGTCGGTCGAGGTTCATTTTGGCACAGTTTGAAGCATGTGCCAGATTCGTTCTTTGAGATCGTTCATGTTATGACCGGTTACCGCTGAAACCTCTACCCACTCGTCGGGCAGATCAGGAACCTCGGGCAAGGTATATCCAGGATACAAATCCATTTGTGTAATGACCACTAAGCGAGGCTTTCGCAACAAATCGGGATTATACTCTTCCAATTCGTTGTAAAGGGTATCATAGGTTTCCCGAATATCAGTTTGGCTGCTGATTACAAATAGAAGGACGCGGTTTCGTTCGATATGTCGCAAAAACTGCAACCCAAGTCCCCTACCTTCATGGGCATCTTCGATGATTCCAGGGATATCTGCCATCACAAAGCTGCGGTAATCCGGGAAGGTGACCACTCCCAGATTTGGCTCCAGCGTCGTGAATGGGTAATCAGCGATTTTGGGCTTGGCAGCAGAAACTGATGCCAACAAAGTGCTTTTACCCGCATTGGGAAATCCGACCAGACCGACATCGGCAATAAGCTTAAGCTCTAGTTCGACCACGATCTCCTGACCTGGCATCCCAGGCTGGGCATGTTCGGGCGTCTGATTCACCGAGTTCTTAAAAAAAGCATTACCCTTACCACCGATGCCACCGTGAGCAAGCACAAGTTTGTTTCCATGCTCGGTAACCTCGCCAATAAGTCGTCGTGTGTCAGCTTCATAGGCTACTGTTCCCAGTGGAACATCCAGGATAATATCTTGAGCGTTACGACCGGTTTTATTTGCGCCAGCACCATTTTGCCCGTGTCCTGCCTTGATGAATTTACGGTAACGCAAATCAAGAATGGTATTCATCTGGGAGTTACCCACCAAGGTGATATCTCCCCCTTTGCCACCATCACCTCCATCTGGCCCCCCTTCAGGGATATATTTTTCCCGACGAAAGGATACAGCACCGGCACCGCCGTTACCGGCAGTGAGGTAAATCTTAGCGTAATCAGCAAATTTCATAATTTCGAACAATCTCATACCTATAAGAGACCTGCCAAAGCAAATCCTTACGCGGTGTGTACTATTTTTTTAAAGATTTTTTAAGAGGTAGTTCCTCATTAACTCATACAGATGACGCTGGGTATCTGTTCCGCTGATCCCATGATTTTTGTCTGGGTAAAACATAGTGTCGAACTGAACCTTCGCTTTGATAAGTTCATCAGCCATCACAACGGCATTTTGGAAATGCACATTGTCGTCGGCCGTACCGTGAATGAGCAGATACTTCCCTTTGATTTTGGCTGCATGCGTGGTCGGTGCACCAAATGCATAGCCTTCTGGATTGAGTTGTGGCGTCGACATATACCGCTCGGTGTAGATGGTATCATAGTACTTCCAATGGGTGACTGGAGCAACCGCAATGGCTACTTTGAATACATCTGCGCCCAAAGCCAATGCCATTGAGCTCATGTACCCTCCATAACTCCATCCCCAAATACCGATACGGGTAGAGTCGACATAGGACTGCTCACCCAACCAACGAGCTGCGGCAATCTGATCTTCGGTCTCATATTTTCCTAAATTCAGATAAACCTGCTTTTTGAATGCAGCACCTCGGCCGCCCGTACCACGGTTATCGACACAGACGATCAGGTAACCATCCTGAGCCAAAAGATTATGCCACATCCCTCGGGCTCCACCTGAAAAACTGTTATTCACATTCTGAGATCCGGGTCCACCGTACACATACATGAGAACGGGATATTTTTTTGAAGGATCAAAATCTGCAGGCTTAATCAT
>CAZXGO010000026.1:10154-25150 GCA_964640035.1 uncultured Chitinophagales bacterium
ACAAAGTGCCATCAGCGCCGGGAATACTCATATACTCACGATTAGGCATGGCATATTCCTTCATAGTGGCAATAAGCTCGGCATTATCTTCAAGTACCTTAAGTTCATTGCCATTGGCTCTATGTAAGCTCACACGAGATGGTAGATCATTATTGGATACCGTGTTCACGTAATAGGCAAAATCACGTGTCATATTGATACTGTTCATTCCAGCGATCGTGGTCAGGCGCTCCTTCCTGCTGCCATCCAGGCGAATACGATACAAATGCCGCTCCATCGAAGACCCTTCGGTACTCAAGTAATACAGGTAACCGCTTCGCTCGTCAAAGCCCAGATACCGAGTAACCTCCCAGTCACCACGGGTAATTTGACGAACCAAAGTTCCATCTAGTTGATAGAGATAGATATGATTAAAACCATCCTCTTCGCTGACATAAATAAAGCGCTTTCCATCAGATAAAAAGGTCAGATCGTCGTTGGCAGCAATCCAAGCTTGATTTGTCTCCGTTTTAACAATGCGAGTACCGCCTGTCGAAATCGTAGCCAGCAAAAGATCCTGCTTATTTTGAAGCCGGTTCATTCGACGAATAGCTAATACATCTGAATTCTGCGTCCAATTTAGCCGAACCACATACTGATCCGTCTCCGATCCAAGATCCATCCAAGATGTTGTACCACTGGGGATGTCGTACACACCCACCGTTACCACTGAATTTGCTTCGCCCGCCTTAGGGTACTTATATCGAACTTCGCCGGGGTAGTCGGTCTGCCAGGTCTGAAAACTAAACTCCTTGACGGCCGACTCATCAAAGCGATAGAAGGCAATCCGGTTACCGTCGGGCGACCAAAACCATGCTTTGGCAAATCCAAATTCTTCTTCGTACACCCAGTCACTCGTACCATTGATGATGGTGTTCCACTTCCCATCCGTTGTGATTGCTTTTTCAGTACCCGTTTCCAGGTCAACCCAGTACAGATTATTATTTCGGGTGAAGGCTGCACGGTCACCGGCAGGCGATAACTCCGCAGAAGTTTGGGGTCCTTCCTGAGAACTGAGTGGCTTCAGTTTGCGCGTGTCTAGATCAAAGACATAATGATCAGCCTGATAACTACGACGCCATATGCTTTCCCGATTCGCAAGAATGAGAAGTTTCCGCTCGTCAGCCGAGAAAGAATAACTACCTAATTGCACCTTCTCGCCATTGTCGCTTCGTATAAGCTCCGACTCCCGAAGCAAGACTTCAGTGGATCCATCCAGGATGCTGTAGCGCACCAGCTCGCGCGCTCCCAAACTATCACGTCGCAGAGCTGTATAGTAGCGACCGTCTTTCATCCAATTGAAGGCACTGACACCGGATGCATTGAAGGTGCCATCAAAGAGATGATCGAACGTGATGGGCTTGAGACTAGTCTGTGAATGAACTGGTTGGGTAAGAAATGCTAATACGAATAATAAAACGACGGGACGCATTACAACAGAGCTTGATTGAAAAGGATGGGGGATGATAAGAAGATTTTACAACTTGTTCGAATGAGGCAATATGTCACGGTAGTGTTTTTGAGAGTTGATGCTGGTATAACACCTCTTGATATGTTTACATAAATATGCTATTATGCAAATATGCGAACAAGTGTAGATCTACCAGACCAACTCATGAAACAAGCTAAATTAGAGGCCATTGAGAGGGGTGTGTCTTTTAAAGATCTCGTGATCGTAGCACTGGAGCGGGAGCTTGGCCAAGAGGGAACGTCGAATACATCGCATTGGAAGAACTTACGGGGTCGAGGGTCGGCAGCTCATGTGAAAGCCGATACATCTGGCTTCGAAGGCTACTCGGGTCCAGATTGGACGCATGCCATCCATGTTAACGATGCTGTCGATTGATGGTTCTACTGGATACGCATATCTGGTTATGGTGGCTATTAGGGGATGGACCTCTAACTAAAAAAGAACGCGATGCGTTAGATTCCTTGGCGGGATCGTGCCAGATTGCCCTTTCTTGGGTGAGTATTTGGGAGACAGAAATGCTGTGGAGAAAAGGAAGGATCAGCCTTCTCCCAAATCTTGAAACCTGGGTGACTGAGGCCACCGATGCCTCTTTTTGCACTGTGCTTCCGGTGGATATTGAGTTGGTTATTGCTCAGCGCATGTTACCGGAAATTTTTCATGGGGATCCAGCTGACCGACTCATCGTAACCACAGCTATGATCGCTGGGATCCCGCTGGCCACCTATGACACAAGGATAGTTCAGTGCAGAGCAAAGGAATTACGGATTTGGGGTGTATAGCATCTCCCCTTGTGGGTGATGCAGCTCACCAAGCAAAGAGGAAATAGCATCTCCCCTTGTGGGTGATGTAACTACGCACATTAGGAAAATAGCCGCTACCACAAGGGTAGCTGCTATTTCCAAATCATTTTTAGTAGGCGACCCAGTTTTTCGCGCATTTTGGTGCGTGGAACGATAAAATCGAGGAAGCCATGCTCGAGGAGGTATTCAGAGGTTTGGAACCCATCTGGTAAATCGCGGCCGATCGTTTGACGAATCACCCGAGGACCCGCAAAACCGATCAAAGCACCCGGTTCAGCGATATTAAAATCACCCAACATAGCGTAGCTAGCCGTAACCCCACCCGTAGTAGGGTTGGTCATAATAGAGATATACGGTATTCCGGCTTGGTTCAAGAGAGCTAATTTTGCAGAGGTTTTAGCCATCTGCATCAAACTGAGTACAGATTCCATCATTCGGGCACCCCCCGACTGACTGATGATGATCAGGGGCTGGCGATGCTCAAGGGCATAGTCGGCTGCACGAGCAATGCGCTCACCAACGACAGAACCCATACTTCCACCGATAAACTTGAAATCCATACAGGCTATGACCACAGGTACTTTTTTTAGATTACCGTGTCCGACACGAATGGCATCGGTAAGGCCTGTTTTCTTGACGGTATCTTCCAGACGCTTTGAATACTTTTTGGTATCCTCAAAACTGAGGGGATCTGTTGAACGCACCTCTTCGGCCAGAGGGGTATACACGCCATCATCGAATAAGATCTTGAAATACGTCGCACTATCGATAGGAAAATGATACCCACTTTGAGGGTCAACCCAGCTGTTTTCGTCGAGTGTACGTCGATGTACCGTCTCTCCCGTTGTGGGCACTTTCACCCATACCTGATCGGGCATTTCCCTTGGAGTGTCGGTAGTGATATTCGGTTGATTACGTTTAAACCAGTTCGACATGTATTCTGCTCTAGGATCTAATTAGCGTTCTAATATACCGAAAAAGTGATCAAGCTCTAGGTAAGGTTGCTCAGGTGTATGGATTTCCCCGGTAGTCAGGTTCAAAGTGCTCGATGGCAACCCGTTCTATCAAACCTTTACAAGAGGCCGCCTGTTGATCGAGGGACCATACGTAGAGGCGATGAATGTGAAGGGCGCTGATCCCTTCCAATCCGATCAAACGCGCTCCTAAGTCATCGATCGTAGTGAGTCGCTGCCATCCGGTGCCTGAAACCGTATCATCGGCTTGGATGAATGTTCGAATTTCGTCCAATTCCCGGGCCATAGGTTGAACCAGCGGCTGTATAGCATCCTTATCCATCCGAAACGATTGATGGTAGAGATGTGTGCGACGTGCATCCAAAACGGCATGTACCGTTCCCGCTACCCCTTCTGCTGAGGCTCCCAGAGCGATACCGGCGAGGGTGTTGGCTGCATAAAATGAGATGGATCGCCCGAAGCACAAACCCTTCACCAGAGAGGCGCCGATACGCAATCCGGTGTAAGAACCGGGTCCGGAACTCAAAACGATGGCTTCTACATCATGTATCGATGCCGAATACTCGTCAAGAAGCTCTTGTATAAAACCGGGAAGACGTTCAGCGTGAGCACCTCGCTGGTCGGAGCGTCGCTCAACACCACCATTCTGGTCGGCCAGAAAGACAGAGCATACCGGACTGGCCGTTTCTATCGATAGGGTCAGTTGTCGGCTCATGGGTTCCTCCTTCGCTCCAGAAACCATCGAGCGCTACTTAATGCCACCCAGCTATCATAAAACTGACGTATTTCAGCGATATTTTCGGGTGGGACAGTAACGGCATCAAGCTTCACGTCGACCCGATATCGTAGGGTATCCCCTTCCTGGCGGTAGGCCACTTTTACGCTAGCTCCGGTCATACTCGCTTCCTGTGCATCCGAGGGTCTGGGCATGCGAAATCCGGGCGGCAAGGCCAGTGCTACGATCAGACTAAATGATTCCGGGATGTCTACACTCACTGGTAGGCGCCGTGGACCCTCACCCAGGGGGTTTGCTTCAAGCCATCCCACAAGCATTGGATTGAACTCGAGTCCTTCACGAAAGCTGGTCGCAAAGCGATCGATGTGAAGATCGAGATCAAGGCCTGGGTCTGATCCATTTGTGGCCTGAACCATCTTCGCAGACCGGTAGCGTACCCGGTTTGCGTTGCGGAAAAGGATTTCTTCGGCCAACGCGATGGGATCAGGCATCGAATACGCACGCTGTTGAAACTGACGTGCCTTCAGACCCCGATGGTTTGAGCGCAGACGACCCGTTAGCCTGCCATTATTATCAAGTCGACCTTCAAAATCAACCTCCAAATGGGCGTTTGTCTGATCGGTACGCAGGGTAACCCAGGCATATTCATTTTCTTTCAGTAAAAAGCCATCCGTCCCTACGAGATCATCTGGAATCATCCCCGGCTTTGAAAATGGATCGGCTGCGTCGAGCAGAAGCACCTCGCCGGGTAATTGAACATACACAAGGAGGCGATTAAACTGATAGTAGGATGGGAAGTCGGTGAGTATTTTCCCATATTCGAGTGAAGCCGTCAGCAAGGGCCATGCCGATATACCAGCACCTCGGAGGATGCTGATCAAAGCCTGGTTGATGAGTGCCGGCGACGCTGGTTGTCCCTCCAACACGATGGCAGGATCTTCCTCCGTAGTAACCCCCCGGTTTACGGAGACATTGGCTTGGTCCCTAACAAAGGCATAAATACTATCGATACGTGCACGTGGATCGGCAATCCGAAGCCCGAAACCGGCTCCAATGCGCCTGCCAGCTTCATAGCGCTCAATCTGACTGTAGAGTCCAGGACGGCGACGCAGCTCAGCCGCAACCACATCCCATCCGCTTTCAAGGTATTGACGCGGATTACCAAACTCCGACCACTGGAATTTGATACGCCAGCGGTAGTCGTCGGCACTTCCACTTAAGGGCTCTTCGCGCAAGGCAGGAACATTTCGTGCATGCCAAGTCTGTACAAGAAGGGGCTCGGAACTTCGTCCTTCGAAAATATTTCGTACCAAACCTGTATCCACACGAGCCTCGTCAAAACTGAGTTCTGATTTTCCATTGATAGGAATAGCGCGATATCGTAAAAAGGTACTGTTCACCAGTCGTGCCATGGCAAAATCGACGGGTTGATTCATCATCACATTGAAATCCGGCAACTCCTCGAGGTAACGTCGTCGTATGGTGTAACGGACATCTAGCACTACTCCTGGGCGAACGTCTGGCATGCTGAATTCAGTGATGGTATAGCGCTCGTTGACTTTTACCTGGCGTCGGGTTTCAGGGTTAAGCGAAACCGAACGACTGGGGGAGATCCAGGTAGATGCTTCGATCGACTCCAATGTTTCAAGATCATTCTCTGCATAAAGCGGTATTGAAATGAGTCCTGCCATTGTTCCAAACTGCGACTGAACACGGATACGCAGGTGATGACTGATAAGGGCGTGAATACGATCCCCTTTCATTTCAAAGCGAACATCCATGCCTTTGAACAGATAGCGGTAGTCATTTTCGGTTGTATCTGACGGATCCATTGCAAATGCTTGCATGGGTATAGCACCAAAAATAGGTGCTTCAGGCCCTGGATAACGAAAGTTGATCTGAGCGGAGGCTACTTGTGCCGGTACCGACCAAAGCAGGATGGATAAACACCACCACAAGAGTACGTGGAACATCAAGCGCATAGTAAAACGAGGGTTCAGAGCAACTGGCTCATTTAGTTTTTCGTCTGTATAAAGGATCGGTCATCAATGATGAACTGCCAGGTGCCTCGAAAATTACTTAGTCGACCAACAAACGTGACCGTCTCACCGGGCTTGTACTGGCTGCTCAGCACCTGTGGAGCACGGAAGGTTGGCGAATAGACCGTAAAGTCGATGGTACCCACTCTGAGGGAGCCATCCTCTTTTACCGTCGCCGTTACCTCCAAAAAGGCATCATAATAGGTAGCCGTTAGATACTCCTGTGTACGGCTTGCTTCCATTCGAGTGATGAGGGCGTCCGGGGGACGACGGGTATCGACCTTGATCGGCTTCCAGGTGTCGTCGTTTTCGACACCTGGATTGGTGGGGATATAAGGACCGGACTCAGGCGATCTGCTGGCGATCGTCATACTCAATGGGAAGTGATCACTGTATCCCAAACCACCGAGTGCGCTGGTCCAACGGAAGGGTGCCAAATGGTGAGCGTTGGCGTTCAAACCAGCAAAAGCACCCACTGAGAAGCTGTTATCGACATAGTAGACACCGGATCTGTTATAGATCCCGGGGCTGACAATCAGATGCATCAATGTACCCCAGTACTCGAAATAGCTGTCGGATCGACGCTGGTCGACCGGTAGCTCATACCAGAGATTATACACATCCTGGCTACCCTGACTAACCTTGTATTCATCGCCAGTGGTCTGAAGTACACTGTTTATTCCCGTGTAGAACATGGACGTATACCGTTGAATCTGGTTGTAATCACTGTTGAGGTCGCCACCAATCACGAAATCAATAGATGGATCTTCAACCAGGAGCTCATTAACACGAGCACGCAGGACCTGGGCGTTTTGAATACGCGTTTGTTCAGTTTCCGCATTAGAAGCACCTGATTTCCAGTGATTGGTAAAGGTGACGAGAGGAGAACCATCCACATCCAACCAGACTTCCAAAATGGGTCGTGCGTCGACGGTGGGATGTGCTTTCGTTTTTTCATGCATGATGGGGATGCGGGAAAAGACAACATTTTTGATGACGGAACTTGGGCGTCCATTGGCTGCTGGATCTGGTTCTATGGTAGCCACATCATACTCTTTCATACCGGCATCCCAAAAGCCTTTAAGCAGGAGCAATTCCGAGGGTAGATCAGCAATCTCTTTAGTAAAGTCCTCTCCTAACATCTTAACCAGGGTTGTAGATGACCAGCGATCCAGAAACGTTTTTGCCTGAATCTCAGATCCCCTGGTGTGGTCGGCTTCTACTTCGACTGCCATGAGCACGTCGGGTCCGCGACCATTATTGTACTGTTGCATTAAACGCACCGTATTTTGAATCTTATTCAGCAGGTGGGTATTCGAATATTGAACATTACCCTGTTTATCGAAGGGTTTGTAATCGTCGTAGGCTGCGATGCTATCAGCATCGAAGAGGTTTTCAATGTTATGGGTAACGATAACATACTCTTTGGGCGATAAGGGTCCCGATGGATTTCGGTCTTGAGACGTAGCGCAGCCAGTGAGCGGGTTGATGGCTTGAAGCCATACGATGAACAGGAGTACAATGCGAAATTTCATAAAAAAGACCGGATGGGCTAAGTCAAAAAAAGAGTACAACTATTTTGTCAAGAACTTCGTCTTTCAACGATGAGTGTGACATCCATGTGAGGTGATGAAATTGTAACCATTTGGAAAATACTCCGTAATATAAAAGAATATGCCTTGTAATGGCTAGTGAATCCCTTCTTTACATGGCAGCACCAACAAACGTTAAACAATCGAGTTTACTTATGAAACGAACACGGTGGTTCGGGTTAGGAGTGCTCATTTTGATGAGTACTTTCTTAGTTAACACTCATGCTACAGCGCAATCGCTAACTGAATTTGAAAAAAGAGTAACAACATTTACTCTTGATAACGGACTCACCTTTATTGTCATCAAACGGGATGTTGCTCCTGTGGTGAGTTTTGTGACCTATGCAGATGTAGGATCCGTCAATGAGCCAGTGGGTAACACAGGTATCGCTCACCTTTTTGAACATATGGTTTTTAAAGGGGATAACTATGTTGGAACCACCGATTATGAGAAGGAAAAGGTAGTTCTTGAACAGCTTGATCAGGCTTATATCAACTGGTATCGTGAAAAAACGAAGATTAATGCAGACTCATCCAAACTGAATACGCTTTGGGCCGATTTCAATCGCCTACAAGATGAGGCTAAAACCTTCGTCAAGAACAATGAGTTCTCCGAGATTATCCAGCAAGCGGGAGGCGTTGGTTTAAATGCGGGTACCAGTGCTGAGCAGACCTTCTACTACTACAGCTTACCTGAGAATAAAATTGAGCTCTGGTTCAATCTGGAATCTAGTCGTTTCAAGAATCCGGTGTTTCGTGAGTTTTATGTAGAAAAAGAGGTTGTTAAGGAAGAGCGTCGTATGCGTACCGAAAATAACCCTGTAGGACGCTTGATCGAAGAGTTCTTACGCATTGCTTATGGTGGCCACCCATACGGTAACCCAGTGGTAGGCTGGTTCTCTGATATTGATGCCACGACGATGGCCGACGCCATGCGTTTTTATCAGACCTTTTATGTCCCCTCAAATATCACCATTGCCATAGCAGGTGATGTTGATCCCGAGCGGGTACGCGAACTTGCCGACAAGTACTTCGGTGATATTCCTGCAGGTCCACCTCCCCCGCTCATGGTTACCGAGCCAGCACCCCAGCGTGGCGAGCGTCGCTTCGTCATGGAAGATAATTCCCAGCCATTCCTATTGATGGGTTACCCAACAGTAGCTAGCCATCACCCGGATTTTCAGGCTTTGAATCTGCTTGGAGATATAATTAGTTCTGGTCGTACATCGCGTTTATACAAGCGCCTGGTGGAAAAAGAACAGCTTGCCATCGAAGTTTTGGCTTTGAATGGATTTCCTGGCACAAAATATCAGACCATGTTCCTGAGCTTATTTGTTCCAAGTCAGGGAGCTGATTTAGCTGAGATTGAATCGGTTTTCGAAGAGGAATTGGATGCCGTTAAGCAAAGCGCCATCACCCAGGAAGAGCTGGATCGTGCCCGTACCAACATTCGTGCAGGACTCATTCGATCACTGGCCGACAACAGCTCTTTGGCCTTAAGTCTGGCCACACTACATGCCCAAAAGGGGGATTGGAGAACCGTATTCACTGATGTTGAGGCCCTCAACGCGGTGACTATCGACGATCTGACCCGTGTGGCCAATACCTACCTCATTCCACAAAAAAGAACGGTAGGCTCCATCGTAAACAGGGCCGATAACCAGCCTAAAGGAGAGTAAATCCAATGTATTTGTTCAAAACATCCATGAAAAAAGCATTTCTACTATTTACCCTCCTGCTAGCAACCGGTATAAACGGAATTGCTCAGGAGCGCTGGAATGAACTCACATTCCCGGAAATCAAGTCTTTTACGAAGCCTAATGTGACGACCTTCACATTGAAGAATGGGATCAAAGTCTACTTAGTAGAAGACAATGAGCTTCCGGTGATCAATATGAGCATACTGATTCGTACCGGAAGTATTCTCGAACCAGCCGATAAAACCGGGCTAGCTTCCTTAACCGGTTCGGTAATACGTTCAGGTGGCAGTGCCAAACACCCTGCCGATGAGCTCAATATCCTTCTGGAAAATAAAGCTGCCAGTATTGGGACAAGCATCAGCTTCAGTGCGGGAAATGCATCCTTATTCACGCTGAAAGAAGATTTCAATACCCTTGTGCCGGTATTTGTCGATGTGATCACGAATCCTGCATTCCCGGACGACAAAGTCGAGCTGGCCAAACGTCAGACAAAATCGGGTATCTCACGCCGTAATGACGACCCTCAGGGTGTGGCCGGTCGCGAGTTTGATAAGCTCATCTATGGCGATAACAGTGTTTACACGCGTGAAGTGGAATACGCAACGGTCGACAACATCAGCCGCGACGATATGGTGGCTTTTCATCGGGATGCTTTTGTCGGATCAAACATGTTCTTACAAGTGGTTGGTGATTTCAAAACCGCCGACATGCGTAAAACCATTGAACGCTATTTCAACACGATCCCTAAAGGCAACCCATCCGAATTGAGCTTCCCGGAAGTGGACTACCAGATGAATGCAAAAATTAATCTGGTTGACAAGAAAGATGCTCAACAGAGCGTGGTGTATCTGGGTCATGAGGGTGGTTTACGCACCGATCCTGACTATGCTGCGCTACGTTTGATGAACCAGCTTCTGGGAGGAGGGTTTTCAGGTCGTCTTTTCCAGAAAGTGCGTACGGATTTAGGTCTTGCCTATGCTGTGTTCGCCAACTACGAGAGTAATATCAACTACAAGGGCAGTTTTTATGCCGGTGTAATGACCAAGCCTGAGACAACGGCAGAGGCCATCGACGCCATCAAGGGCGAAATACTTCGCCTTCAGGAGGAGCCTGTTAGCGAAGAAGAACTCAACAAAATCAAAGATCAACTCTTTAACAGCCTCGTATTTCGGTACACAAGTCGCGCTGCAGTTCTCAACGAGCGTATTTCTAACGAATACAATGGGGTTCCTGCCGATCTGTTTGATCGCTTCATCGATGAGGTGAAACGAGTGACTCCAGCAGACATCCAACGAGTGGCCAAAACCAAACTTCGTCCGGACGATATGCAGATCCTGGTAGTAAGTAATAAAGCAGCTGTGGAATCTCAGCTATCGAAATATGGAACCATTCGCGAGATTGACATCACCATTCCAAGTCCTCAGGCTGCAACGAAAGCACCGGTAAGTGGTGACCCCAAAGGCGCCGAATGGCTCAGCAAGATGGCGGATGCTGTTGTAGCACAAGGAACCAATTTCCGAGGTATCGAAGCTACAGGTAAAATATCTCAAGGCCCGATGGCTTTGGATGCTGTAAGTACTATGATCTTCCCAAGTGAATTATCGGTAGATATCAACTCCCCAATGGGTTCGATTCAACAAAATTATAAAGATGGCGTTGCCATCATGCGTGTTGGTGAACAGGAGCAGAATATGGGCGCCGACGGGGCCGCTGAAATTCAGATGGGCCTCGACACCCATTACCTCAGTATTTCCCTTCGCAAGGCCCAGCTTAATGCAACGTTTGTAGGTATGGAAACCGTGGATGGCACCGAATATGGTATTATCCAAGTTAACGTGGGTCCAGGTGCCAAATACTGGATTTCAAACGAATCAGGTTTACCTTTGAAAATGGAGATGACCCGCTTTCTACCACAAACGGGCGGCGAAGCCACCGTGCGTACTACTTACAAAAACTGGACCGATGTGGATGGTGTAAAAGTAGCCTTCGGATCAGATCAGTTTATTGATGGCAATCCTGCCGGTGGAACCACCTACACCAAAGTCGTTCTGGTACGATAACATTTTGATTCGCAGGGAGCAGTTCTCCCTGCTACAGGATAAAAAAAGGGGGCTGTTTAATGCAGCCCCCTTTTTTTATAGGGTATTCTCAACAAAGAGCGATCGGTTATAGATCCCCACGGCCCTACCTTTGAAGGTCTCGCCTATGTATGGCGTATTTATGGACTTGCTCTTGATATGTTTCTGCTGATAGGTCCAGTTTTCGTCGGTGTTGAAAAAGGTGAGTTCAGCCTGAGCCCCCGTCTCTAGAGAGGGCACCGGCAAGCGCAGTATCTCACGAGGCGCTTTGATCAGACAATCGAGGATGGCCTTCAGGGGCATCTTCGACTCATCGAGTAAGCGACGCACGCTGAGGGGCCAGGCCGTTTCGAGTCCCAGGATTCCATTGGGTGCGTAAATGAACTCAACTTCTTTCTCTTCAATAGCATGAGGGGCATGGTCCGTACAGATGGCGTCGATGGTTCTGTCGAGGAGTCCTTCGATCATGGCAAGGCGGTCTTCTTCGGTACGAAGAGGCGGGTGCATCTTGCAGTTTGTGTCGAAATGGCGGCGGTCGATTTCCTCATCGGTGAGGTCGAAATGATGAGGACACACTTCGGTGGTCACCTTGATGCCACGGGCTTTGGCCTGGCGAACCAAGTCCACGGCTCCTTTGGTGCTGATATGGGCCACGTGGACATGGCCTCCGGTGTGTTGGGCAAGCAGGATATCGCGGGCGATCATCACCTCTTCGGCGATAGCAGGGGTACCCTGCAGACCCAAGCGGGTTGAGACCGCACTCTCATTCATATGACCCGGACGCGACAAGCTGAGATCTTCTTCGTGGTTGATGATGGGCATATCGAGCATGGAAGCATATTCAAGAGCAACACGCATGAGGCGGGCATCATAGACCGGATCACCGTCGTCGCTGAAGGCTACCGCTCCCCCCTTTTTCAGGTCGGCCATTTCCGTGATCTGTTTGCCCTTGCGATCTTTGGATACACAGGCGATGGGGTGTACCGCCACCGGCAGCTGCTCCGATTTGCGGATGATATACTCGACCACATCGCGGGTATGGATCGGAGGATTCGTATTCGGCATGCAGGCCATGGCGGTGAATCCACCGAAGGCAGCAGCGGCACAGCCGGTTTCGATGGTCTCTTTATGCTCAAAACCAGGCTCACGCAAGTGTACATGCATATCCATCCAGCCGGGTGAACCATAGGCGCCCTTCATATCATGAGTGGGCAGATCGGTAGGCAGCGATGAGGACTCAGGCGAATGCCAGGCCACGATCTTGCCTTGACGTATCTCTAGATGTAGGATGCTGCTACCATCGAAGGAGCCTCCGATGGGTCGGGTGTTCGTAAATAGAGTATCCGGACGATGATGCATAGAAGTGACTTCGGAGAGTGAGATGTCTCAAAGGTACGAATCCGAGATCTCAAGTGCTAGGAAGCTTTTTCGGCCTCGAGCAGACTTTTTAAGACACTTTCCAAATTATACGTGGCCCGGATGTCGTTGACCCGAAGGATGGTTCCGTCCCTTCCCAGGAGGACATAGAAGGGGATGCCTCCGGCGCGGTAGGTCAAAAACACTTCTTCTTCGAACTGTTTGCCGGCCCATAACTGCGGCCATGGATTATTATGAACAGGGATGCGCGAGAGCCAATAGTCACGATCAAGGTCAAGGGAGATGGCTACGATCTCAAAGTCATCACGACTGGTTTGCTCATAGATCCGTTTCATATCGGGAAATTCTTCCAAACAAGGCGCACACCAGTTGGCCCAGAAGTCAAGGAGTACATATTTACCCTTGAAATCATCCAAGGAAAACTCCTGTCCCTGGGCATCCGTATAAGAGAAGGGCACTCCCGGCTGACCCGGTGTGACCCGCTTCACTCCCTCATAATGAAATTGAAGAAAATCAGCCCATGATGGGTAAAGGGCTGACCAGTCCTGCATCCATTGCAGGTAACTGGGCTCAGCTTGTTCGAAGCTGGCATCGCCGAGACGCTCGGCCACCAAATGCATTTCGGTATAGGCTTTGGCTTCCTGATCCAGAATTTTATCGGCCACGGATTGTTGGGCTGCATTGAAACGATCGAAACCAAGACGCTGAACATCCTGAGCGCTGATATCCTGGCCGTATTCGGCGCGGATTTCCTGTTCAAAGCCAAAACTGTTCGCCCATGCATGAGTAAAATCGCGACTTCCGGCGCGCTGGGCACGCAGAACCTCGAAGGTAAAAAAGTTATTACGGCGCGCTTCTTTGAAAATGCTTTCCCGTTCCTGAGCAGCATTATATCCGGGCAATATTGCCTTTCGAGGGATAGCTTCAAGACGTAAAACGATGTATTCTCCCAAAATACGATAGGTGATATGGTGAAGATCTCCATGCTCAAACACACTTCTAGCTAGTGTTTTACGAGCTTTTGCCAAACGGATGGTTTCATCTGTGGAGCCGGCATTGAAATCAGGAAGCAAACTTTTGATACTATCCTGATAAGCGAGATCATCGCTCATCCATCTAAGGTAGTCTTGCAAGATTTCGCCATCCACCTCAATGGAATTGATCACCGGGCGTAAAGCACCGTTCGCTTCAATGTGCAGCATACCGGAACGCATCATCGGCATGTCATACTCTTCGGTTCCCAGACGAACAACCAGCCATGATCCTCTTGGGACTTCGATGTCATACGATTGTTGGACACGCTCTCCTTTACCAAGATGCCAACGTTTTTTTGGAGCGTATTTGTAGTGGAGAGGCTTAATTTCGATCCAGGCCTCATCTTGAAACTGGTTGCGTAACTCTACACTTACCTGTACCAGATCATGGGTTGAAGAACCCTGGCAGGATAAAAAAACAAGAGTGCTGAAAAAAAGAATGAAAATCCGAACAGACAATTTTCTCAGATATGAATGCGATCGTTCTGGGTTTTATGTAAGTTAAGCCATCCCAAAGTTGATCCCAACCTTACAAATGTCAAATTCTGTAATAAGTGTCAGTCAGCTCACCCAGGCCATCAAAATGCGCCTGGAGGCCGATTTCCCCTCGGTGGTGGTCGAGGGCGAGGTATCACAGCCTACCTTTGCCAGTAGTGGACACATTTATTTTACATTGAAGGACGATGGGGCTCAGCTTGCCTGTGTGATCTGGAGAAGTACGGCAGAGCGACTCAATCTGCGTCTGCAGCATGGGCAGCAAATACAGGTAGGAGGAGCCATTCAGGTGTATCCTCCCTCCGGACGCTATCAACTCATCGTAAGCAGAGTGTCGCTTGCTGGTGAAGGCGCCCTGCAGAAGGCATTCCTGGCCCTCAAGCAGAAATTGGAGGCGGAGGGATTATTCGATCAGGCGCACAAGCGTGCTTTGCCCCGCTTTCCCAAGCATATCGGTGTGGTGACCTCGGCAACGGGAGCCGCCTTTCAGGATATCCGTGACACCCTGGAGCGACGCTGGCCTCTGGCGGGGATCCATCTGTATCATGCCAGTGTGCAGGGAGCAACGGCGACGGCTGAGATTGTGGCAGGGATCCGCTATTTCAGTGGCCTCACAACAGTCGGCAGTCATCGATGCATGCCAGAGGCTAACCCTTATCAA
>CAZXGO010000027.1:0-24874 GCA_964640035.1 uncultured Chitinophagales bacterium
GTCCAGAGACGCTTCGCCAGGGGATGTTTCTTCTTCAAAAAAGCTTCCACTTGGTTGGGATCGAGATTGTAGTCAGAACCCTTGATATCCAGGAAGACTGGAGTGGCCCTCAGGCGAGCAACGGCCCCACCAGTGGCGAAAAAAGAATAGGGTGTGGTCAGTACGAGATCATCGGGTCCGATGTCCATCGCCATAAGGGCCAGAAGTAAGGCATCACTCCCGGAAGCACATGAAATGGCATGTTTGGCTCCAATAATGCTGTTGATCTCCTGTTCAAAAAGCGCTACAGTCTCTCCCATGATGAAATTTTGAGCCAACAAGACCTCATCAATGGCTGCTCTGATGGGTTTTCTGAGCTTTTTATATTGGGCGTCCAGATCTAATAATGGGATCATGCTGGATGGCTTTGGGTGACACGGTTGTCTTTGAGTAGGTAGCTTTCACCCGTTTCAGGGCAAACAGCAAGTCCGGAGTTATCGAAATCCAATCGGTGGCCGGCACGGGAGACCCATCCTATTTGTTTTGCTGGGACACCTATGACCAGGGCAAAATCGGGTACATCTTTGGTAACGACTGATCCCGCACCAATAAAAGCATATTTTCCTATTCGATTGCCACAAACGATGGTGGCATTCGCACCGATGGAGGCTCCTCTACCTACGCGGGTGTCCAGGTACTCCTCCTTACGCTGCACATGGCTGCGTGGGTTGATGACGTTTGTAAATACCATACTCGGACCACAGAAAACATCATCTTCCAGGAATACCCTGTCATAGATGGAGACATTGTTTTGAACGCGTACTTTGTTACCCAGAACAGCCTTACCACCCACATACACATTCTGTCCAAGCACACAGTGCTCACCAATGATGGCTCCCGGCATCACATGTACCCAATGCCAGATTTTGGTACCGGCACCGATGTTGCTGGGCTCGTCGATAATGGCTGTCGGGTGAGCGTAGTAAGGGGTATTCATGGTTTTTGAATTAATTTGCTCTAAAATTAAGCATTTCCCGAAGTTTGGACACCATTTGACTGCTTATGAGATCAACATCTTCAGATACTCTGAAGCTAAGAATAAGAACTCCAAAGAGTATTGCAATAAAAAGGGACCGTACTACAATATCGATCCATAGGACTTCCAAAATGGGTATAAAATGAGCGAGTACCAGGCACAAAATCGCGATTAACGCCACTAGTATAGTAGATTTTTGGAAAGGCTGAATCCGCATCTTCCACCAAATGATACCGAACTTAATGCTGTTATAAACAGCAATAGTAATAAAAGTTGCCAATGCTGCTCCAGTAAGTCCAAATACCGGAATAAGAAGCGTATTGCTCAAAATCGTTAAAGCAACCAATGCGACATTGGTTATCAGATCATAACGATACCATGGCGAATTCAGTAAAATAATGCCATTTGCTCCCGTTGACATATCCATCAATTTAGCAGCTCCAATCAATATCACAACGTATTTAGCCTGTTCAAAGCCATCCGGCAGGATTTGAATCATATTATGCGTATTTGACCAGATCCCAACAAATATTAGGGATCCTATGATGAGTTGATTCAAGGCAGTCTTTTTGTAGAGGCTGTGAATTTTGTCCATGTCACCTTTTTTGAAAGCATCAGCAATGATAGGATAGCTGATTTTCGAAATGCTTCTTTCAGGAATGGTGATGATAGTCCCAATAAAAAAAGCGATAGCATAAAATCCGGCACTCGACTCTCCCAGAAACCCACCCACCATCAAAATATCCAGATTTGTGACCGCAATCGCAGAAATACCACCTAAAATAGCATATCCGGCATAGTTACTCATCTCTTTTCGAATACCGGGGCTTGGATCTGAATATGGCGTTTTCCAGCTAAATTCTTTGGTGTATCCTCCCCATAGGTATAATATCAGAGTAGATAGGGCCTGAGAGCCAACAAAGAGAATGATGAATGCATCAAAATCTACCCATCCGAGATAATACATCACCACTGTTAATAGCTGAAATGCTCTCAAGCCTATCTCTCGAATGAGAGAACTTGCTATTGTTCTGTAAACAGAGACCAACCAGGCTTCGATCACATTAAAGTAGAGTACAAAAAAGCTTAATGGGATCAGATATAATTCATATTGAACAAAAAGAGGGGCATTTTCAGCAAAAAATCCAGACATTACATCCCTGAATAAGAAAAAGAGTCCCAAGACGATCATAAAACCGATGATGGGAACCACATGTAAGACTCTCAGAAATCCGTGATGACCTTTTTGTGGATCTCTGAATTGTGGGAAAAAGCGATAGGTTACATTTCCCATGCCAAGGTGTGCAATCTGAGATGCAATCATACTCCCCGACAAGAGTAATCGTGTTAATCCAAACTGAGCATCTCCAAGCATCATAGGGAACAACCACACGAGGTTTATGGCACCCAATACCACCCCAACATAAGAGATGGCGGTATTTATCATGCTTTGACGGACGACTATTCCCACCTGGTATTACTAAATTTTTGTTTACTCGAATATACGCTTGTATTCGGTATTATCACGATATTCTAAGATGAACAATACAACACAAGAGGTAGTCGAATTTTATGATGAATTCGCAAACTACCAGCAAAAATCAGGCATCAACGATCGACACGCCCAAATTCTTAAGTGGCTAAAAAAATTTGGTCTCAAATCGAATTATTCTGTTTTGGAAGTTGGGTGTGGTTCTGGTCAGCTTACACAGCTCATCGCCGAATTTTGTTCAAACGGTCAGATTAGGGGACTCGATATCAGTCCGGGGAATATAACGATGGCTGCACAGCGTCTGGCCAAGCATAAACATGTTCAGGTTGCGGTTTCTGATGTGACGAAAGAGCCTATAGAAGGTTCCTATGATATGATTATTGTGCCTGATGTAATGGAGCACATTCCTGTCGAACTTCATGGAGAGGTGTTTCAGGCAATTTTCAGGGTGATCAAACCAGATGGGAAATTGCTCATTCATATTCCACATCCAAGCTATTTGGATTTCGTTCGCATCAATGATCCGGATAAACTTCAGATCATTGATCAATCGCTGTCGGCTGGGAGATTAATTTCAGATGCAGAATCAGCTGGTTTTCGATTGGCATATTTCCAATCCTACGCTCTTCATTTTGAGCCTGCCGACTATCAATTGATAGTCTTTGAAACGAAAGACCGATCATTTCAGCCGGTCTTAAAGCACTATTTAAAGAGGGCTCTGCTTCAGATCAGGTTACGAGGATTCAGGAAGTAAAATCTTCATGCAAAAACCGCAGCTCTTGTGTTTCTATGTCCATCGCAGCAGCTTTGTTGCTAGGGATATTGAGATGTTGGCACCTTATTACAACATTCAGGAATTCGATTTTGCCGTTAGAAAAAAGTGGCATCTTCCCATGATGTTTATGAAACAGCTTCTGTTTTTAATCAAGCATAAACATTCTGCATATGCCAGCTTTACCATTATTGGCGGGTATGTTTCTTTTTTGCCCTCACTATTTGATCGATTTTTTGGTCTCAGATCCATCATTGTATTAGGAGGTACGGATTGTACTCGATTCCCAGCTATTTCCTATGGTAATTTCAGCCGAAAAATCCTTGGCTTTTTTACCTGCCTATCGCTTCGATGGAGTTCTCAACATGTGCCTGTGTATCGGTCCTTGGTGAGCAGTGAGTATACGTATGACCCTATAGGCGCCCCTAATCAAGGCTTTCAACATTTTTGTAGAGGAGTTAAAGCACGGGTCACAGAGGTATGGAATGGGTTTGCTTCGGATGACTGGCCTATGTTTGAGGGATCACGCCCTGAGAAGCACTTTATTACGGTGATTGCAGGGCTGAATAGCTTTCGAACGTACATGCTTAAAGGCATTGATCTGGTTGTAGAGATGGCCATGAAATTTCCAGAAGCCACTTTTACAATAGTTGGAACTGCCGAAAGGCCTGCATGGATACCTAAGGAACTGCGAAATATTCAGTTTTATGCTAAAACGGATCGTAAGGGCTTGGTGGATTTACTGAATCAACATCGCTTTTACCTCCAACTTTCGTTATCCGAGGGCTTTCCCAATGCCTTGTGTGAAGCTATGCTTTGTGGATGTATTCCAATTGGCTCAAATGTAGCAGCGATTCCATTTATTATTGATGACACCGGCTACATCTTGAAGAGAAAAAACGTTGAAGACCTGGTAGCGATCCTACAGCAAGCTATCGAGGATCAATCAATGACGGGTCTTGAAGCTCGTAAACGGATTGAATCTATGTTTACCATCGATCAGAGAAAAGAGGCACTACTACATCTGATCGGTCATCTGGTTCAATAACTTACCTAACTCTTTAGTCAATGCTCGCCTGCTAAATGTTGATACCTTTGTATCGTTGAAAGTAAGATCGTGATGCTTGCCTAAGTGAGATGGGATGAATTTCATCAACGATTCTGCATCATCATATTCTATGCAAGTTCCAGAAAGCGTTTCATCCAGTATTCCCGCTGCATCACTATCAAGCGGGCCCAGACAAAGAATTGGCACCTTGCTGGCCATATATTCAAAAAACTTTCCAGGTAAAATTCCCTTAGCATTCTGTGATTGATTCAATAGCAGCAACAAGCACGAGGCTCCTTTCTGATAGCGAATAACCTCCTCATGAGAAAGATAGGGGATAAACTCCACCAGCGATTCCAGAGAATATTGCTGAGCTAGCTGATGGATGCTGTAATCCACGCGACCAATTAATCGAAGTACGAAGTTGGATTCACTCAAGATGCCATCATCTCGTAAACTAGCGATGACCTTAAACAGGGTATCCGGTTTACGGCTGGCGTTCATGGTTCCGATATGAGCGATGCTGAAGCGGGAATCGTCGACAGGAAGTGGCTCGGCATCGTGTAGATCATCTTCATCGAAGCCATTGGTTAGGGTGATGATCTTAGCATTATAAACCGCTTCGAATTCTTTCTGCATCGTTGGACTCACAACACTTACAAGATCGGCCGTTGTTATTACACGCCTTTCAAGCTCATGATGCAGTCGATCTGCCCTTTTTCCAGGCAAGACATCCTGATAATAATCTATGTTCGTCCAGGGATCCCGAAAATCGGCCAGCCAGGAGATGCCGAGCTCTTCTTTTAGCTTTAAAGCTATTAAATGCATGGAATGGGGAGGACCCGTCGAGACGATGGCATCTACAGGATGCTCCTTTAGCCATTCTCTGAGGTACCGCACCGATGGACGAATCCAAAAGCGTCGGGCATCTGGGATAAAGACATTTCCCCGAATCCACCTGGAGAGTCGCTCAGTAAAACCGAGTCCTTTTTTTTCAGAGGCAAAACCAGCACCTAATTGATCCGATTTTTTACGCCCTGTTAATCGCTTGTAAAGGGTGTATGGTTCCCAAATGGGTTGACGTAAAATCAACATTCCCTCAGGAATATCTCGTTCAAGACTAGGGTCGTATGCTGGATACTCTGGGTTTTCTGGGGTGTAAACGATAGGTTCCCATCCAAATTCTCGGAGGTATTTTGCAAATTTCAACCATCGTTGTACCCCTGATCCACCGCTTGGTGGCCAGTAGTACGTAATGATGAGAACCTTGCATCGAGCTTTCAAAATATCGATCTACTCAGTGCTATCGCTGCGTCTTTTACGCATGCTCACAAAAGCCATCACCCCAAAGAGGAGCCAAATTCCATGTCCGGCGTAAGCCAGTGTAGTACCCAGGGTGTGCGACTGCGGGTCAAAACGCAATTCAACCGTGTTCGTCCCTTCTGGAACGATGATCCCACGTAAGGCGAAGTTAGTCTTTAAGATTTCAGTCGGCTCATCATTGATCGTCGCCTTCCATCCTATCGGATAGTACAATTCTCCAAGTACAAGTAATCCGGAACCTACAGACCGATTCGTCTCAATACGGATTATCCGTCCACTGTACTCCCTAATACGAGCTATTGCCGTTGAATCAACAACGATTTCAGGTAGTCTGGTATCCGTTTCTACAACAGCCATCCTTGCTGGATCAAAGTTGAATTGATTGATTTTTGCAAGCGATAATTCCCCATTCAATACTTGATCTGCTTGTCCTACAAACCAGGCTTTCGGTAAAACGCGGCTATTTTCGTAGACCGCCATGCCTTCAAATTCCTGAATCTGCTCCCAGCCTGGGATACTCAGCCCCGGTCCGTAGGTCAAATATTTCGTATTGAGCATATTTAGCACCCCAACATTGATACCAAATTCACCCACAAAGATGGATCTTGACATCAGGTCGTCGTAAATAGCCATACGTGCTCCACTATATCCCCCCAGAGAAGGGTAAAAATAGGAGGGGATGGCATTATTGAAGGCATTATCTGCCAGTGGGAACACCCGGTATGACCAAGGTTCATCTGTCTTGACATTTTCAGCAAGCCAGGTATCCACAGGGCGACGGGTTTGCTCAACGATGGCAGCGGCATCAAACTCCTTGGAAGCTAAACTCTTTTCGTTCGCATATCGCTGCCCAACGCTAATGAGATCATATCCCGAAACGGCAATCAATATTAGGGTTGCTACACCTGCACCAATCTTGCGGAAACTTACTGCAATGATCACGCCCACCGAGAGCGTAACCAAAATGAGCAATCGCAGGCTATCAGCAGAGGCCAGGGCTTCACGCTCTGGTTTCAAGGTATTGTTAATAAATCCTAAAACCTGCTGTTGCACCCTGCTATCCGAAGGACTCACTTGATTCGCTGAAGCAACTTGTTCGACGAGTTGATCAAACTGTCCGGGCTTCTCAAAGCTCAACATCGCTCCACTACCAAAGGCGAAAACCATAGCAATCAGCATCACTGGTGCAAGAGCAGGGAACCAGTCTTTCAATTTTATCTCATTTGCCTTTTTCAGCACGTACTCAAATCCTGCAAGGGCAATGATCGGGAAGGTAAATCCGGCGAGAACTAACCAGGTTTCCGGTGCCCTAAACTTATTGAACAGGGGAAAATACTGGAACATGAAGCCGTTTAGGCTGGCAAAGTTTTCTCCCACTGCGAACAAAATGCTAAGGACTCCGGCAGCAAAGAATACCCACTTGAGTTTGAAGGTCGACTTCCATAATCCCAGAATCAAAAAGATCATGGTAACGGCACCGAAGTAATGTGGACCACTCGTTCCGGATTTTGGTCCCCAATAGGCTTCAGCACCACCATAGGCGTTTGGAATCAGTAATGTGAGTAATTCACCCCATCCTTGCGACCAGCGGAAAGCATATTCCATGTCCAAGCCGGTACTTTCCGGCGCAGCAACCGTTCCGCCACCGCGGATACTGTAAGGAGAGTACTCATAGATACTCCAGTAGGGTTGTGCGTTGGCCAGCAAAGTCACCAGGCCAGCTACGACGACAAAAGCCATCACCGGATAAAAAGATTTGATACGTCCTTCACGCGATGCCTGAATTAAGTCATACAGGAACCAAAGTCCCAATAAGAACATGAAATAATAGGTGATCTGTGGATGGCCGGCACGCAGTTGAAGAATAAATGCTCCGGTAAATACAAAGGCAGAGAGCCATTTGTTGCGATCGTCACGACGAAGCATGCTGTATCCAAACATGAGCCATGGGATGAAACTGAGGGCTACCATTTTGGAATTGTGTCCCGCTCCAACAATGATGGGCAGATAGGTCGAAAATCCTACCAAAACAGATCCCAAAACCGCTGATGTAGGTTTAAAACCTGAGCAGAGCAGGAAAGCATACATCCCAATCAGTAAAACCCAGAAAAAAGACGCTGGGTATAAGGTCTCCGGCAGTGCAATCAGATGGTCAATATTTGGAACCATCTTTTTATATGATACCAGATAGGCGGGCATTCCAGAAAACTGGTTTGCTGACCATAGGGGCTCTTCACCAGTGGTCTCCCGTTCAGCAATGATTGACTCTGATGATGCACGCCACTGAATCGTATCATGCCCCACAAAACGCTGATCTCCCCAGAATACATCCGGGAAGAGGAAGGTCGGCAACAAAAGTAGAATTGCTACACTTATGGTATGTTTCCATTTCAACGGAAGCTTTTCCCAAAGATCTGGAGTAGCTGTAAGCGGAGTGTTTTTTGCAGAACTAGATTTTGCCATAGGTTCTCTTATTCGATGACTTTGGGTACACGGAAGTAGTCGCTGTCAGCATCCGGCGCATTGGAGAGCGCTTTATCATGATCTAATGGTGGCAGGGCAATATCTTTTCGATAGTCGGGTGGTATTTCCACCACATGGTTGAGAGGCTCAACGCCGGATGTGTCTACCTGGTTAAGCAAATCCATGTACTCAAGAATACGATTCATATCCTTCATAACAGACTCAGTTTGAGCCTCATTGAGTTGAAGTCGTGCTAAATTTGCAATGTAAGCAACATCTTTTCGGGTAACGGACATATTCAAAAACATTAATGGATAGAATCGGGCTTAAGTTAAGAAATTATATAGGATAATCAGCTGAATCTACATGTAGCTAACCCATATGTTTTTTATACTTGTAGCTGTCAGATTTACTCTTAATTTTAGGTTACATCAAGATTTAAGATCTCTTACCATGATCAAAAGAACAGTAACCGTTACCAATTCAGCTGGGTTACATGCTCGACCAGCTGCACAGCTGGTTCAAGTTGCATCGCGCTATACATGTGATTTCTTCATTCATATGTATGGTTATCGGGTAAATGGCAAGAGTATTTTGGGTGTAATGACCCTGGCTGCCGAACAAGGCGCAGAATTGGAACTTGAGTTTGTAGGTGAGGATGAAGAGAAAGCATGTGAAGAAGTGCTGGGTTTATTTTCTGCCGGATTTAATGAACCGTAATCACCCCAGGTATGTCCAAAGACCACCACAAGAGTATTCAAGGTAGTTATGGATCTGGGGGTTGCGCTGTTGGAACTGTGCTCATACCTAGTGAGACCTACCATAAAGGTCCGCTTATATCAACCGCTACTGATCCGGCGCAGGAATCTGAACGATATCGACAGGCACGCCATGATGCCATAATCAGTCTTCAACAGGTTGTGGACGCTGCAAAAAAAATGAGGGGAAGTGAAGTTGTTGATATTATCCAGACGCAACAGGAAATACTCAACGATCCGGAATTGAATCAATCAATTCTTCAACGTATTGAAGCATCTTCTCTTTTGGCTGAACAAGCAATTGATCAGGTATTTAAAAAGTATATTCAGAGCATAGAAGAAACAGGAATTGCTTACATGGTCGAAAGAACGGCTGATCTACGAGATATTCGAGATCGATTATTTCGACATCTTAGCTTAGCGCATTTCCCAGCTCTAACACACGGTAATATCCTGGTTAGTCATGAAATTACTCCTACCGAACTCATTGAATATGCTCCATTTATTTCTGGTGCAGCTATGGTTAAAGGAGGTCCAACCTCCCATGTGGTAATTATTGCTAAATCGATTGGTATTCCATTTGTTGTGGGTCTCAAAGAACTCATGGATGTTGCACAAAATGGATTAAAAGTGGCAATTGATGCCGATAAAGCTCAATTATTATTGGATCCTGACCCGGAAACTTGTTCCCTCATTCAATCCCGTATCACAAAAGGTCAAGAACAATCCCGACCAAGCGTTGATGATCTAATGCCTGCACAAACTCAATGCGGAACTCACATCCGCGTCTTAGCAAACATCGAATTTGGTACAGATCTGGAGCATATCGCAACGTATCAACCTCAGGGTATAGGTTTGGTGCGGACCGAATCTATGCTTATGACAATGTCAAGTGACCAATCCGTTGCGAGGCAGCAAGAATTCTATCTTAGTGTCGTTGAAGCAAGTCAGTCTCACAGTGTAACATTTCGTTTATTAGACATCGGGGGAGATAAACTCAAAGAAAAGGACATCCTTGAGACAAACCCACATCTGGGTTGGCGAGGCGCTCGCCTTTTACTTGATCGACCCGCTTTGTTAGACACACAGCTTGAAGCACTTCTTAGAGTTTCTGCCTTACATCCCGGCACGATCCGCATAATGCTACCTATGGTGACCACGGTAGACGAATGGTATCTTTTTAATGAGCATCTTCACACGGTTCAACGTAGATTATCTGCTAATCAAATTTTATATGATCCGTCGATCAAATATGGAATGATGATTGAAGTTCCATCTGCTGCGATTATGGCCCATCATCTTGGTAAAGTAGCTGATTTTTTCAGCATCGGAACCAATGATCTAACGCAGTATGTGATGGCCGTTGATCGTGGAAATCCTAAGGTCTCATCGCTTTACGATACCCTTCACCCTGCCGTCCTGGAAGCCATTCGAATTACGAGCGAAGCAGCAGAACAACACAATATACCGGTTTCCCTGTGTGGGGAGTCTGCATCAGATCCTGTTAGTGCCGCTTGCTTTATTGGCCTTGGTGTTCACGAGCTTAGTATGAATCCAAGAGCAATCCCATCGATACGAAAAATGATTCGTACTTCTACCCTCGAAGAGTGTAAGCAATTTGCATCAAATTTGTTGGATGCTCATACTCTCGTAGAACGCAAACATGTGATACAAAAATGGAAGGCCTAAGCCAGTTTTCTCAATAATTCGTATATTTGGGCTGTTAACTTATTCAAATGTAGTCATAATTGTACCATCATGATTAAAAAATCATATACCCCAAAACGTACGGCATGTAAGGTTACTTTTAAATTGCCCTTAGATGCCGCTCATCACCATGTGTCGCTTGTGGGCGATTTCAACGATTGGAACCCAACAGCAAATCCGTTTTCAAAAAAGAAAGATCATTGGGAAGCCAGCGTAAAAATGAATGCCGGTTCTCAATCTCGTTTCAGATATTTTGTAGATGGTGATCGCTGGCTCAACGACGAGCAAGCGGACGCTTATCAAGGAAATGAGTTCGGTACACAAGATTTTGTCGTATCGATTGATTAAATCAATCACACACATCTTTAAGCCCCGTCAGATGTTTCTGTCGGGGCTTTTTTGTTGAATAATCAACGAAATTACTACCTTTTGTTCATGCATGCTTTTAATTCGTCCACCTTTGAAACTCTTCTCAAAACCCAATTCCTGGGTCGACATCTATTATATCTGGATGAGGTTGATTCTACCAATACCTATCTAAAAAGTATGCCATCTAATGCCATCACGCACGGATCTTTGTGCATATCTGATGATCAGCTGCAGGGAAGAGGGCAACACAAACGTGATTGGGTCACTGAAAGCGGGCAAAACCTCACCTGGAGTTATTTACTCAAGCCAAATGAGCATGATCGCCTATTCATGCTGACGTTGGCATTCATATACTCAGCTGCCGAAGTGATTCAGGCTACCACCGGTTTACATACTCAGTTGAAATGGCCGAACGATCTCATGATACATGACAAAAAAATAGGCGGGGTTTTGACGGAAACGGTATTTAATGGAAACCAATTGGATCGCTGTATTATCGGTATCGGGATTAATGTCAATCAAACTACTTTTCCTTCCGATCTACCACAGGCTGGCTCTCTATTTCAATTCAGTCAATCTTCCTACTCTCGCGAAGAGTTACTTGCTCACATTACGCATCGCTGTGAGCAAGCCTACGATCAGTGGCAACAGCTGGATCGCCAACTCGTCAAGCAGATCAACGAAAAGCTCATTGGTTACGGAGAACATGTTAAAATCCAGCTGGATGGTCTAGATATTGATGGCACTAAACTTATGCTGGGAGTAAATACCAGCGGTCACTTACACATGATGGACGACGACTATACAGTTCACACATTCGCTTATGAGCAAGTTCGAGTCTTCCCCATTCGTTGAGAAGGTTCATGCCTATCTTAATAAACACAACATTACCCCTCAAAAAGGTCATCTCGTAGTGGCTGTGAGCGGTGGTGTTGATTCCATGGTTCTTCTTCATGTTCTTCACCGTTTAAACTATCAACTTCATGTAGTTCATGTGAACTATCATCAACGAGATACTTCATCCGATCTGGATCAAGCTCTTGTAGAAAAAACCTGTGAAACCCTGGGTCTCAGTTATAAAACCTATCACTACCCCACAAAAATGGAGGGAAATTCTAACAATTTCCAGGATGAGGCCAGGCAATTTAGACACCAGATACTTGAAACGGAGTTTGACCATGAACATGCACAAGCAATTGCTTTAGGTCATAATAAAGGTGATCGACTCGAAACCATTCTCATGCGTATTCTCAGAGGGGCATCACCGGCTAACTGGGATGCCCTCAAAGCAGTGGATCATCCTCGTATTCGTCCGCTCATTGATCTCGATCGCTCCCAAATTCAAGAGTATGCACTAGACAATCAGATTCCATGGCGTGATGATGAAAGTAATTTTGAGAGCGATTACTCCCGAAACTTTATTAGAAATAACTTTTTTTCAGGATTAGACTCACTATTCCCTGGCTGGGATATCAATCTGGAGCGTGTAGCGAGTTATGGATTGATGTACCAACAGGCGTTGGATGCATTGAGCAATAGTAATGAGAAGTCGAAAATACAACTCAATCACCTCAACCATCACCCACTTGAGCTTCAAATGGCTCTAGTTCACCGCTTTCTAGAACGAAATGGACTACGTCCCTCTGTCGGTCAAGTACAACAGGTACAAAAATTACTGCACTCTCAGGCGGGTAAAGAGCTTTCGATCAATGATGTCAAAGTAGTACGAGATACAGATGCGCTCGTTATCATTTCTCTTGAAATCCCCTCCCACACAACAGAATATGTCATACCCATACAAACCATTCTTGAAGAGGGGTATGAGGATGACCTGATGATCATAAAAAAGATCTCTGGCCCTGAGTTGACTCATTCATCAGCTTATCTACTACCCCTTCCCAAGACGGATTTTATTCTTCGATCCTGGAAGGTAGCAGATCGAATTGCGATCAAAGGTGGTTCTAAACGTATTAGTGATCTTCTGAATGAATGGGACATACCAGCTCGTCAAAAATCAAAAGCACTGGTTCTAACATTGGAGGGTACCATCATCGCATGTATATTTAGCAGCAACAGTTTAAGACCTCTGATTCGCCTTGCGCCACAATCAGCATCGATAAGCTATCCCTGTTTAGAATTGTATCTCAAACCGTAATCTTCATGTCTCATTTTTTGCCGGAACGCGTTGTCTGCAATGGTGAAGCCTTTCGCCTATACATCAGCAAAGAACAAATCGATACCCGTGTTGCCGAATTAGGCCAGATCATCAACCAGGAGTACACGGATAACAAGCCGATCTTAATCGGAATCTTGAATGGTTCATTTATCTTCTTGGCCGATTTGATGCGTCATATTAGCATTCCTTGTGAAGTTGATTTCTATAAGCTTAGTAGCTACGGGGATGAAAAAGTATCCTCTGGTCTGGTGACAGAACGAAAAATGTTAGATGCTTCCATCGAAGGGCGACATCTGATCATTGTGGAAGATATTATCGATACCGGATTGTCTATGGATTATTTGCTAAAAAAAATCAAAGACCAAAAGCCGGCTTCGGTGAAAGTGATCACCTTGTTACACAAGCCCGATGCTACCCGCTATGATGTCCAGATCGATCACGTAGGATTCGAGATCCCAACCTTGTTTGTACTCGGTTATGGGTTGGATTATGCACAGGAGGGTCGAAATTTAGCTCAAATCTACGTTCTGGATTCTCACGATTGAGGCTCCTATTGCAAGGATCTGACTTATGGCGTATCTTACTTTTCTAGACCAAAATCCACGGAGAGATGGCTGAGCGGTCGAAAGCGGCATCCTGCTAAGATGTTGTACTCTCATAAGGGGTACCGAGGGTTCGAATCCCTCTCTCTCCGCATCTAAAGCCTCACATATGTTGAGGCTTTTTTATTTTCAGAGGGTTATCCCAAGATCTTGTTTGTATATTGATAAATGCGTCTTCTTGGTTCTCTCTCCTTTTGGCTATCCGTAATCTGCCTTGCGGCCTTATCACTGGGATGGCTAGGTCCAGTTTTTGGACTTTTTGACACGGAGTTTTCCTGGTACTTTTTTCTGATTTCGTATGTGAGCGGGGGCTACTATGGAATAAAAGAAGGATTTCATGAGCTCAAAAAAGCGAAGCCAAGTGTCGATCTACTGATGATTCTAGCTGCCCTGGGTGCCGCAGCGATCGATCAATGGATGGAAGGGGCTATCCTGCTTTTTTTGTTTTCATTGTCGAATGCTCTTCAAGATTTTGCTCTCGATAAAAGTAATAGAGCGATTGAGTCGCTGATGAATATGCGACCCGATGTAGCACGGGTACGACAATCCGATGGATCCGAAAAAGAGATCCCAGTCGAAGAGGTCCAGGTAGGTGATATTTTAATCGTCAGGCCCGGTGAGCGTTTTGCTGTGGATGGCAAGGTACTTGAAGGAAGTACAGCGGCCGATCAAAGCGCCATCACTGGCGAGAGTATTCCTGTCGATAAGACCGTAGGTGATGACATCTTTGGTGGCACCATGAATACTCTGGGAGCTGTTGCCGTAACCGTTACCAGAGGATCACAAGAATCAACCTTATCTCGTATTGTAGAGTTAGTCCAAAGGGCTCGCGCCGGTAAAGCGAAAACACAACGCCTACTTGACGATTTTGAACCCATGTATGCTGGTGGAGTCATCCTCGTAACCTTGCTTCTGATCTTGTTACCGTGGTACTTTGAATGGGCACCTTTCGATGATGTTTTTTACAGGGCCATGACCATCCTGGTAGTTGCTTCACCATGTGCTTTGGTTATCTCAACTCCTGCAACTATCCTCTCTGCCATTGCCCACGCAGCCCGTAAAGGTGTTCTGTTCAAAGGTGGCGCATATCTTGAACAAGCGGCCTCCATCAAATATATTGCGATGGATAAAACAGGCACCATTACCCGTGGTCAACCAGAAGTTGTAGAGCTCATACCAGCTTCAGGTGTCTCAGAAGCAGATTTGCTTGAACACGCAGCCAATGCTGAAAAATTATCGGAACACCCTCTTGCCAAAGCTATTGTTCGAGCTGCTTCCAACAGAAACATTGATCTCAAAAATCCTGTTAAACTTCAATCGGTGACAGGTAAGGGTGTAATCGTAGATATGGAACATCATATCGTTCGAGTAGGAAGCCGAAAGCTCATGGCTGATGCTGGTATCCAATGGGCTGAACAGCTTTTCATGGAAGCAGAGCGCCTCGAAACAGAAGGTAAAACAGTCATATTTGCGGCAAAAGATGATCAGGCACTAGGTTTAATCGCCGTTGCCGATGTACTCAAGCCTGAAGCAAAACATGCCATCCAGCAGCTTCATAGTATAGGAATTGAGAAAATCCTCATGCTCACAGGCGATAACAAGCGGGTTGCTGACTCTGTTGCTCGTCACGTTGGAATCGACGATGTTCGGGCAGAACTGCTCCCTGGCGATAAAGAAAAAATTATTCACGAATTAGCAGCAATATACCCAACAGCCATGGTAGGTGATGGGGTCAATGATGCTCCCGCTTTGGCTAGTGGCAATATAGGAATCGCCATGGGAGGTGCTGGTAGTGATGTCGCTCTAGAAACTGCAGATGTCGTGCTCATGTCGGATGATCTAAGTCGTCTACCCTGGATGATCAATTTGGCCCGAAGAGCACGTACTGTTGTATGGCAAAATATCGCCTTCAGTATGGCTGTCATTATCGTTTTGGTTATTTCGGTCTTTACCTTTGATTTACCTCTTCCAATCGGAGTAATTGGTCACGAAGGAAGTACCCTCATTGTAGTGGCTAATGGCTTACGACTGTTGGGTGGATCTCATGATTAAATCCTAGTCCAACAGCTCACTACATCATAATCTGTTCATATCCTATGGAAGAGCTCTTTTCAGGATCATTGTTCACCTACCTGTTTGTATACATCGCCCGTATCACAGATATGTCGATCAATACGGTACGGATCGTTTTTGTCTCAAAAGGTCTCAAAAAGCAGGCAACAATCCTGGGATTCTTTGAATCCTTGATTTGGCTGGTTGCTGTTGGACGTATCATGCAGGATCTGACCGATGTCGGAAGCTATCTTGCCTATGCAGGGGGCTTTGCAACAGGGAATTATGTGGGAATGATCATCGAAAAAAGACTTAAAATAGGTAGCCTAATCTTTCGGATTTTAACCTACAAAGACAGCCAAAATCTCCAGGATAGCCTGCGTAAACGTGGGGCAACAGTAATGGCCTTGCCCGCTGAGGCTGGTTTTGGCAGTGCCACCCTTTTATTTGTGGTCATTCAACGACGTGATATGAATCAAGTTATACGGTTGATTAAAGAATACAATCCCAATGCTGTGTACTCGATCGAAGACATGAGACTGATCAGTGAAAGCACTGGCCTGGACGAGGAACTAGTCAAAAAAAACAGCATCTTCGACCATAAATAAAATCCCCACCCCCAGTTAATCCTTTGTTTGATATTCTGAGCTAGATTTGACTCCTGATTCGGGTGTGATTCAAAAAATTGTCTTGTTTTTCCCGTATATTATAAGGCTGTACTCATTTTATATCATCTACCCCAATGCAAGCGCTTCGTAATATCGCCATTATCGCACACGTCGATCATGGGAAGACTACACTCGTCGATCAACTCCTCAAACAAAGCGGAACATTTCGTGAAAATCAAGCTGTTGTTGAGCGTGTGATGGACTCTAATGATCTGGAACGCGAGAAGGGGATTACCATCATGGCTAAAAATACGGCTGTGACCTGGAAAGATGTCAAAATCAATATCATTGATACCCCTGGTCACGCCGATTTCGGTGGAGAAGTAGAGCGTATTCTCAAGATGGTGGATGGTGTTATCCTATTAGTAGATGCCGCCGAAGGACCACTCCCACAAACAAAATTTGTGCTTCGCAAGTCGCTTCAGCTGGGTTATCGACCTATTGTCCTCATCAACAAAATCGATCGTGGTGATGCTCGTCCTGATGCTGTGCTCAACATGGTATTCGATCTTTTTGTGGATCTGCATGCCAGTGATGAACAGCTAGATTTCCCAGTGTTGTATGCCATCGCACGCGAAGGGATTGCCAAAAAATCACTTGCAGATGAAGGGGTTGATCTGAGTCCACTATTTGATTTAGTGGTTAATCATGTTCCTGCTCCTCATGTGGATCCTGATAAGCCCTTTAAGATGCTCATCTCCAATGTGGAGTGGAATGATTACCTGGGCCGTATTGCCATCGGACGAGTTGAACATGGGCGTGTGGTTCAAAATATGGATGTCTCCCTGGTGCGCCCTGATGCCACGGTTATTAAGAAAGCGCGTGCTACTAAATTGTTTACTTTCCGCGGACTCCAGCGCGAGCCCATTGAAGAAGCCATCCCAGGAGATATTATTGCTCTTGCAGGATTCGAAGAATCGGAAATAGGATTCACCCTTGCGGACGCTTCAGATACCACTCCAATATCCTTTGTCGACATCGATCAACCTACGATAGCCATGTATTTTAGGGTAAACTCATCCCCCTTCGCCGGCTTGGAAGGGGAGTATGTAACCTCAAACATGATCAAAGATCGTCTCCTTAAAGAAATTAGAACCAACGTAAGTATTGTTGTTGAACAAACAGAAAACCCCGATGTCTTCCGGGTGGCTGGCAGAGGAGAGCTTCAGCTTGCAATTTTAATCGAAACAATGCGCCGCGAAGGGTATGAATTTGCCGTATCGCGTCCTGAAGTTCTCTATCGGACAATAGATGGCCAGCGTCATGAGCCTATCGAAGAGGTAGTCATTGATGTGCCGACGGAATTTTCGAATAAGGTGATCGATAACCTTCTCCAACGAAAAGGGGTGATGACCTCCATGGATCAGGAAGGAGAGAACAGCCGAATTACCTTCAGAGTGCCATCACGTGGCTTAATTGGTTTTCGCGGCGAGATGCTCACCGATACCCGGGGTACAGGCATGCTTCACCAGCAGTTTGATGGTTATGAGCCCTACAAGGGTGATATCTCAGGACGCAGCCGGGGTGCTTTAATAGCCTTAGAAAATGGAGAAGTAACGGGATATGCCCTCGAAGGACTTCAGGATAGAGGTACTTTTTTGGCTGAGCCGGGTGATCCTGTGTACATGGGACAAATCGTCGGTATAAGTAATCGAGCCGGCGATATGATCCTGAATGTTGCCAAGAAAAAGCAGCTCACTAACCATCGTGCCAGCCAAAGTGCGGATGCTGTTAAACTAAACACAGCAAAAAAAATGAGTTTGGAGCAGTGCATCGAGTTTCTAGATAATGATGAACTACTCGAGGTAACACCGAAAAGTCTACGGATTCGTAAGCTGCATCTGGACCATAACGATCGTAAGCGCTACGAAAAATCCTGATCTGACGTGCGAGCGTATTAGCTCATTTTTAGATAGTTACTGCGCTCTGCCAGATAGGGCTCAAAAACACTCTTTAATCGTTGGTGTTCCGCTTGTTTTAGCTCAGGATCTTCCGTTATGATACGCTCTGCAAGATCTTTGGCCTTTTCCAGAAGCTGTTGATCCCTAGCCAAATCCGCGTATTTAAACTCTGGCAGTCCACTTTGACGAGTACCCAGGAAATCACCCGGTCCACGAAGTTTAAGATCAGCTTCGGCAATCTCAAATCCGTCGTTAGTGCGTTCCATGGTAGAAAGACGCTCCCGGGCATCAGCACTTCGTTTGAAGTCGGCCATCAGAAAGCAAGTGCTATGAGTACTTCCACGGCCTACACGACCCCTGAGTTGATGAAGCTGCGATAGCCCAAAGCGCTCAGCGTGTTCAATAATCATAATGCTGGCATTGGGCACATCTACTCCAACTTCGATGACCGTAGTACTCACAAGAATATCAAGCTCTCCATCCTTGAAGAGCTTCATGGTTGCATCTTTATCGATGGATCTCATTTTTCCATGGACCAAACCTACTTTAAAAGCTGGAAACCGTTCTTTAAGCTGTTCGTATCCGGCTGTAGCATCTTTGAGATCCAGATGTTCGGATTCTTGCACTAAAGGATAGACAACGTAGGCCTGAGCACCAGAAGACATGGCCTCATTCATAAATTGGTAAACTTGCTCACGATTAGCATCACTTTTAACCAGTGTTTTTACTGGTTGACGTCCGGCAGGTAAACCCTTCACCACAGACACATCCAATTCTCCATACAAGGTGAGAGCCAATGATCTTGGTATCGGTGTGGCCGACATGACCAACACATGTGGGTGCGCTCTTTTGGTCAACAACCGAGCCCTTTGCAATACTCCAAAACGATGCTGCTCATCAATAACGGCAATACCCAGTTTGGGGATGTCAATATCCTGTTCAAGCAGGGCATGGGTGCCAATAATTACCTGAATATTTCCTTCTTTAATCTTTTTAAGAATCTCTTCACGCTTTTTCCCTGAGGTACTTCCCGTGATGAGCGCACATGATTGACCAATTTGCGTGAGCCATTGCTCTAAATTACGGTAGTGCTGCTCTGCCAGGATTTCTGTTGGTGCCATCATGGCTCCCTGGTACCCGTGATCAACCATCATAAGCATAGCGGCTACAGCAACTACAGTTTTGCCCGCGCCAACATCTCCTTGAACTAATCTATTCATTTGATAGCCTGATCGAAGGTCTTGGTATATCTGTCGTAGGGCGGACTTCTGACCTTCAGTCAATTCAAAAGGCAACTGATCGATAAATGCCCGTGTCAATGGTCCAACCTCTCGGATGACGTGCCCCATCACCCTAGATCTGTTTCTTCCTCGCAGGCGCATTACAGCCAATTCAAACAAAAACAGCTCCGTAAATCGCATCCGTTCTAAGGCGGGTTCCCATTCTCTGTATGCTTTGGGTAGATGGATGGCTCTGTAGGCTGAACGAATGTCAATTAACCGCAGATCTTGCAGTATGTCTCTAGGAATATATTCTTCGAAGGTTTTGCTCTCTAATACCTGTGAAACCCAAGTTTGAATCAATGTATGCGTGATTCGAGCAGCTTTCATTTCAGCCGTAGATGGGTAAACTGGTTGGTAAAATGTCGACTGTGATGTTGATAGGGTATGCTGTGTCGGATCTTTTAGTTCCTTCACCTCTGGATGTGTCATTTGTAGTTTGCCGCGAAATACACTTGCAGTTCCCGTGATTGCATACCACAATCCTGGTTTTATACTTTTTGTGATCCATTGTAGACCCCGAAACCAAACAGCCTCTAGAATGTGTCCATGATGGGTAAAATGAACTAGAAAGCGCTTGTGATTCCCAATTCCTTCTACTGCTGTATAGCTTGCTTGAGCGATAGTACTGACTTTACCGGAGTCTGGACGAATGAAGTCGAGCTCCATCAACACTGCAGGAGATTCATAGCGTAAGGGTGCCCAATCAAGTAAGTCAACAGGATCCTTACAGCCCGCAGCAAGGAGTGCTGTGCGTCTTCGGTCTGTCATACCTTTTAATTGAGCCCAATTCATTTGTTATATTGATATATATCGGTAGTTAAATAAAAAACGATCTAAGGCGTCTCTTTATGCTCAAAATGACTAATTCACGAGATATTTTTGATCTGGCTGTATTATTGGTCATCATTATGCTTGGATAATATATCGTCTTCTCCCTATATTAGCTGTCCTGCAGATGAATTTTTTAATCGTACAATTTTAATCGGAAATTCAGTGCCTACAATTCAACAACTTGTAAGAAAAGGCAGACAGAGCAAAACTAGCAAGACTACGGCTCCTGCCCTACAGAATTGCCCACAGCGTCGTGGAGTGTGTACACGTGTGTACACGACTACTCCTAAGAAGCCAAATTCTGCTCTTCGTAAAGTAGCAAAAGTGAAACTAACCAATGGTATCGAAGTTATCGCTTACATACCAGGCGAGGGTCACAACCTTCAAGAGCACTCAATCGTTATGATTCGCGGTGGTCGTGTAAAGGATCTACCAGGGGTTCGTTACCACATCATTCGTGGTACGCTCGACACCAGTGGTGTAAGCGCACGTAAGAAGAGCCGCTCTCTCTATGGAGCCAAGCGTCCAAAACCTGGACAGGCAGCCGCTCCAGCAAAAGGCAAGTAGTAATTTCCAACAGATATTTAACCGTTTACGAGCATGCGCAGAAAATCCGCCGTCAAACGCATCGTCAAACCCGATCCGCAATTTCAAGACCGAATGGTCACGCAGTTTGTCAACTTTCTCATGAAAGACGGCAAAAAGAATGTGGCCAGAAAAATTCTTTACCAAGCCTTCGAAATCATTGAAGAAAAAACGGGACAACCCGGAATCGATGTTTTACGTAGTGCAATGAGTAATGCATCACCCGCCATCGAGGTTCGCAGCCGTCGTGTTGGTGGTTCAACGTATCAAGTGCCTGTGGAAGTCCGCTCAGAGCGTGCTTCAGCATTGGGTATGCGCTGGTTGATCAAGGCTGCAAAAGGTCGTAATGACAAATCAATGGCAGCTCGTCTGGCCCGAGAGATTGTCGACGCAGCAAACAACGAGGGTGGAGCCGTGCGCAAGCGCGACGAAACCCACCGTATGGCCGAAGCAAACAAGGCTTTTGCCCACTTCCGATTCTAATAAGCTAATTTATCATCCCCACTACGATGGCTGACGCATCCGTACAAGATCAATTAAAGAAAACTCGTAATATCGGCATCATGGCTCACATTGATGCTGGTAAAACAACCACATCAGAGCGTATTCTCTATTATACAGGTATCAATCACCGTATTGGTGAGGTGCATGATGGTGGTGCAACCATGGACTGGATGGAGCAGGAAAAAGAGCGTGGTATCACGATCACTTCAGCTGCGACTACCTGTTTTTGGAACGGTTACCGTATCAATCTTATCGATACCCCGGGTCACGTGGACTTCACCGTAGAAGTTGAACGTTCACTCCGCGTACTCGATGGTGCTGTTGGTGTGTTCTGTGCAGTAGGAGCTGTTCAGCCACAATCTGAAACCGTATGGCGTCAGGCTAACAAATATCGCGTTCCGCGTATTGCCTTCGTTAATAAGATGGATCGTACCGGCGCAGACTTCTACAATGTGCTCGATAAAATGAAGAGCCGTCTGAATGCGAATCCAATTCCACTTCAGATCCCTATTGGCAATGAGTCTGATTTTCGCGGTGTTGTAGATCTTGTAAAAATGGTTGGTATCATCTGGGATGACTCTACACAAGGTATGTCGTATGAGACGATTGCTATCCCAGCCGATCTCCAAGATAAAGCCAATGAGTATCGTAAGATCATGATCGAGTCTATCGCTGATCAAAGCGAAGAGCTTATGGAGAAATACCTCATGGAAGAGGAAATCTCTGAAGATGAAATCCATGACGCTATCCGTAAAGCTACTCTTGATTTAAGCATAACACCTGTTCTTTGTGGTTCTGCATTCAAGAACAAAGGTGTACAAGCTATGTTGGATGCTGTTCTCAAGTACTTACCATCCCCACTTGATGTAGACGCTGTTACCGGCAGTTCAGTGGACGATGAAGAGGTCAAAATTGAGCGTAAAACCGATGTGAATGAACCATTTTCAGCTCTTGCCTTCAAGATCATGACGGATCCCTATGTTGGTAAGCTGACGTTCTTCCGCGTATACTCTGGTACTCTCGAAGCAGGTTCTTATGTTCTGAACTCCGTTACTGGAAAGAAAGAGCGTATCAGCCGTATCCTAAAGATGCATGCAAACAGTAAAGAGGATATCAAAGAAGTTCGCGCCGGTGATATTGCTGCCGCAGTAGGTATTAAAGAAGTTCGTACAGGCGACACCCTCTGCTCAGAAGATAAGCCAATCATCTTAGAGCGCATGGTATTCCCTGAGCCAGTGATTAAGCTCGCTGTTGAGCCAAAAACCAAGGCCGATGGTGAGAAACTAACCACAGGTCTGGTCAAACTGGCTGAAGAAGATCCAACCTTCCGTGTAAGCGTTGATGAGGAAACAGGTCAGACTACCATTGAAGGAATGGGTGAGCTGCACCTCGAGATCATCGTTGATCGTCTAAAACGCGAATTTAAAGTAGAAGCAAACGTCGGTAATCCTCAGGTATCTTACCGTGAGTCGATCACCAAGCCTGTAACCCACCGTGAAGTGTACAAAAAACAAACCGGTGGTAAAGGTAAGTTTGCCGATATCCAGTTCGAGATCATGCCTATGGAAGGCAATACTGGATTTGAATTTGTCAATGAAGTTACTGGTGGTAATATCCCAAAGGAATTTATCGCACCTGTTGAAAAAGGCTTCAAAAACTCTCTCAGTGGTGGTATTCGTGCTGGTTACATAGCCGAAGGCGTAAAAGTACGTCTGTTCGACGGTAGTTACCACGATGTTGACTCCGATGCACTGAGTTTTGAACTTTGCGCTCGCTCCGGTTTCCGTGAAGCAGCCCGTAAAGCAAGTCCAATTATCCTCGAACCTGTGATGGCGGTCGAAGTTAACACTCCCGAAGAATACATGGGTGATGTTATCGGTGATCTTAACAGCCGTCGCGGTATGATCGAGAATATGGAAAACACTATCGACGGTTCAATTGTGAAAGCAAAAGTGCCGCTGTCCGAGATGTTCGGTTATTCAACGACACTACGCTCCCTATCTCAAGGACGTGCCGTGTATTCAATGGAATTCAGCAAATATGTGCCTGTTCCTGAATCAGTAGCAACTAAGATCCTTGAAGCGAAGAGCAACTAATAAAGATTACAATAGACAAGCACTTATAAATATATACGATCATGGCAAAAGAGTCCTTTGACAGAAGTAAACCCCACGTGAACGTTGGCACGATTGGTCACGTGGACCACGGCAAGACAACCTTGACCGCGGCAATCACACGTGTATTAGCCTCCAAATTTGGTGGTTCAGCGAAAGCATTCGACGAGATCGACAATGCTCCAGAGGAGCGCGAGCGTGGTATTACCATTGCAACGGCGCACGTGGAGTATGAGACAGCGAATCGTCACTATGCGCACGTTGACTGTCCTGGCCACGCCGATTATGTGAAGAACATGATTACCGGTGCTGCCCAGATGGACGGTGCTATCCTGGTGGTAGCTGCTACCGACGGACCGATGCCACAGACGCGCGAGCACATTCTGCTAGCCCGCCAGGTAGGTGTTCCATACCTGGTTGTATTTATGAACAAGGTTGACTTGGTTGACGACGAAGAGTTGATTGATCTTGTTGAACTTGAGATTCGCGAGCTTCTGAGCAAATACGAATTCCCTGGCGATGACATTCCAGTGATCAAGGGTTCAGCCCTGGGCGCTCTTAACGGAGAAGCCAAGTGGGAAGAGACCGTACTTGAGCTTATGGCCGCTGTTGACTCTTACGTACCGACTCCAGAGCGTGCAGTAGACAAGCCGTTCCTGATGCCGATCGAAGACGTGTTCTCGATCACTGGTCGTGGTACAGTAGCTACGGGTCGTATTGAGCGTGGTATTATCCAGGTAAACAACGAGGTAGACATCGTGGGTATCGCTGATGAGAAGATGAAATCAGTGGTAACCGGTATTGAGATGTTCCGTAAGCTTTTGAACGAAGGCCGTGCCGGTGATAATGCTGGTTTGTTGCTACGTGGTATTGAGAAGACCGACCTGGTACGTGGTATGGTTATCTGTAAGCCGGGCTCTGTAACACCTCACACCAAGTTTGAGAGTGAAGTGTACATTTTGAGCAAGGATGAGGGTGGTCGTCACACACCATTCTTCAACGGTTACCGTCCGCAGTTCTATTTCCGTACGACCGATGTAACGGGAGTGACTGAGCTTCCATCGGGAGTGGAGATGGTTATGCCAGGCGACAACGTGAAATTGGTGGTTGAGCTCATCCAGCCGGTAGCTATGGAAGAGGGTCTACGCTTTGCGATCCGCGAAGGTGGCCGTACCGTAGGTGCTGGTGTTGTAGCCAAAATCCTTCAATAA
>CAZXGO010000028.1:0-5217 GCA_964640035.1 uncultured Chitinophagales bacterium
TGGCTGCCGGACCATCGGTACGACGCACTGTACGGGAGCGACTCATTGACATATTCAGGCAAGATAGTGTTCATCACTTTCGCAGCTCCGAACATCACAAGGCTGTACTCCTTTCGGTCGAGGAAGCACGGATGGGAGTTCCTGCTCATATCGGGGATTATACTGATTTTTACAGCAGCCGCGAGCATGCCACTAATGTGGGCACGATGTTTAGAGGTGCTGAGCATGCCCTGATGCCAAACTGGCTTCACTTGCCAGTGGGTTACCATGGTCGCGCTAGTTCCATCGTTCCGAGTGGGACCGCTATCGTTCGTCCTTTGGGTCAAACCCATATCGAGGGTGAACCAGGTCCACGGTTTGGACCTAGCCAGGCTCTTGATTTTGAACTAGAGATGGGTTTTTACATTGGATCTGGAAATGAGATGGGTAACCCGATACCGGTAGGTGAAGCAGATGCGCATATCTTTGGACTGAGTCTGTTGAATGACTGGAGTGCACGTGATATCCAGCGATGGGAGTATGTGCCTCTGGGGCCGTTTTTGTCGAAGAATTTTGCCACTACGGTTTCACCATGGGTTATTACGCCGGAGGCACTGGAGCCATTTCGGTGCCCGGGACCCGTCCAGGATCCATCGCCGGTGGCGTATTTGCAGGAGGAGGGTTCTGTCCGGTATGATATTCAGCTGGAGGTGCTGCTAAAGACTAAGCAGATGCAGGAGCCTGAGTCCATTTCGCGCACGAATATGAAGACCTTGTATTGGAGTATGGCACAGCAGTTGGCTCATCATACGGTGGGAGGATGCAATCTACGTACGGGCGATTTGCTGGCTTCGGGGACTATCAGCGGGTCTGAACCCGATACATACGGCAGTTTGCTGGAACTGAGCTGGGGAGGCACAAAACCGATCCGATTATCTACTGGAGAAGTGCGATCGTATCTGGAAGATGGCGATCGTATTATACTTCGAGCCTGGTGCCAGGGCGAGGGGTACAGGATCGGTTTTGGTGAATGTGCTGGAACGGTGGAAGGACCCCGGGTTCCTATTTGACCAGGCTCATTTTTTGGGTGAAAGTGCCTTCGGGGGTGCTTAAACGCGTGAAATAGACCCCACTGCTGAGCTTACCGGCATCAAAGACGATCTGATGGCGACCACTCGTATAATAGGTGTCTGCCAGAAGAGCAACCCTGCGACCTAAAAGATCGAGGACTTCGAGTTTCACCTTCCCTGAGGATGCCAATAGGAAGGGAATAGTCGTAGTTGGATTAAACGGATTGGGATAATTTGGCAGCAATTCCGTACGATCGGCGATCTCAGGACGCTCTTCGTCCAAACCAACAGCCATACTAGAACTAAGTTTGATCACTCCCGAACTCACAAAACCGGCAGTATTCACCATTGTGATGATCATCTTCTCCATATTGGAGAAATTGAAATTGGGTCGCAAGACAAGCTGGGAATCGTTGGTACGCTTCGGGATCAATTCCTGGACGGTTCCGTCTTTATAGTAAGCCAGAAAGCCAGCTGTAAATTGTTGATTTGGCGAATCGTTTTTAAAACTAAACTGAAGTGTATCGGTCGTACTAAAGGTGTAGGCACCAAAATCAACGACATACAGTCGACCTGCAAAATTAGGAGTAGCTATAACAGGAATCTGTACATTGCGGCTAAGATCAGTAATAGAGGTATCTACTTTGATGTCTGGATATTTCATCCCTTCAGAAAAACCATAACCGGCCCTATAGTTGTCGCCAGAGGCATAATGCCACAACATATTACGGGTAAGTTCCTCTTCTAATGTGGTCTTGAACTGGCTGGCCACGGCATTCATGGCGGTTATCATATGAGGATTTGGACGCTGTGTCACGAAATGTTCCCATACGTTTTTCCAGTAGGAAATCCCAAAACGCTCCACAAAATAAAGTGCCCAGGAGGAGTGATAGTATGAACCAGGTACTACTGATTTAGACGGATTAAAGAATACCGACAGATTAGAACGAAGATACGTGTAGTAATCATTTACGTTATCGAAAACCACCTCCTCCATGAGTGTGGCATCCATTTCAATCCAGGAAAAAGGATTGTTAAATGATTTGATAACGACGCTTTGCATCACGTGTTTCAATTCGTGAGCTACCGTCACCTTCATGGCGCCTAGCGGTTTGTTGGCATCATCATTTCTGATGAATTGCGGCTTGTTGTAATCTGATTGGATATAAATAGCTGAGTTAGCCAAATCAAAAGATGACACATACCCGTACAAGCCGGTAGCCAGTTTACGGATATTGATCCGAATAGGCATGTTTTTTGAAGGGAAGGTAGACTCAAATCCCAGGGTATTAACCATGTGTCGGTAGCTGGAATCAGCATAGAAAGCGGTCAATTCAGCGTAATCGGGGATGTTGTTGCTATCAGCATCAGCGGGAGATATCGCATGTTCTCCCTCGAGGTAGTATGTAACCTCAAACATTTTGCTCTTGGATAACAGTTTGAACTCATCATTTTGCGTTTCATCAGCTAATGAGCCAGCTTGAAAGATCGATGCCGTATTGATCTTAAGTCCCTCGGCTTCCCAAAGTAGAGGTGTCAGGCATTTGAAAGCCTCCTCCGATACGAGCCCGCTGTACTCAGTCATCACGGTATGAGGAGCCACGATCAGACGCAGTTGTTGTTCTACAGCTGCTGCGCGACTCAGACGACCTGTCTGCCAATCGCGCTCAATGACCTCCAAACCAGTATGCCCTCGATCGGCATTCATCCACTCAAGGTAGGTGCCTTGGGCATGACCAAGCGTCGCCAAGATGAAAAACAAGAAAATAAACTGACAGAAGCGCATTAGATCTCGTAGCATAGGCTGACTGATTCTCTTTAAATCAACCCTAAATTCGCGTATCTTTATATCTTCAATATAACTATTTCTGGTCAGTTTCATTCATTATGAGTACGGTTTACAACGTTTTACTCTATTATAATTTTAAATCGGTTGAGGATCCGGTTGCCTTTCAGGAGAGACAAAAAGAATTGTGCAAACGTTTAAGTCTTTTGGGGCGTATCTATGTCAGTAAAGAGGGCATTAACGGCACAGTAGCCGGTTTATTGGATGCAACAGAGGAGTATAAAAAAGCCTTATGGTCTGAGCCTGGTTTTGAGGATACAGAGTTTAAAGAGGATGAAAGTGACCGCATCCCTTTTGCACGCCTCATCGTTAAAATTCGCCCAGAAATCGTAGCTTTAAAGGCTGATATGCCCCTGGATCCGGCTGAAGGTGGACGTCATCTTAGTCCCAAAGAATGGCGTCAGGCCATGGAATCTGATCAACCTTACGTCCTCATCGATGTACGTAATAATTACGAGAGTCGTATCGGGCACTTTGAAGGGGCCATTCTTCCGGACCTCGAAAATTTTTATGATTTCCCTCAATGGGTCGACGAAGCAAATATTCCCAAGGATACCAAGATCCTCATGTATTGTACCGGGGGGATACGCTGCGAAAAATTTTCCGTGCTCATGAAGAAAAAAGGGTATGACGATGTAAACCAATTGCACGGAGGTATCCTTACCTATGCCAAAGAGGAGGGTGGGGCCCATTACAAAGGGAAATGCTTTGTGTTCGATGATCGCCTGGCTGTGCCCATTAATCCCGACGATACCGAGCCCATCACCGTATGTGATCTGTCGGGTCAGCCGGCCGATACCTATGTCAACTGTGCGAATATGGAGTGTAATAAGCTTTTTGTAGCGTGCCCTCAAGCCATTGATACATACGAAGGATGCTGCAGCAAGGAGTGCATGGATAGCCCTTCACGCCGTCCATTAGATCGAGAGCAGTTGTTCACCCCATTTCGCCGTTGGTACAAATATTTTGAACAAAGCCCAGGCCATGCATCCGGCGAGTCCGGTACGCATCATTGAGCCCTACCCTTTCACCTATCGGTTTCAGGTGAAGCCGAATGAGGAAGGGATGCCGCTCATTGAGGTGCTCATTCAGCGGTTTTCGTATCGTTCGGTACAGATATGGCGGGAACGGATTGAGCAGGGGGATGTGCTACTCGATAATCAAGTCATTGAGTCCGAAGTTCGTTTGAGAGCGAACCAGCAGATTAGTATCTCCCATCCACGGGTTGTAGAGCCCAGTGTTCCTGATGGTGTGCGGATTCACATTGAACACAGCGATTATCTCCTGGTCGAAAAGCCCGCGCCGATGCCCGTTCATTCTGGGGGGCGCTATCATAAAAACACCTTGCTTTCCATCCTTGAACAGATGGGTTACTCGGATTTGAAGACCGTACATCGTCTGGATGCCGTCACTTCCGGTTTGATCCTATTGGCACGCAATACCTCTTTTGCTCGTGCCGCTACCCGGGCTTTTACCTCATCCGGTGTTCAAAAAACCTATTATGCGCTGGTGATGGGTTCTCCCCTTGACGACACCTTCACCGTCGACCGTCCCATATTTCGAAAGAAAGGCTTCGTCTTCGATTCCGGCTGGGTTGACGGAGCACAGGAGGCTCAGACTCTATTCGAGGTCGTTCACCGTTACGAAAAAGCTAGTTTGGTGTGCTGCAAGCCTGTCACCGGTCGTACGCATCAAATTCGCCTGCATCTTCGCGACGTGGGTTGTCCAATCGCCGGTGATCTCGTATATCAGTCATATCAGGAATCATGGATCCAAAACAGACCAATTGCCCTTTTCAATGCGGGTCTATGTCTTCCGGACGTAGATTTGGACCTTCAGATTGCGTATCCTCAGGAATGGAATACGCCGGAGGGTTTCCATTCGTATTTGTGACCCCAATCCTGATCTTTTGATCCTAATGAAGACTCGACTCCCATTGCTACTGCTACTTGTGCTCCCCTTTTTGGGTGGATGTGAGCTCTTTGCGGTTCGTGAGCCCGAGGATCCTGATCTTGGTACTGGAGGCGTTTTCATTCAGCCGGATACCCCCAATGCTGTAATTGAAAACCTGGTCAATGCTATTCGGGAGATGAATGCCATCAACTACTTGAACTGCCTGAGCTCGGATGGCTACAGTTTTCAGCCCGCAGGCCAGGGTAGCATAGGCGATCCAGCGCTTTGGAACGGATGGAGTCGCATTGAAGAGGATCGCTATTTCAAAAATATGGCCTCAGCAGCTGAAAATCTGAGTGGACACAATCTCACCTTTGATATTCAACGTCGGGATGATATTTCCTCCCAGGAACAGCGGATCGTGGCTAA
>CAZXGO010000028.1:5227-6016 GCA_964640035.1 uncultured Chitinophagales bacterium
CTTCGTATTCGTCTAAGCGTAAATACGTTCGGCTGTATTTCACGTAATTAGACGCATAGGTCCGAATACCTGTTATCTCATCTTCGGTTAGCCGTCGGGTTGGCTTTGCGGGATTCCCCATATATAGCCATCCGCTTTCAAGCACTTTACCTGGTGGAACTAGGGTTCCTGCAGCGATAATCACATCGGAAGGGATCACGGCTTTATCCAATACCGTCGCATGAATGCCAATCAATACCCGATCGTGGATGGTGCATCCATGGATCATGGCATTGTGACCAATGGTCACTTCATCACCAATGAGGGTGGGTCCGTCGGTATTCATCACATGGATGCAGGAGTTGTCCTGGATATTACTGCGATGGCCGATGCGGATGTAATTCACATCCCCGCGAATGGTCACGTTGAACCATACACTTGTTTCGTCGCCAAGTACTACATCACCGATGATGTCGGCACTGGGGGCAATAAAATTCGTCGGGTTGACGATGGGTTGTTTGTTGAGAAATTTGTATAACATGATGCAATATACTGTAAATAAAAAAAGCCCTGACATAGGGTGTCAGGGCTTCGGGGGTGGGATCGGCCGGAATCGAACCGGCGACACATGGATTTTCAGTCCATTGCTCTACCAACTGAGCTACAATCCCATAGAATAGATAAAATACGGCATGCCCTACTCAAAAGCAACGATATACGGATCTACACTCCTTTAATCGAATTGAATGTCTTTAATTCTCATCTGGAGGGTGGTTTTATTATTCCAGGTGTTTTCCTCGATCATGTAGG
>CAZXGO010000028.1:6026-8216 GCA_964640035.1 uncultured Chitinophagales bacterium
CCATCGGCAGCCTGACGGATTCTAGGCAAATACTCATGCATATTGAAACCAATGGCATCAAAAGGGGAGGATCCGTTTTGTGCCACACGCAATTTCAGGTGACCATTTCCTACTACCGAAGGATTGCCAACCACGCGAAGGTTTCGGCTAGCAAACACAGGCTTGGTATTTTCGGGTCCAAATGGCTCAAATTGGGTCAAGAGTTTCCAGAATCGTGAGTCGACCTCATGTAAATTCAGAAGGGCATCGATGTTTATTTCCGGCTCGAAATCAGACTCTTTAAAATAGGTATCCACGATGGTGTTGAAACGAGCTCTGAAGCTTTCCAAATGTTTTTCTTCCAGCGTTAGGCCAGCTGCAAATTCGTGCCCACCAAACTGCATGAGTAAATCCTCACACTGACGAAGTGCATTATACACGTTAAACCCTTTGATACTTCGGGCTGAACCTTTGATGAGTCCATCTACAGTGCTGAGCATGATCGCAGGCCGATAGTACTTATCGACCAGTCGTGAAGCCACAATTCCAATCACACCCAAGTGCCATTCGGGATGATGGAGAACCAATGATGACAGATCATCCAGTGAATAATGCTGGTCGACCATCTGCACAGCTTGCTCCATCGTCTCATTATCGACAGCGCGCCGACGTACGTTGATACTCTCCAGTTCCTGTGCTTTTTGAACGGCATCGTGGTCGTTATCGGCGATCAGGAGTTCGACTGCCGTCATGGCATCCCCCATTCTTCCGGCAGCGTTGATGCGTGGACCAATGGTGAATACAATTTCGGAGGTGGTGATTCTGCTTTTATTGAGTTTTACCTCATCCATGAGTGCCTTAAGGCCCAGACGTGGATTGGTATTCAAAAGCTGGAGTCCCTCGCGCATGAGGATACGATTTTCATCGACGATTGGGACGATATCCGAGGCGATAGAAATTGCCAGAAGATCCAAAAAACGATGACATTTTTCTTCAGGTAAGCCCAGGACCTGGTTCGTTGCCTGTACTAACTTAAAGCCTACACCTGCACCCGAGAGTCCATCGAAAGGATAGGTACAATCCGGTTGTTTTGGATCAAGAACAGCCACGGCCTGTGGGATTTCAGGTCCGGCGTTATGGTGATCGCAAATGATCATATCGATGCCACGATCCCTGGCCCAACGGACTTCTTCGACGGCGGTGATTCCACAGTCGACCGTTACGATAAGTTTTGCCCCGATAGCGCTGGCATGTTCAATACCTTCTTCGCTTATCCCGTAACCCTCTTTGAAGCGGTGAGGTATATAATACTCCGCATCGATCCCAAAATCCTTGAGATAGGTATACATGATCGAAGTAGCCGTTGTGCCGTCAACGTCATAGTCGCCATATACGAGAACTTTTTCCGACCTGCGGATGGCGCCCGCAAGACGGTCGGCAGCTTTCTGCATATCCTTCATTAAAAAAGGATCATGCAATAAACTTAGGTCGGGTCGGAAAAAGGATTTGGCTCTGTCAAATGTGGTGATACGCCGGAGTGCCAATAGCTGTGCGATCGTCTCGGGAACATTAAGCTCTTCCCGGAGTCTGGACACAACGCTTGGATCATCCGGTTGGTTGAATACCCAACGGAATGGCATAGGTGATGATTTCTTTTTTTATTAACCATGACGAGGGGGACGGTTTTCAGGCCGTTCTCCAGCGTCTGTCACAGTCGTAACTGAAACAGAATATTATCTTTCAATATAACAAAGCGGAGTGGATCCCGTCGATAGGATTTCTCACTCAGCAAAAAAAATACTATCTCATGATGGCCGCTTTTTACTCACCCTGACCCAGAGAGAAAGCCCGTTCACCATCGATATAGAAGAGGTTTTCGGTTTTTACAACCTCGATCCCCGCTTTTTCAAGGCGAGTCATCAGTGCAACAATATCGCTTTGATGAATTGGAACAAAGCGTGTGTCTTTGGGATCAACGCCCGACTGACGTTTCACGAACCGACAACGCCAGTGGTCGGTTAGAAAGGTTTCGTGAAAATAGCTCGGATAGACCACCATCCCTCTGTTGGTAATGATGCGTAACATAAGCTCATCGCCAGCGGCCTTCTCGAGTGCATTTCCGAGCTGCTCTGGACTCATAGCCTCGTTACAAACGAACATATCTACCCCGACCAGATCTCGCGTACGCTTTTGACGTACATACGGTGGTAT
>CAZXGO010000028.1:8226-8621 GCA_964640035.1 uncultured Chitinophagales bacterium
GTGATGGGCTTGCCGGGGTTAATATCGAAGTGGGTTCCTTTTAATTTGTTGGGCTCTTGTCCCAGACGTTCGATTACGGCATCAGCAAATTCCTTGGTGCCAACGCGACGCGTGGTGTGTCCCTCGCTGGCAATATCACCGGTGTGAATGCCATCTTCAATAGTCTTGTACAAAGCATTCTGCAGACGTTGGGCGGTTTCCGGCTGACCAATATGAACTAACATCATGATGGCACCGTTGATCAATCCCGATGGATTCGCAATGCCTTTGCCGGCAATATCAGGTGCTGATCCGTGGATGGCTTCAAACATCGCAAACGACTCGCCCACATTGGCCGATCCGGCCATCCCCACAGAGCCTGCAACCTGGGCCACGACGTCTGAGATAATATCGCC
>CAZXGO010000028.1:8631-9089 GCA_964640035.1 uncultured Chitinophagales bacterium
ATAAGTTCATCGTCACGATTACATCGTATTGATCGGGGCGGGTAGCCAACAAGGCTGTCCCGATATCGATAATCTGATGTTCGGTTTTGATGTTTGGATACTCTTTGGCAATCCGATCGAAGGTCTTATGAAACAAACCGTCCGTCTGCTTCATAATATTGTCTTTGGTCATACAGGTCACTTTCTCGCGACCATAAGCACGGGCATACTCAAAGGCATAGCGTACGATTTTTTCGCAACCGGGTACACTCACCAATTTGAGAGTTTGTACCATATCGGTGGTTTGGTGATGTTCAATTCCCGCATACAGATCTTCTTCATTTTCCCGAATGATGATCACATCGATATTCGGGTGAAAGGTTTCGATGTAAGGGTATAGCGACTGCGTAGGACGAACATTGGAGAACAAGCCGAGAGCTTTACGGATCGACACATTCAAACTTTTGAATCCACCACCC
>CAZXGO010000028.1:9099-24662 GCA_964640035.1 uncultured Chitinophagales bacterium
CTGAGGCGTCGTGATAGGCGCCTTCAGAAAGACCGGGTTTCTTAAAATCGTATCCCAGGCGTTTGGTGATATGCCGGAAAGGTGTCCATCTAAATAGACTTTCTCACCGACTTCAATGAATTCAGGTTCGATGGCAGCGCCAGCAGCTTCTAGAATGCGTAGGGTCGCGTCCATGATCTCGGGTCCGATACCATCACCGCGTGCCACAGTTATACGGGTCTTTTGCATCATAAAATCGAAAATAGAAATGGGGAAGGGAGGATGAATAGAGTGGGTAAAATACGACAAATCAATCAATAAGATCCATTATCAATCATTTTGAATCATAATCAATGAGTAACAATTAATGAGTAACAATTAATCTGAATTCGCCTCTGGTGATTCTAAGTGATTCTGAATCATTGTTATTAAATATAAATAATTGATAATGATTAAAAATTTCCGTTTTATGTCGACAATTATATTTTATTTCATCTTATTATGCTCATTCTTTCTTCTATATCCACATTTCGACCTGTTGCTCAGCAGGTTCAGGAGCTGCTTCCCGGATGTATTTTGGCGATTGGCGAGTTCAAGGGTTATGTTCGTGCGATAGATGAATCGCGCTGGCATTTGCCTTATTTGAGTTTACTCGAAGTTCAGGGTGCATTATCTAAAGAGCATACGGGTTTTGATTGGGATGAGTTTATCTGGCTATCAGGTGCCGAGGAAGGTTCTCAGGAGCGGTCACCCTATGCGGAATTGTATCGATGGACCCGCGCCTACATGGATACCTGGGAACGATTGCAGCAGCGCCCGGTCTTCAGTACCAGTCTAATGGAACATATGATGAGTGTCGCGCTCGGAAGGCGAAAGAAGGTACGCGTAGGATCAAAATACGGCGCAGATATTCAGGACTGGATGCGTGCCGCTGAATCCTATATCCATCTTGCGGATGAATGGGATCCTATCACCCGAAGTCACATCTTCGCATCGGCTATCAACCGGCTCAAGCCCTTTCATCAGCATGGTGATCCCCTCCAAAGGTTGCTCCCTGGGATGTTGATTGCCACTGAATATGAAATTCCTCTTCCATTGTTTGGACTCAGCAGATCTACTAGTGATGATCCATCACGTGTCTATGATGAGATTGTGGCAGGATTGCAGCTGACCATCGAACAAATGGAGAGCATACGATCACTGCGTCAGGAAGCTATGATACGGGCGAAAGAACTTTTACCCGCTCGTATGCAATCACCCTTGTTGTTTTCTATACTATTTTCTAAGGCAGCCATCAAAGTCAAGGATCTGGTCGAAGGTGGACTCGTGCAGCGCCAAACGGCTGCTGAATACTTGCGTACCCTCGAAGATGTACGCCTTCTAGAAGGAAGAACCATCGGTCGTGAGCGGGTGTACCGAAATGCGCAGATTGACGTAGGGAACCCCTTGTGGGTTCCTACATTAGCTGAAGGCTGAAGGCTGAAGGTTGAAGAGTTGAAGAAATATGAGTTGGAGTGTGATTGTTAATCATTGAAAATGACTGAAACTCATTGCAAATGATTGTTATTAAATTGTATCCTCTTCAACTCTTCAACTCTTCAACCTTATACCTTATACCTTGCGCCTCCTCCTCTTCGTCACTTTTCTCTGGGCTTTTTCGTTTAGTCTGATCGATGTCTATCTGGCTGGGAAAGTAGATGGCGATTTTGCCGTATTGACGCGGGTGATACTAGCAGGGGCGTTGTTTTTGCCTATCACAAACTGGCGTGGAGTACCAGGACCTCTTAAAGGAGGAATGGTCTTGGTGGGGTCGTTGATGATTGGGATCACCTATTTGTGTCTGTATCGATCCTTCCTCTTTTTGACGGTGCCTGAGGTTTTGCTCTTTACGGTGACGACTCCGATCTATGTCACCTTGATCCATGATGCTTTGGAGCGGAGATTTTCCCCAAAGGCTTTTTGGTCGGCAGTACTGGCAGTGGCCGGAGCAGCCTATATTCGCTATGATAGTATCACGGAGTCGTATCTCCTTGGATTACTGCTTATTCAGACCGCGAATCTGGCCTTCGCTGCCGGACAAGTAGGCTATGCCTGGTTGGTCAGGCAGTATCCAGTGGACCTTCCACAGTCGCGCTTTTTCGGATATTTCTATGTTGGAGGTCTGTTGGTGGCTGGTCCTTCGTTCCTGATCTTCGGGAATCCAGCGATGATGCCGACCTCGATGGTACAGTGGCTGATTCTGGGATGGCTTGGCTTGGGTGCCTCTGGTGCGGGGCTCTTTCTGTGGAACAAGGGTGCCACCATGGTGGATGCCGGAAACCTGGCCATCATGAACAACGCACTTATTCCAGCGGGTATCCTCGTCAATCTTCTGTTCTGGAATCGCGACGCTGATCTTTTCAGGCTGGCGGTGGGCAGTGCGGTGATACTGGTTTCACTATGGACGAATAGAAAGAAGAGGTGAAGAGGTTAAGATTGAAGAGTTGAAGAGTTGAAGGTAGAAGGTAGAGGGTAGAGGGAAGGCATCAAGGCAACAGTCCATCAATACAACAAGGCATCAAGGATGCCATCATTGTTGCATTGAAATATCTGATCCCCGATCCCTGATCCCTGATCCCTGATCCCCGACTAGCTGTTCCGCATAAACGGTGAGCTTGGCTCCCGATCCCAGGTGCCACCCGTGAAATCGGGTACTTCGACAGGCGTGCTTCCATTGAGGACAGAGATTTCACTTAAAGGGGTGACCGCACTCCACAAAATGGAATCATAGAGACTAATATCAAGATATTCGCCACGATTCAGGCATTCGATAAGTCGGTAGATCATCACAAAGTCCATGCCTCCATGACCCGACTCGTTTTCTTTGATCTGAGCTTGCAAGCGCGCCCAGATGGGGTGGTTATATTTTTCGCGATAACTTTTGTACTCATCGTCATTCAGCCAGCGGTGACCCCATGGACTCAGCTCCTCCGGATCGATATATAAGCGCGATGGATAACCTTGATGTACGGCTTTTGTTCCGCAAACCGTATTCAGGCGACTGTACGGGCGACCCGTGTACACATCGTGCTGTAACATGATGGTGCGTCCCCTTTTGGTCTTGATTAGGGTAGTATTCATATCACCACCATTTACCTTTAGTTCAATCCCCTTTTTTTGAGCCGCAGCTTCTAAAGAGGCCTGCTTGCTGGTCATGGAAACCAGTGTGTCGTAGGTGTCACCACGACCAATATCGAAATACGCTGAAATAGGCCCTAGGCCATGGGTTGTGTAAAGATTCCCCTCACGATTACGTTGTTGTTTCAGTCGCCATTGGTCTTCATAATACTTCTCATCCAGCAACAAACCCCGCAGATCATGGATATAGGCTCCTTCGGCGTGGGTCAGTTCACCAAACACCCCTTGATGGATCATATTCAGGATCCAAAGTTCCTCCCCATTATAATTGCAGTTCTCCAACATCATACAGTGACGACGGGTACGCTCGGATACTTCAATCAGTTTCCAGCAATCCTCCAGAGTGGTGGCAATAGGTACCTCGCAGGCCACGTGTTTGCCTTGCTCCATGGCATAGACACTCATAGGCGTGTGCATATCCCATGGCGTACAGATGACCACCAGGTCAATGTCATCCCGCTCGCACAGTTTTTTCCACTCCTGTTCCGATCCGTAGTAAAGTTCTGCCGGTGTTGACTGAAAAGTTGCCAACCTATTCTGCTGCTTGAGCACTTTCTCTTCACGCAGATCCGACAAGGCTACTATGGTCGCCTTTTCATTTTGCACCAGCCAAGCAAACATTTGCAGTAACCCAGGGCCGCGATTACCCATCCCAATGATACCTACACGCACTTTCGGTATAGGATCGGCCTTAAAATTGAACATACTCCCATCGACACGCATCCCAGAAGGCGGAAGCAATGGATTGCGATCGTGTGCGCTAGCAACGGAAGGTGCGAAAAAGCCCGCCAACAGAGCGGAACTGGAAAGAGATTTGAGGAAATTGGAACGACGCATAGGTGAAGATAAGACTGAAGATTGAAGATTGAAGAGTTGAAGAGAAAGTAATCATTTTCAGATATTTACAATCACATACAATCGCTTATAGTCATTGTCAATCTCAAGACCCTTATTAAATTGATGCATTGTTGCCATGATGCCTTGTATTTTTCCAATCTTCGATCCCTGATTCCCGAAATACAAGGTCCCTCGCTGATCTCTCACTGCGTTCGAGATTAAGCTCGGGATGACACAGATGCTTTTTTTGAGGGGGGAGAGATCCCTCGCAACGCTCGGGATTAAGATTGAAGATTGAGGATTGAAGACTGAAGAGTTAAAGTGGGATGTGTTGGAGAGTGATTGTTAATCATTGAAAATGACTGAAATTCATTGCAAATGATTGAAAATGATTACTTTCTCTTCATCTCTTATCTGACAAGGATCTCATCAATAAAGATATACGCCTCACCGCCGGCGCCCAGATGCCAGTCGGGAAGCTTGCCAAAATATTCGGCATTTACTTTCACAAAACGGGCCCGAGCATTCACCTTCGAGCCTAGTTCCTTTTGCTGGATGGTATAGTCGTCGGCAGCAATCGAATGACCCATCCGGGCAACTTCACTCCAGGTTTTACCATCCACTGAAACAGAATATATCACCCGTTTAGGCATCAGAATCCATGATCGCAGGTCCTGAGTGAAGCCCGCTCCGACATATTCTACATCTTTCAGGCTGCCCAAATCCACTATGGCTTCGAAGTTAGTGCCCTGATAGCCCTGCCATCCGCCTAAACGCCAGTTCGATTCCCCCCGGATGCCATCAATCAGCGCATCGGGTCCGTCGCCATGATAGTTCGGATGAGGCGTCGAATTCAACTGAACCTTACGATCCTGGTCGATCGTAATGAACTCAGCCTCGACCGGATAACTGTATCCCAATTCCGGGGTCCATGCTATGACCTGGACGGTGGTACTCTTGCGAACATAAAACGGCTTCTCATAGACCTTGCTGGTGCTATCGGTAACGGAACCATCCATTGTATAGAAAAGCACTGCTTCGGGATGGAGTTTGCCAAAGGAGACCTTCAAGGAGTCGCGGATACGATAATCATCGGCGATCACGTACGGAACAGGGAGCAGGATTTCTTCGGTGATCTCTGTCTTTGGTACATCCTCATCACGACTACCCCAGGTATGATTCGGGCTGGAGCCCATCTTGAACCGTAGCTCTCCACCTTGAATGATATCGGCATGAGACAACCAGGATTTTGTGTACTCCTGACCATTTAGTTGCGCAGATTGAATGTAGAAATTCTTTTTGGAGACCTCATTTGCCCGTATCTCAAACACCTTTCCGCCCTCCAGATGGATGTCCACTTCCGGGAACCAGGGCGTCCCGATCACATACTCCGGGCTGCCAGGACTTACCGGATAGAAGCCCATCGCACTCATCACCAGCCAGGCCGACATCTGTCCACAGTCCTCATTGCCACTGAGTCCGTCGGGTGTATTCCGGAAAAGATCATCCATGATGCGCCGTACGTAGTACTGACTCCTCCAGGGTTGATTCACGTAATTAAACAAATAAGCCATATGATGGCTGGGCTCGTTGCCCTGGGCATACTGACCGATCATCCCTGTAATATCTTTCATATCCCGACCGGTGATGGGTTTGTCGGTAGTAAACAGCTCCTCGATGTTGCGGGCCAGATTCTCTTTGCCTCCATGCAGCTGGATCAGTCCGGACATATCCTGAGGCACATAAAAACTATAATGCCAGGAGTTGGCCTCAGTGAAGTGCCAGTCGACCGTGGTGGGATCGAAGGGCTCAAGCCAGCTGCCGTTGATGCGAGGACGCATGAAGCCAGTCTGTGGATCATAGATATTTTTATAGAACTGTGCCCGGCGGATGTATTCGCGATAGACCTCCTCCCGACCCAGCGATTGGGCGAAGAGAGCCACATTCCAGTCGTTATAGGCGTACTCCAGGGTCTTGGAAATCGATTCATGCTCTTTATTGCCGGGGATGTGTCCATACCTACGATAGGCATCCAAACCTAATGCATCGCGGTTGGTGCTGTGCATCATGGCCTGAAGGGCTTTCTCGCTGTTAAAGCCTCGAATTCCTTTCAGCCAGGCGTCGGCGATCACCGAAATAGCGTGGTTGCCGATCATCGTGCCAGTCTCATTGCCCCCCAATTCCCAGATGGGAAGCAAGCCTCCCTCGTCATACATACCGAGCATGGTGCGAATCATCTCGGCTGTGCGTGTGGTGTCGATGATGGTCATCATAGGATGCCAGGCGCGGTAGGTATCCCACAAGGAAAAGACGGTGTAGCGGCTGTCGCCATCACCCGTGTGGATCTGACGATCCATGCCTCGATAGCGTCCATCCACATCGTTGAAGGTATTGGGTTGCAGGAAGGAGTGGTAGAGGGCGGTGTAGAAGACAGTGGTTTGGTCGAGGGTTCCACCGCGCACGCTGATCTTGCCCAAGGCCGTATTCCAGGCCTCATAGGCATTTGCACGGGTTTTGTCGAAGCCCCATTCGGGAAGCTCCGCCTTCATGTTGGCTTTTGCACCTTCGGCATCGACAGCGGAAAGGGATACTTTTACCTCAATTGCCTCATTTTCGGAGGTTTCGAAGCCCACATAGGCTTTGATATGGGTACCCTGCCCCCGACGGAGGTTCTGGTCGAGCTGGTCGTCGATAGCGATGCCGGAGCGCACAAAAGGCTTACTGAATTCCATGTGGAAGTACCATACCAGGTCACTCGCCCAGTTGGTGGAGCGTCGCATGCCTCGGATTTCTGTATCAGAGACGATTTCGATCCAGGAGTCGAGCACCTTGTCGCGGTGGACCAGGTCGATGATGAGCTGTGATTCTTGTCCAGCAGGGAAGGTATAGCGATGGTGACCCACCCGGGTGGTGGACGTCATTTCGGCCAGGACACCTGGCTTATCCAGGAACACGCGATAATAGCCGGTGGAGGCCTCTTCGGAAGATTTCTGAAAGGGGGATCGGTAGTCGGTATTAGCGAACACAGGTTGGCCCACCACAGGCATCACGAGGATATCGTTGTAATCACCCACGCCGGTACCGCTAAGGGAGGTGTGCGAGAAGCCGTAGATCAGGCTGTCGGTATAGTGATAGCCAGACACCCCATCCCATCCCTCCAGGCGTGTGTTTGGGCTAAGCTGAACCATCCCGAAAGGCATGCTGGCACCCGGGTAGGTGTGTCCGTGGGCATCGGTACCGATGAAGGGATTGACGTAGTCGGCGGGGTTTTCCGGATTGATTGCGGCTTCTTCGGTTGAGCAGGCTGAGCTAAGAACAAATAACAGGGAAACAGCAAGACCCTGGATCAGGAGTCGGCAAGTAAACTTAGGACTAGTTGGAATCTTCATGGGATGGTTTTTGCTTTCGGGTGAGGCCCCTAAAGATGAGGACGCCTCCGATGAAAAGCAAAATCCCGTTACCGATCATATACCCACTTCCAAAATCGGTGTAATAGCCTGTCTGAATCAGAAATGGAAGGGTCTTGTAGAGCGCAAATATACTGATGCCAGCACCGACGATAGTTAATAAATTGATAGAACTGGACTTCATGAAAAAAAGAAGGGGGCCAAAGCCCCCTTTGATATGATCTTATTTTCTAACCGTAGTAGTGGTTGGAGTGTAAATACCGAAGGTAAGTGCGTTGAGCAACCCATCAATGATGGTGTGCTGAACGGTTACCGTGTAGTTAGCAGCTCCACCGGCCATTTTAATTGGGTCAGACACTTTGATAGGGGCTAAACCATAAACGACATAATGGTTTTTCTCTACAACTTCGACACCTGTTTGCGCTCCACTACCCACAGAAAATGTGTACGTGTAGCATGAAGACAGGCTTACAGCTAGAAATAGCGCTAAACCTACGTTTAGTACTCTTTGTTTCATTGTGACAACTCCTATATGTTTTGCTTGACAGAGTAAGGACTACATTTGACGCCTTTAATTGACATCGAAAGCAATGTACTAAAATTTATTATAATCTGTAACACTGCTTTTTTCCCAAAATTCGAAAAAAAATATACATGCGTTCGAAATAAATTCGAATATTTCTTATCTCTTTACATCAACGGATAATCCATAGATTCCCAGGTCCTCTGAACTGCTGCCGTTCTTGCCAGGTATAGCCTTCCGGGGATAAACGCATTCCAGGAATGAGCTCCCGGAGGACTTCCAGCACCACACTCGCTTCCATTCGAGCCAGGGAGGCACCGACACAGAAGTGGATACCAATCCCAAAACTCAGGTGATCTTTCGCATTGGCTCGGTATAGGTCATAGTGATCCGGATCATGAAAAACGTCCGGATCGCGATTGGCGGATCCAATGAGTTGGAAGATCATCTGATTGGCCTTAAGTTCAACGCCACGAAAGGTGTGTGTCTGCTTGATACGTCTGAAATTTCGTTGTTTTGGAGCGTCCAAACGAAGGGACTCCTCAATGGCATTGGGGATGAGTCCGGCGTTGGCTTTGAGTTCTTCCCATGCCTCTGGTTGTAGTAGTAGTTCGCGGACCAGATTGCCGATCAGATTGGTGGTTGTTTCGTGTCCAGCGGTAAGAATCGTATTACAGGTTGCCAACAGCTCGTCACGACTCAAACGTGCTCCGTCTTCCTCGGCCAGTGCCAAGGCAGTGATGAGGTCGTCTTTGGGATGGCGCCGACGCTCTTCGACCAGTACGGTCATGTACTCGAAGAGTTCGGTCAGGCTCTGTTGTGATATCAGAGCTGTCTGGAACTGTGTTGTGCCTGAACCCTGAAATCCAAGGATATCGGCCGACCAGCGCTTGAACAAATGACGATCTTCGGGTGGGGCACCGAGCATCTCAGCGATCAGGATGATGGGCAGCGGATGAGCTACGGCCTCCACGAAATCAAAGCTCTTTTGTTGGAGAGCGGCTCCGACCAGGTCGTGGGCCAGGGCTTGTGCCCGTGGACGCAAACTGGCGGTCATCTTAGGGGTGAAGGCCTTTTGGACGAGACTACGCATTCGGGTGTGATCGGGAGGATCGGAACCAATCACATCCTTCTGAGCAAAATAATGTCTGAGATTGCTGAGTTGCTCTTTTTGCTCGGAAGGCATTCCCTCAAAGAGAAGGGCTTGACGATTCTCATTCGACAAATACTCTTTGTCTTTCAGGGATGGCTCTACATCGGCATAGCGCGACACAATCCACGCCTGCCAGCGCTCACTCCATGCCACAGGCGCCTCCTCCCGCAATCGACGGTATATCGGAAAGGGGTTATGGAGCATCTCCGGAGAGACCAGAAGCGCGTCTAAAGAATCAGGAACAACCATGTTCAATCATTTGCAGTTAGTAACAATTACCTTCAATGAATCAAAGTGTTGGTGATTGATTCTTAATGATTGAAAATAATTGTTCCTTATTGTTAATGATTCCAATTGGTTGTCACAGATTTTCGACCTGTACCCACCTCCGTTGCTCCCAGCTTTCCAGGCCTTTTTCTGCGAGTTGAACGCCTTTGGCGCCTTCCATCAGATCCCATGGGAAGGGATCGTTGCGAACCACGTGTTTGAGAAAGAGCTCCCACTGAGCCTTGAAGGCGTTGTCGAAGATCTGGCGATTGGGCACTTCTTCCCATCCTTCGAAGAACTTGATTGGACTATCGATATCCGGGTTCCAGGTTGGCATAGGGGTGTTGCCATCGTGCTGGGTCACGCAGTTACGTAGTCCGGCAACAGCCGATCCTTTGGTGCCATCCACCTGAAGGGTGAGTAGATCGTCACGACGCACACGTACACACCAGGAGGAGTTGAAATGGGCAATTACGCCTCCTTCGAGTTCAAATGTGGCATAAGCAGCATCATCGCTGGTAGCTTTGTAAACCTTGCCATTTTCATCTACTCGTTCAGGGATATGCGTGGCACCGAGGCAGCTCACTGCTTTGACCTTACCGAAGAGGTTGTCGAGGACATATCGCCAGTGGCAGAGCATATCGATAATGATGCCACCACCGTCTTCTTTGCGGTAGTTCCATGATGGACGCTGGGCGGGTTGGTTGAAGCCATCGAACACCCAATAACCGAACTCGCCGCGCACACTCAGGATGCGTCCAAAGTAGCCACTGTCGATCAGGTATTTGAGTTTCAGCAAGCCCGGAAGCCAGAGTTTATCCTGCACCACACCGTGTTTGATGCCTGCTTTTTTGGCCAGATCATACAGTTCGAGGGCCTCAGCGGTGGTAGCACCAGATGGCTTTTCACAGTATATGTGCTTTCCGGCAGCAATGGCTTTTTTAACGCCTTCTGCACGAAGATTGGTGAGGGCCGCATCGAAATAAATCTGATTTTTGGGATCTGCCAACGCCTCATCCAGATTGGTGGTGTAACGCGATACGCCAGCACGAGCAGCCAGAGCCGCCAGCTTGGTGCTGTTGCGTCCAACAAGGATGGGGTCGGGCATGATGACTTCGCCATCGCCGAGTTTAACGCCGCCCTGGTCGATAATGGCCTTGATGGAGCGGAGGAGGTGCTGGTTGGTACCCATGCGGCCGGTTACGCCGTTCATGATAATGCCAAGGGTATGAACTTTTTGAGACATGAGAGGAGGGTGTAGGAATAAAGAATGAAAAGTCGAAGAGTTGAAGAGAAGGGGTCGAAGATATTCGACCCTCTCATTGGAACATCGGGGCGTCGGTACATTGAGGCCAGGCGCCATCGGGAAGCGAGGGGGCATCGACGCCAGCCTTGGGAAGCGTGCCCGCGAGTTCCTGACGCCAGTGCGCTACTTCGCCACCCGGAGCATAACAGTAGATAAAACGCATGGGAGTGTCGCCAATATTCGTGAGCTGGTGGAAGGCGAAAGGAGGAACATAGCAAACTTGTCCGCCTTCAACCTCACGGATCTCGTGGTCAACACATAATTGGCCTTTGCCTTCGAGAATGAAATACACTTCTTCCTGCTCGTGATTGTGCCAGGGTACTTGTCCGCCGCGAGGGTCAAGGGTTACGTGACCCATACAAAAGTTGGCAGCTTCAATGGACAAGCCACTTCCAACCACTCCTTGAGTATGACGTTTAGCAGGGTAACGACGCCCTGCGATATCCCGTAAATCGGCAATCTGCATGGTTTTATTCGTAAAGATGGAACATGAATGGTTTAACCCGTAAGATCGAAGACTGATATTCGCAAGCTTCATCTCTCTTACAGCATGAACCCCGGAAAGATAGGTCAAAATGGGGAAAAGTCAATTTTAAGAGGAGAAGGAAGAAGATTGAAGATTGAAGAGTTGAAGAGCTGAGGAGCTTGTTCAATCATTTATAATCATTGGGAATGAGTAGCAATTATTTTCAATCATTAAAGACAATATCATCCCTCAATTCATTACTTCCTCACCTCCTCAACTCTTCAACTCTTCAATCTTCTACTCTTCATCTTCCCATCTTTTATACAGCTTTTTCTTCAACCAGAAGCTCACATTAACCAGGGCAATGAGTGCTGGAACTTCGACCAATGGACCAATCACACCTGCAAAGGCTTGTCCGCTGTGAATACCAAACACTCCAATGGCTACCGCGATTGCAAGTTCGAAATTATTTCCTGAGGCAGTGAATGATATAGATGCATTTTTAGAATAGTCAGCGCCCATCTTCCAGGCAATCAGGAAACTGCTCAAGAACATCAAGGCAAAATAGATCACGAGTGGGATCGCGATTCGAACCACATCCATCGGAATTTGAACAATGAGTTCACCCTTTAAACTGAACATGATGACAATGGTGAATAGCAGTGCTATGAGGGTGATGGGTGATATCCGAGGAACAAACACACTCTGGAACCACTCTTCCCCCTTCAAACGGATGATGCCATACCGTGAAATGACTCCTGCAGCAAAGGGTATTCCGAGGTAAATAGCAACACTTTCAGCAATTTGAGCAATCGTTACGGTAACCTCCAAGCCTTCTATGCCAAAATAAGGTGGGAGGATGGTGATAAATAACCACGCATACACACTATATAAAAAGACCTGGAAGATACTATTTAAGGCCACCAAACCGGCGGCATATTCTCTGCTGCCCTCTGCAAGTTCATTCCATACGATGACCATGGCAATACATCTTGCCAAACCGATCAGGATCAGACCTATCATGTATTCCGGATAATCACTCAAAAAAACGATAGCAAGCATGAACATGAGGATGGGGCCGATAATCCAGTTCAAAAACAGGGATATGCCTAGCACTCGCACATTTGAGAATACTTTCCCCATGTGCTCATACTTCACCTTTGCCAACGGAGGGTACATCATCAGAATCAAACCTAGCGCAATGGGGATGTTTGTAGTGCCGCTCGACATTCCATCGATCTGTTCTGGTAATGCAGGCAAAAAATATCCTATACCAATGCCGAAAGCCATGGCCAGGAAAATCCACAAGGTTAAAAAACGGTCTAGAAATCCCAGGCGTTTTCGTTCGGCGACTGGTGCACAATGAGTAGCAGACATAAAATATCCTTATGGAAGCAGTATGTGATCTTCAACAAAATCGCGGCAGTAGTTTTTGATCATGGTACGCACGCGACGAAACTCATCCATGATCTCTTCTTCGCTTCCGGTAGCTTTCGCTGGATCCGGGAAATTGTGATGCCAGCGACGCGCCTCACCCGGAAAGATGGGACACCGTTCCTGAGCATGATCACAAACCGTGATCACATGATCAAAGGGGATGTTCGCATATTCATTCACATGATTGGAGGTATGCCCGGATAGGTCAATACCGTCTTCGGCCATAACAGCCACTGCCCTAGGATTAACACCGTGAGTTTCGACGCCTGCGCTGTAGATCTGCGCACGGTCACCCGCAAAATGTCTCAAATACCCTTCAGCGATTTGTGAACGGCAGCTGTTTCCGGTACAAAGAATGAGGATATTCATCAGCAGCATCCTCCTCCGTAGCTTTTAAGATTCTTTATTCTAATTCTCATAATGGCAAAAGATGATCATGAACAACACTGTGTGGGTAGCTCTGCGCTACCAAAGAAATGATCGAGCAATGCGCGGGAGGCACTCCAAACCTCGGGGTCGATGCAGTAGCACACGCGAACACCTTCAATGTCGCCTTTGATGATACCGGCTTCTTTGAGCTCTTTCAGGTGTTGTGACACCGTGCTTTGGGAGAGAGGTAATTCATCCACAATATCACCACAAATGCAAGCCTGGCGGTGTATCAGGACCTCCAGGATAGCGATACGTGCAGGATGTGCTAATGCTTTAGCGATTTCCGACAGACGAAGAGTCTTTAGATCGTAAACGTCAGTTTTACTAGTTCCCATGATCCAAATATATATATCGTAATATTACGATGATATTAAATTCTCCACCCTCTTCAACTCTTCGCCTCTGTGCATCATTGTTCCTCGTTCTAAATAATTGTAAATGATTTCAAATCATTGCCCGGCTTTTCTCCTTTTTGGCTATTTTCACGTAATATGTTCATTCACTTCCGCTGAGGTGGAGTTTTTCCCCGCGGCGGAGCACTCATGTTCCAAATTTTATGTCACACCCTTCTGGTAAGCCCCTTGAATTGGGTCTCGTTAGCGATGAAGTATGTCCCGATTTCCCCGAGGCCGTTGCTTTTGGCCTCGAACGCGGTATCCGTTTGTATGAAATTCGCGTCCTCAACACCGGACGCATCCCCAACATCAGTGCCGATGAGTTCGAGACGGTGAAGCGCACCGTCGCCGAGACCGGCATCCGCATCACGGCGCTCTCGCCGGGCCTCTTCAAGCACGAGGTCGATAAGACCGAAGCCCTCGACAAGGAGCTCCACGACGCACTTCCGCGCACCATCGCCATGGCGAAGGAGCTGAATTGCCCCATGATCATCATCTTCGGCTTCCACCAGAACGACCAGCCTTACCCCGAGCAGGTAGCCATCGCCCAGAAATATGTAGCTGCCGCCGCCGACCTCTGCGCTCAGCACGGCCTCATGCTGACCATCGAAAACGAGCCGGGCTTCGTATGCGACACCGGCACCCGCACGGCCGAGTTCATCCGCACCCTCGGCAAAGCCAATGTGAAGGCCAACTGGGATCCATGCAATTCCTGGGGCATGGAAGAGGAGCCTTTCCCCGATGGATATGCCGCCATCAAGCCCTATATCGGCAACGTGCACATCAAGGACACCGCTCTCGGCGGACTCGTCAAGTGCTGCCCCGTCGGCGAGGGCAAAATCGACTGGGATGGACAGATGAAGGCCCTCGTCCGCGATGGCGTGGTCGCCCACGCTACCATTGAGACGCACTGTGAGCCGCTCAAAGAGCATACCGACCATAATATCCGCATCATCCGCTCGATGATGGCCTGAGCCATGAGTCTTTCCAACGCCCTACGATCCACCTTTATCCTGAGGGCCGAAGCGGCCGGCGCCTGCGTCCACCCCACGGAGCCGCTTTCCGCCGCATTGCACTCCACACTCGAAGGGATCGTTGGAACTCAGTCACTCCTGGCCACCGCCATGCCCTTCATGGCCCCCTGGGTCTTCGAAACCGTCCGTCAGCTCCCCAACCTGAGCATCGACCCCGACGAGACCCAGCTCGCCGCCGGACTCACCGGCATCACCGACGTCTTCGCCGGCGTTGCCGAGACCGGAAGCATCGCCCTCTCGAATGCCTCCGCCCTGTCCGGACCCCTCAGCCTGTTCACCAGCCGGCATATCGCCTTGCTCGACGCCCGCAGCCTTGTGGCGCGTCCCCGCGACCTCTTCGATCGCCCCGAGTGGCAGGAGCTAATCACCAATATGGTCTTCATTACGGGTCCATCGGCTACCGCCGACATGGGCAAGCTGGTACGTGGAGTTCATGGTCCCGGTAGCCTCGATATCATCCTCATCGGAGAGCCATCATGAGTTCCGTCAGCCAAAACGCCACCCACCGACCACGTCAGGTTGCCAGCAAAAGCAGCAAGAAGGTGCTCCACGATGCTATCCACATGGCTTTGAACGAGCAGTCGGAGGCTGTCCGCTCCAACACCAGCACCTTCAACCGCAACCGCTATGCGGCCACCGCCCTCATCCACGACTACGACGCCCTCAAAGACCGGGCCCGGGCCATCAAGGAAGAGGCCATCCAGCGCCTGCCTGAGCTCGTGGAGCAGGTGACCAACGCCGTCAAGGCTCGTGGGGGACACGTGTTCTTCGCCAAAGACGCAGCCGAAGCCAACCGCTATGTCAAAGAGCTGTTCATAAGCAAAGGCGTCGCTTCGGTCGTCAAAAGCAAGAGCATCACCAGTGAGGAGATTCACCTGAATGCTGCTCTGGAACCCGAGGGCATCGAAGTCGTCGAAACGGATCTCGCCGAGTTCATCCTCCAGCTTGCCGACGAGCAGCCCTCGCATATTGTGGCACCGGCCATCCACTTTAGCCGCGAGAAGATCTCGGCCCTCTTCAAAAAGCACTATCCCGAGACTACCGAAGCCCTCGAAAGTGGGGAAGACCTCACCGATTTCGCCCGTAAGATCCTCCGCCGGAAGTTCCTCAAGGCCGATGCGGGCATCTCGGGGGCTAATTTCCTGGTTGC
>CAZXGO010000029.1:0-24187 GCA_964640035.1 uncultured Chitinophagales bacterium
TGGTCAGTACGGCTATGGGGCTTACGCGGGGGTGAGGTTGTTAGTGGAGGCGGGGGTGGAGGTGTACGAGGTGCATCGTGACCTGCTGAGGGACGATGTGTTTGATGGGTACTATTGGGAGGGGGTGTTGGTGTATCGGGTGGAGATGGAGGACTTTGAGGGAGATGTGGAGGGTATGTGTGGAGTAGAGGTAGCGGGGCCAGATGGGTTTGAGGACTTTGAGTACACGAGGCGGATAGAGGGCGAGGGTGACGGTAGCTGGGAGCAGGGCATCTGGGGAGAGGGCGATCACTCTGGGTGGGCGACTGAGTGTGGGGAGTGGGAGATCAGGCGCGAGGAGGTCGGGAGTGATGATGTTGGGTGTGAGGAGATGTTGAAAAGTCCTGAGGAGTGTAAGGGAGTAGACGGCGCTAGTGGTGATGGGTGTGGTGATGGGTGTGGCGAGGGTGTGTGCTGTGATGACGATTGGGGTGGTGAGAGGGCGAGGGGTTGTCGCGGTATGGGCGGTCAGGAGAGCGGCATGAGGGTCGTGGACGGCTTTGTGGAGATGTGGGGTGTGAGGTGGGAGCGTGACGAGACGGTGTGCGGGTGCTGTGAGGGTCGCGGGAAGTGTGCGTACTGCACAGCGATCTTCAACGCGATGGGGCCGCCGAAGGGGTCTGCGAAGTCTGGCGGGGAGGGCTGAGAGATGGTGTGGTTCTTGGTGGCCTTTGTGTGGCTCCAATGGTATTCGCTCCAGCACGACAGCGCGGGGGCGTGGACGGCTTCATGGTGGTTCTTCTTGGCGTGGGCGATATGGGCTGATATGTAAGAGGCCGTGTTGGCGGGTGAGGGCATAGACATACCAAGACACATAGGAGAAGTATGAGTACCGAGACGAAGCATTTTGAGGATTGGCGCGCTGGAGGGGAGCAGGGGGCGTTGTTGCTCTGTGGCGACAGCATGGAAGTGCTGAGGGGGTTGCCAGCGGCGAGCGTGGAGGCGGTGGTGTGTGACCCGCCGTATGGGTTGGGGGACACCTCTCCAGAGGTTGTCGCGGACTGCCTGTTGGCGTGGGCGAGCGGTCGCGAGTGGACACCAAAGGGCAAGGGGTTTATGGGCAAAGCGTGGGACGCATGGGTGCCGCCGCCTGCGTTGTGGCGTGAGGTGCTGAGGGTGCTAAAACCTGGAGGTCATGCGCTTGTGTTCGCAGGGTCGCGCACACAGGACTTGATGAGCATCTCGCTCAGGCTCGCGGGCTTTGAGTTGAGAGATATGCTTCAATGGGTTTATGGGTCGGGGTTCCCGAAGTCGCACAGCATAGACAAGGCGATAGACGCGCACCTCGGCGTGTCGCACCTGCGCCCTGTTGTCGGTGAGCAGAAGCTAACAGGCACAGCCCGCAAGATTAAGGGCGGTAAGTCACATGGGTGTGCGATGGCGGGGACGGATATTGAACGCCAAAAGACTGTGGTGGAGTTGAGCACGCCGTACTCGGAGCAGGCGAAGCGGCTTGAGGGGTGGGGGACTACGCTCAAGCCTGCTTACGAGCCCATACTACTTGTAAGGAAGCCGATTGAGGGCAATAACGCCGAGAACGCATTAGCGTATAACGGCTGTGGCGGTCTAAACATCAAGTCGTGCAGGATAGGTTTGGAGCCACCGACGACGAACTCTTATCTAAAGAGCGGCACATGGCCTGACGCGATGTTGGGTCGGTGGCCTGCGAATGTGATACTAGACGAGGACGCCGCCGAGGCGCTAGACGCGCAGGCGGGCGAGTCTGCGTCACGGTTCTTCTACACATCTAAAGCCTCTAAGCGCGAGCGCGAGGAGGGGCTGGGGCAGGGGAGCACCCGCTCTAATACACACCCCACGGTGAAGCCGATTGACCTGATGCGCTATCTCGTGAAGCTGGTCACGCCTCCAGATGGTGTGGTGCTAGACCCCTTTATGGGTTCGGGGACAACAGGGTGTGCGGCTCTGCTAGAGGGGAAGCGGTTTGTGGGTGTAGAGATGGAAGCCGAGTACCACCAGATTGCAGAGGCGCGCATCAAGCATTGGGGCGGCAAGGTTGCGCCAAAGGCTACTGCGCCTGCTCAGGGTCTGGGCGCTCGCCAGCGGCAGGCCAAGAGCGAGGCGATAGACGCAGAACAGCTAGACCTGTTCGCCCTCACCGATGATGAATAAAAGTTGTTGAAAAGCACTTGACCCGCGCTCAATAAAAGTGTAAGACACATATCATCAAGCGAACAGACGCGATTTAGAGCGCAGGAGAGACAGCGATGCACATCCCCCCTTACGACAGAACCAGAGAGTGCAATATCCGTGGCGTGGCGTTTGAGCCTGTGGCGCGTGAGTTGTTTGAGAGCTACGGCTACGAGACGAAGATGCCCACGCGGAACGAGGCGATCTACAGCCACATTGACTTCTGGGCGAAGGGTAAGGACGGCGAGTGGCATGGCGTGGACGCTAAGGCGATGAAGCGCATGAACCGCGCTGACGCTCAGGTGCAGGACGAGTGGACTTTTGTGGAGTGGAAGAACCAATACGGTTTGGACGGCTGGCTCGTCTGTGGTGCTGAGTTCATGTGCTTTGAGGTGGAGGGCGGCGTTCTGCTGTGCCGCCGTGAGGCTCTGCTGGAGTGGGCGCGCTCTGTGGTGGATATGGACAAGGCCGTAACGAGCAGTCGTGAGTGCAAGTACTGCGTGTACACTCGCAAAGACCGCAAAGACTTGATGTCGCTGGTGCGCTTCTCGGATATGCCGAAGGGCTTGATGAAGTTCATGCCGACTAAGGGCTGAACTCACACGCCACACCGCACAGTCTATTTAAGGGGTCTATTAAGCCGACAGACGCAAGATGGGCGCGTCTTGGTAGGTCGGTATACCCCCGCCTCATAAACTGCCAGCAGAGAGCAAAATAGAAGCGCGGCGTGTGGCGCACCGACTTTGAGTGCTGGTCGGCACAGCAGAAGCAGGGTGGCGACTATGAACATTATGAACGCCGAGGCATGACGACTGAGAGGACTACGCTATCCTCTTTAGGCCCATCATCGTGAACGATGGCCGCCCCAGAGAGAGCGGGGTTGAGGCACATGATGGCGCTAGGCGAGGAGACGCGGCTGAGAGCGTCTTGCAGGTACTTGACGCTAAAGGCGATGGAGCCGTTGACCTCTCCGCCGACAGGGGCGACCTCCACCTGTTCCTTTGTCACGCCGTGATCGTTCTTAGACTCCAGATGCAGGCTCATAAGGCCGAGGTCATCTGTGGAGAACACGAACAGCACCGCGTGGGTCTTATCGTCTGCGATGACCATCATGCGGGTGAGGGCGGACTTTAGCTCAGAGACGGAGAGCCTGACCGACAGGGTGTTGCTCTTGGGGATCACCGCTTGGTAGGGCGGGAACTTCTCGTTGAGCAGGCGGCACATATAGGTGGTGCTGGTGCCGCCCTCCTCGCCCTCGTGGATGAAGCGCGCATACTGAGCGCCGATCTCTGCGCGGGTGTACTCGCCCTTCAGCACCTCGTGAACGCTGTCTTTGGTCAGGATAGCGGAGAGGGCCAGATCGCCCTCCAACACAGACTGAGGCGAGGTCGCCGTGGCGAGCCTGTGGCCGTCTGTAGCCGCCGAGACGAGCTTCGCGCCAGAGTTGTGCAGGTACACGCCGTTGAGGTTCGCTCTAGCAGGGTCATCTGAGGCGGCGTAAGAGACACCCTTCAGGAGCGGCGCGAGGTCGGAGTAGTTGACGCTGATGTACTGCTTGTCCATCGGCATCGGCTCAGGGAACTCTGCGGCGGCGAGCGCGGGGAGCTTGATCTTGCTCTTGCCGTGAGCGACCACCAGCAGAGGCGCGCTCTGGTCGCCGTCCAGACTCAGAGAGACATCGGCGGTCTGAGGCATCGCCTTGATCGCCTCGGAGAACTTCTTGCTGTCCACGCAGAGGGAGAAGCCCTCACCGATGCAGGCGGCGCTGGCGCGCACTCTGAGTGAGTTGAGCGCGTCTGTAGCTGTCATCTCCACAGAGTCGCTGTTGACGCTGATCAGAGTAGAGGTGAGCGCCAGCGTGTGTGACTTTGAGGGAGAGATGCGCGCACAGGCTGAAGCCATAGCGCCGAGGGTCTTAGCAGGTAAAGAGATCATGTGTGCCTCTTATGGTGTCAAAGGGTGAAAGGCCCTTATACCACAGAAGCGCGCATCATCAAGCGGCCGAGAGGCTGTAAATAGCAGACCGCCTGTTGACTCTTATGGGCTGTTTTAGCCGTTAAGAGCCAGCAGGCGGTCTGTTGCGGGTCTAGGTCTAGCGTCTGTTAGTCGGAGCGACTAGACGAGGGGAGGAAGGTGGCGGCGATGTAAGGGTAGTCGGTGCAGGACTCGGCGGCCTTAGCCAACTCCACATACTCCTCGTAGCGGGCGCACTTAGCGGTTCCGCGCATCAGAGAGGTGGCGCGCACAGGGTGCATACCAGCGCGGCGAGCCATATCGCTGAAGGAGGAGCCGCTGAGGCTCAATCGGCTCATCAGGAGATCAATGTCGTCTTGCTTCATGTATCTGTCCTTTGTGTCTTAGCGTGAGGTGGGCGTGGAGGTCTTACTTGAGGTCGCAGGAGAACACGCTCAGGGTGTAGTGGTGGCTCCACGAGGGGCGGGGGTACTCGCGCATCTCAGCGCGGCAGGCGGCGCGGGTGGTGTGGGCGCTGGTGAGGCTCAGGAGGGTGTCGCCATCGTTGCTGTAGAACTCACCAAAGTAGCGGATGCCGTCAGCGCCGTTGCCGTTGTCCTCCAACTCAATGATCTCGTAGATGTCACGGTTGGTAGCGGTGAAGTTGAGGGCGGCGGCGTGGGTGCGGAACAGGCCCTTGCAGATGGACTCGCCACAGAGGGTCATCACAGCGTAGATCTTGTTGGTGTTCTGGTTCATGTCTCTGTCCTTGCGCCGTAGCGTCTTGCGTTGTCGTTTCAGAGGGAGAGCGTCTCCGCTCTGCCTCTATAACACTCTCAATACACGATCTCGTTCTGACCTGTAAAGATTTATTTTACAAAAATAGAGCGAGATGTTGAAAAGTCGTTGAGTGACAACTACTTGAACCAGCAAAAAATCTTCTCTACAGCCCGCCGCCGCACTCCTCCTCCTCGTCCATCTCTGCGTAAAACTCCTCCAACACCTCGGCGGCGAGTGTCGCCAGCGGGCCACGGTACTGACCGTTCAAGCGCACAGCGCAGGCGATCTCGGTGTAGCGCATCGCCTCGGAGTTGAGCAGAACGGCGAGGCCTGTCTCGCTTGGGTGCAGGTCAATGTCCACCTGACGAGGGTCGCCCAAGACGATACAGGTGGACGCTTGGCCCACGCGGGAGATCGCGGTCATCAGGTCGTGGGGCGTGGTGTTCTGAGCTTCGTCAATGATGACCACAGCGTTCTCAAAGTCCAATCCTCGGAGGAGTTCTAGGGGCTGGAACAGCACTTTACCCGCCTCCTCCAGCGTCCGCAGGTACTCAGAGTAGTTGTCGCCCATGACTTTACGGAAAGCTCCGAGGTAGCTGTCAATGTACCCCTCCATCTTCTCTCGGTGGGTACCTGGAATAGCGGCGATGGCGTTGCTCTTGCCTCCGACAAGGTGTGTCGGCTTACACAGGATGACGCGCTTGTTGTGCTTCATCATCTGATTGACCGCCCACGCGATGGCCACCGTGGTCTTGCCTGTACCCGCGCCGCCGACACCTACAACGAGGTCATACTCGTCCAGCGCCCACAGCATACAAGTCTGCCCCGCGTCCTTTGGGGCGATGTTCTGAACCTTGAGAGCCTTGCCGCTGACGAGGGTGAGGGTATCACCCTGATAAGCGGCGAGCGCGCTCTTGCCGCAGTCGGATTTCAGGATCAGGAACCAGCCTGAGCAGGACACATGGGGCGGGGTGGTGACGGAGCCTCGCTTGTAGATGTCGTCTATCAGCGCGGCGGAAACAATGACCTCTTTTAGTTCATCCATACAGCCTCCTCTGGGGTGTGCTTCATACTAGCACACGAGGGGAGGGCGGGAGCCTCTTAGTCGCCCCTCTTACCACTAAAGGCGAGGGTCATTGTCTCCGCAAAATCGCTGTGCTTCAGCACGAGGTCTAAGCAGGACTTGGCGTACTGCTGGATCTCGGCCTGCGCGTGTGGGGATAGCCTAAGCTCAAGGAAGTTGAGGAACGCCTGTAGGCTACAAGTCCACACACAGCGAGTCATAGAGGCGACAGGAAGAACTGTGCGCGCCTGCTCGTGACACACGCCCATCTCTAGCAGGGCTTGATATGCGGCGTAGGAGGTGCCGATGGCGGCGTTGTAGAGGGCGAGCGCGCCCTCCTGCACTAGAGGATCCTCAATCGGGCCGCCGCTCCCCTGCTTCTTATCAGCGACCGCCTCTCTAAACGGCGAGGGCTGATAGAAGGTGTCGGAGAACTTGATGTACCGCCCCGATGCCTCGTTCCACGCACACCCGATGGTGTGCTTCATCCATTGACGGATCACGAAGATCGGCGCTGTAATCTGGAACTTCAGATACTGATGGCGGAACGGCGAGGTGTGCTTGTTCTCCCACAGGAAGCGCAGAAGCGACATCTGGCGCTCTGAGAGGTCACCGCCGCTCAAGGCGAGCAGGTTGGGGTCATGCTTGTCGTAGGACACTTTGGCCACATTGACCACATCTAGGTCATCGCCCCATGTGCTGACGAGAACAACGCGCCCGCCGTCAGGGGTGTCAATGTGTGCAGGTAAGTCGTTCACCACTTCCACTCCCCTGTCATGCCGTCCGTTGAGTAGTCGCTCACAACGCCCTCAAAGAAGTTTTTCACACTATCGCCACTTACGATCCAATCCACCCACTTGAGGGGGTTGTCCTTCTGCCCGAAGATCGGCTTGAGGCCAAGCTGGAGCAGGCGGCGGTCTGCGAGGTACTTCACATAACACTTCACATCTTCTCGCGCGAGGTCACAGATCACATCTGCACCGTCATACACGAGGTCAATGAGGGCGAACTCTAGGCGCACCGCCGCATCGTAGTTGCGGTAGATGAAAGCCTTGAGGTTGTCCTGCACCAGAGAGGGGTTCTCCTCAATAAAGGCGTGGAACAGGCGCGTGATGCCCTCAATGTGCATCGTCTCGTCTCTGATACTCCACTCCACCACCTCACACATCCCGCGCATCTTGCCGAACCGCTGGTAGTTGAGGAGCATGACGAACGCCGAGAACAAGCTCATACCCTCGTTGCAAACCGAGCGCGCCAACTCAAAGGCCATGCGCTGGCGAGCGTCCACAGGAGCCTCAACAGGCTCCGTCATAAAGGCGATCTTGTCTTTCATTTCAGCGAGCCGCAGGAACGCGCTGTACTCGCCCTCGTCCATGCCGAGAGTGTCGTTCAGGAGGCTATAGGCGCGCTGGTGCGTCCCCTCTCTGTTAGCGAACGAGAGGAGCATATTCCGCACCTCGTTGTTCTTGAAGTAAGGGATAAAGATGTCGCAGTAATTGGAGGCGACAGCGCAGTCAGACTGCGTGAACACGCGCAGGATCTGGGTGATGTGCGCCTTTTCGTTAGCGGGGATCGCGCCGCCCTTCCATTGTGCGACATCCTCTTGCAGACGCACCTCCCACTCGCCCCAATGGGCCTTCTCGTGGCTCTCAGCGGCTTGCATGGCCCACGGCGCGCTGAAAGGCTTATACGCCTTGCTGTATTGGTCTAGCCTTGACATGAGAGGCACTCCTCAATCTTGTAGTCCTTGAGCGGCTTACGCTCAATCTTCTGGGACACCTTCTCGGCGGTCTTGTTCGCCTCGGTGCGTAAGTAGTAGACGCTCTTGAGCCCCTTGCGCCAAGCGGATAGGTGGACAGCGTTCACATAGTTCTTATCGGTGCCAAAAGGGAAGAACAGGTTAAGACTCTGACCCTGACACACATACTGCTGGCGGGTGGCGGCGTGTTCTACCAGCCACATCTGGTCTAACTCAAAGGCCGTTTTAAAGACTGCCTTCTCCTGCTCGTTGAGACAGGTGAGGTGCTGTACTGAACCGCCGTTCAGAACCACGCTGTCCATCTCAGCCTCCACATCAACACCCTTAGTCTGGAGCAGGCGCACGAGGTATGGGTTGTCGGTGCGGAAAGCTCCAGCGCGGGTGCGGTGGGTGTACGAGTTGGACTTCCACGGTTCAATGGACGGCGAGGTGTCCATAAGGACTGCGCTGTTGCTGTTGGGTGCGATGGCGAGCAGGTGAGCGTTCCTCATGCCTGTGCCCATGCCGTCAGGGTACTCACCTCGTGAGAGCGCGAGGCGGCGCGAGGCCTCCTCAGCCTGTGTCTTAATGGTGCTGAAGATGCGGTTGTTCTGGATGGTGGCGTACAGACCCTCAAAGGGGATCATCTTGCTTTGGAGATAGGCGTGGAAGCCCATCGCGCCGAGGCCGAGGGAACGCTCACGCGAGGCGCTGTTGATAGCGCGTGAGAGCGAGCGCGGGGCGTTCCTGATAAAGAACTCCAGCACATCATCTAAAAACTCTATCAAGTCGCCCACCATCGGCGTGTCGCACCACTCGTCAAATCGCTCCACATTGACTGAACTGAGACAGCAGACGGCAGAGCGGTCACGAGAGGTCGGCAGGAAGATCTCGGAGCAGAGGTTGGATCCGTTAATCCGCAGGCCCTTCTCAGCGAGACTCTTGGGGAGCGCGCGGTTGGCGGCATCAATGAAGCACAGGTAAGGCTCGCCTGTGCGGAAGCGCACCTCTAGGAGCCTCTGCCAGAGTTCACGAGCGTTTACCGTGTCGCGCACCTCTTTAGAGTGCGGGTCTATCAGGTTCCACATCTGGTCGGCCATGACCGCCTCCATGAACTCGTCAGAGATGTTCACGGCGTTGTGCAGGTTAAAGCACTTGCGGTTGGGGTCACCCCCTGTGGGGATCCTGAGCGATACGAACTCCATGATGTCTGGGTGGCTGATGTCCATGTACGCCGCATAGGAGCCGCGCCTCACACTCCCCTGTCGGTAGGCGACCACATCTGCGTCAACGGTCTTGAGGAATGGCACAGGGCCTGGAGCCTTCTTGGAGACGGCGCGCACATCGCCCCAATGCCCGCCGACACCGCCGCCGAGGACACTCATCATGCGTAGCTCGTTGGTGTGGCTCAGGAGGCCCTCAATGGTGTCGTCCACATAGGTGAGGAAGCAGGAGATGGGCATACCTGAGCGCCCTGCGTTGCTCAGGATGGGAGAGGAGAACATGAACCACCCCTTGAGAGCGTACTGATAGACGCGCTCTGCGAGGTCGGGGTTGTTGGCGTAGGCGTACGCCGCGCGGCGGAGAGCCTCTGTGGGCTTCTCGTTGTCGTTCATGTAGTAGCTCTCAAGTAGGCTGAGAGCATGAGGGGAGAAGTTGAAGTCGGTCATTTTTTACCGTCCAGAGGGGATACATCAATAATCGCTTCCGACTGCGAGGGCTTTGAGCCGCCCCCGCCCCCCGCTCTGCCGTATCCGCCGAATAACTGGTTCATAACACTAGGGCCGCGAGCCTTGATGGTGATCTCCTCAGAGATAGGAGCCATGATCTCCTTAGCCTCTTTGACGATCTTGGTGAGGGTCTGTATCTCTTTGGAGACATCGGGGTTGATGCCGAGGTTTTGAGCCTTCTCCGCGAAAGCTGAGAACAGGACGCGCTCGCCCTGTATCTCAATTACTCGGTTTAGTAGTTGTTGGAGATCCTCTGGAGTGTCTACGCGGGGCCGTGTGGAAATGGAGCAGTCTGCATCTGGCTCAAAAGCAGGGCAGGAGGAACTCAGGAAGCACGAGTTGCAAGTCCTGAGATATGCCGCCCCTCGCTCCTGAGTTGCAAGTGTGGTCTGCTGTGGGCGAGGAGTTGTTAAGGCATTAGAAGCACTTACAGCGGTGACTAAATCTGTGGGTTCGTCTTGTTGAAAAGTCGGCTTTGTGACCATGAGTCTGTTCCCACTATTAAACGCCGCGTCACGAGCGAACAGGTGCCATTGGTGTGCGTTCCAGAGGTTCACGGCGTAGCGGTCGTCCTGCATAAGCAGGTCATGGTCAACGCCGAGGCCCTTACAGCGGCTCTTAAACTGCTCACGCACCCGCTTGCCGAGTCCTTTTGAGCCGTGGTGCGTGTTCATCTTCAGCGCGCCCACATACTCGTATGTATTGCCGAACTTTGAACCACTCAGCCAGCTAGACGAACAGCCCGAAGCATACAGACCGCTCGCCACCTCGTCCTTAGTGATAGAGGCGTGGGTGTGGAAACAGGGGCGGCCCATCTCCTTATTGATGTCGCGCATCTCGGCGGCGGGAACTTCGCTCAGAGTAGATACCAGCAGGTAGTCGTTGAGCGCGCTCAGGAGTTCAGACTTGGTGGCGATCTTGGTGCTGTATATGCCCTGCGCCATCACCTCTGCTGAGTATGCCCAATCGCATTGAGAGTCGGTGGGCTGAGGACAGACAACGAGGTCAAACAGGTCTAGGTTGTGATGCGCCCACTCCGCATATTCCGCCATGAGGATATTGAGCTTCTTATAGTCGTTGTTGCGCTCCGCCTGCGCCAGCATCTTTAGGATGTCTATGTAGGCGATGAGCGAGTGTCCACTCTCTTTTAAGGCGAATAGCGCCTGCCGTGTGCGGGTCTTAGTGTATGAATAGTCCACGGCGATCTTAGCTTGATCAACCTGATGTAAGACCTCGTAGTGTTCGTCTCTGACCATGCCGTTCAGGTATATCTGCATAATCTCTCCGAGATGGGTGACCCTGCCCCGCCGCGCGAGACGGCGAGGAGGGCTGTGTGTATCTATGCTGTGTAGCAGACTACTTAGAGGCTTTAGAAGCGCGCTTCTTGTTCTTCTCAGCCTCGTCTGCGGCCTGCATCTTCTTCTTTACGCTGTCAGCCCAGCGGCGACCTGCATCACCGCCCCACAACTCCCAAGCGACCTTACCTGCACCTGGAGATCCATCAGGGCGCTTTGAGTCTTTGTTCTGCTCGTGGCGGGAGAAGAACGCGCTCATCATCTTGATGGTCTGAGGGGAGAGGGAGGATCCGTTCTTGAGGTTGACGGCGCGCTGGACACCCGACCCGATAGGCTTGCCGCCCGCACCAGCCTTGCTCGCCTGTGCAGGTGTCAGCCCACCGCGCCCTGTCTTTTGACGCATCTCTAAGCCGCGCTTGGCGTTGTTGCGTACCGCCTGCGGGGGCACGAACCATTGGGGATTATACTTGGGGGCCATAATCACTCCTCCTTGCGCGGCGTGGTCTGCTTAGGACTGCGCCTGCTTAATGTTAGCGTCCATCTTCACGCCGAGAAGATCTGCGACCTGCTTCAGCGAGCGCGAGTTGATGTGGTCAAAGATCTGGGCGAGTTCGCCAACGATGCGGACGGCGCTGATCTGATCCTGCACATCAGCGCACATACGGAACACCTCGTGAGCGTTCGCCTGATGATCCATCTTGAGGTTCTCAAGCGAGGTCACAGGAAGCACAGCGCCTGAGCGGTTGCGGATAAGGAGGACGGCGGTCACGATGTCATCGTCCACCTGCGTCTGCTGGACGCGGGCGGCGGTATCTGCGGTGGCGCGCTGTGCCGCGTCTGCGGCCTCGGCGCTCTCAGGAGCCTCCTCGTTGATAAGGGACTCGTCTTGCATATCGGTGTTCTCTCTGTAGTCAGTCATCTAACCTTCTCCAAGTATCGTCTGTCGGAGTGAATGAAGCGGTCTGCCCAGAAGTCTCAACGGAGACTCTGACGCATTGAACGCGGGGATGTTGTTTGGTGTTAACGAAGTGATCGGTAGCGGTCGCCCATGCGCCGAGGCAGGCTTCCTCTGGAGTACGCCGAGGCGCGCTCTCGTCTAGCCACCAATCGGAAAGAGCCTTCTTTAGACCTACAGCGTCAACGGCCATGCCGTCAATAAGCTCTGTCACAAGGAGGTCAAGTTCAAAGATCAGAATACCTGTGGGCATCTGCATCTTGTATGTATTCAAAAACATATCTATGTCTCTACTTCCACTGTCTTATCAACTACTTAATGTAGAGAAACATCTTCATAGCGGTCTTTTCCTCGCCCTCAATAATCTCGGTGACGAAGCCGCTGGTGTAGTAGAGATCGCGCCCAGAGGAAGCGACCATAGAGCGAGCGAGTGTCGCGCTCTTAAGCATCTGATTAACAGCGCCCGCACCAATAGCGGTGAGCGAGACAGACTTGCCCTCCTGCATATTCTTAACGGCGGAGCCTGCTACGGAAGCAGGAATAGAACTGCCTGCAATACGCAGGTTGATATGATTATCCATTTCTAATAGACCTCTCATGTGTGCGTCTAGTGATCTCTCGGCTGATAGCTGAGTTCTTTATATCATAGCCGATAACCACAGACTTTAGCACCTTTAGGTCTGCCTCAATAACTGCTATTTCTTCTGAATAGTCCTTTATCTGCTTTGAGGACTCCACGGCCACCTTACGGTCGGCAAATGATCCTGAGCGCGCCATCATGCGCGACTGATACTCGTTGTTATACTTGGCGCGAGCGATAATGAGCGCGCCCTCCAGCACAGCGGCCTTTTGGTGTGCATAGGCGCACATCGCCGCCCAATAAGAGAGGTGATGCCCCAAGTCCTCGTCAGCCACCGCTGAGAGGTCTTGCGGGAACTCCAGCGCGGGTGGGGGCGCTGAGTCTGTCGGCAGGCCGAGCCGACTGAGCATCACCCTAGAGCGCGCTGAGTAGTCGGTGATCTCTGAGGAGAACTGCACCTCGGACGCTGGCGGCGCTTCAGAATAGGTCATCTTGGCCGCCGCCGTTCGGCAGGGAGAAGCAGGCACCACAGGCGTGGCAGTCCTTAGCGCGCGCACTCTTACTGCTCTTACACTCACTCAGGCGAGGCGGCAGGTTAGGGTTCTCGGCGGCGGCGATAGCCTGCTGGATGTTGGACACGATCTGCCCCATCATCTCCTCGTCTCTCGGCATAAAGAACTCAAGTTCCTCGCCTGTGTCCTTATTGATGTACAGCATCAGGATGCCGCTGATGTGCATCTGCTGAGAGATGGTGGGCTTTGGGGAGAACACATAGATCTGCGCCTGTCGCACATGATAGTCGCGCGGCTTGGCGGTGGCCTTGATGTACATGAACGAGTTGTTGTTGGCGCTCTTGATCTCCAAGATGCACCATTGGCCGTTCACGAACACGATGCCGTCACAGTATCCGCTGATACGCATCTCAGGCCAGATCAAGCGCGGCTCCACATAGCGCCACATCTCTTGGTCGCGCTGTGGCATAAAGCCCTCTATCTTCTCGCCTGTGCGCGTGTGTTGCCACTCCCCATAGAGGACACCAGCGGGGCCAAGTATCTTGTCCTGATAGAGCGCGTGGAGCGCGTGACCATGATCAAACACCCGCATGGTGGCGGCGCTGAACTTTGGTTCCTGCACAAAGCTCAGTCCCAACTCCTCACGCCGCATAAACAGGTGGTAAGCGCGAGGACACGCGCCATGATAGGACACCTGCGAGGGCTGGAAGCGCGTCAAGCGGTCTAGGAAACGCTCTTGGTCTGTCTCCTGAGACTTCTTCAGGTAGTACAGATCAATAGAGTGCTTCACCGAGGGCTTCTCGCTGGCGGCTTTGGCGCTTTTCATCAAGGACATTAGGCTCACTCGTCACCACCATGCTCTGCCACGAGAGACTCGTAGCGGCGCACCATATACTCCACGACATCGCACAGCGCCTCTAAGTCTGCTGGAGGTATGCGCTTGCCGTTCACGCGGTCTACAGCGAGAGAAAAGGCCATGCGCTCCTTGTCCTCAAACAGATACTCTCCGAGCAGGAGTAGGTGGTCTTTCAGCCAGCGCGCATCTGCGGCGGGCTTGTCCTTCACATCGCTGTCAGACACAGGCTCAACATCGTGCGCTGATGGCGTGTAGTCGTCAGGCTGGTCTTTGTAGCGTTGGAGGTCGGCGGCATCTTCCATCTGAGAGCGCAGAGCGGCGACCGTAGCTCCGTCCTCGGCGGTCTTAATGAGATCACCGACCATCTCTGCGGGAGCGGTGGCGATGGCGCGAGCCTGCCCCACAGAGATGCTGTCGCGCTTAAGCGCGTCCTGCACCTCGGCGGGCATCTGGAGGAGAGCGAGGCGCTGAGTGATTAGCGTCTTACTCCACCCTAGAGAGCGCGACAGGCCCTCGGAGGGGTCTTGGGCCGAGGCATCCATAATGCGCTTAATCGCCTGAGCCTCCTCCATCGGGGTCAGCGACTTGCGCGCCACATTCTCTTGCAGGTTCAGCGTGAGCGCATCGGCGGCGGAGAGGTTGCGGTGGACGGTGACAGGTATCTCAGCCAGCCCTACAGCCTTTGCCGCCGAGAAGCGCCTGAAGCCATAGATCAACTGATACTGCCCATCATCGGTCAGGTTCACGCCGACAGGGACGACCACGCCGTCCTGCTTGATGCTCTCTTGCAGGTCTGTGCTGTCCACTACCTCTCGGCAGTTGTGCAGAGCGGTGCTGATTAGACTGATAAGTATCTTCTGGTGTGTCATGTGTGTGTCTCTGCGCTCAGGGCGCTGTCGTGTTAGTTGTTGCCGTTGTTGCCGTTGTTGCGGCGGCCGTTGCGGATCTCAGCGATACGCACATCAAGCTGGCGGTAGACCTCCTCCCACGCTCTCTTGAACTGCTCCTGCACCTCGGCGGGCGCGCAGGGGAGTTCAATGCCAGCGTCAACCTTGATGCTCTCGTAGTTGCCGACATTGAGGGTCATGGTAGCGCCAGCGCGCACCTTAGCTGTCTGGTCGTTGTTTGCACTCATCTGTATCTCCTGCTGTGTCTGTGTGTGTATCTTACTCGGCGGCGCTCAGAACAGAGAGAGGGACTCCCTGTACGAGTTTCTTCTTGACTGCTGAGAACTCTGCCTTCATGGGCGCAGTCACTCTGAACTTGTATCCATGAGAGGCTAGAGACGAGCGGTACGAGCAGATAAGATGTACGATGGCTTCCATCTCATACTGCGTGTAAATGGCGTGGTTATGGGCGTTGTGCCAAGTCGGCTTGAGGAACCAATCGCTCTTAGTCCAGCTATGCAAGCGGTTGCGCGAGACAGAGGACTTCGCCGCCACCTCCGACAGCGTGTACATCGTGATGGTCAGCGTCTTACTGTTGATGCTGACCTTCATCGGGATGCCTGTGGCCTGCTTTGGCGCACGAGGTGTAGGGCCGTCCAATAGCCTGCGGCGCTTCATGCTCTCTCTGCGTTGGGCGCAGAGGCGCTCACGGAACTCAGGGTCAGTCTGATAACGCTGGCGGCGGCGCTTCAGGATCGCCTCTTTGTTCTCCTCATAATAGGAGCGCATATAACCTCTACGGCCGCTCATGCTTGCCCTTTCCGATCACTAGCAGGACATCGTAAGGCTCAATGCGGACGAACTCTGCGATCTCGGCGGCATCCACATCGCCAGATGCGATCAAGGCTTGGAGTTTGGTGTGGCACACCTTTGGAGCCTCGTATGCTTCAGGCGAGATGCCCTTGCTCTGGAGGTAGGCGATCAACTCTGCATCGCTCACGGTCATCTTGGAGCGCGGCGAGATCTTAACCACATGATTTGCACACTCAACAGCGGCGAGGTCGCCCTCGCGCATCGTGGTCACCAACTGCGCTTTGATCTCGTCTTTGCGCGCTGTCATCTTCTTAATGCGCTCAACCAGAGCCGCATACTCCTCGTATAAATCCATATCTGCTCCTTTAGGGTGTTGGACATATTGATAATGTCAGTTGTTCAACCTGTCAAGCGTATCTGACGATATAGCCGAGTGACGAATAGAGGCGGCGGCGCGCTCCCCAATAAGCCCCGCATAGGTCAATCTGCTCGTCTACAAAGTCTAAGACCACAGGGTCTTTCTTATCTGGAGCGTCACGCAGGATGCGCCCGACAGACTGCGTGACCGAGGTCTTAGGTGTGGCGAGCAGGAGGGTGTCTAGGTGAGGTATATCTAGCCCCTCTTGAGCCATCGCATATGAGCCGATGATGACCTCGCAGTCGGCGGCGGCGCGGCGCTGTGCTTCTGAGGTGTCACCAATGTAGAGCGCGGCGCTCATGCCGTCTTGCAGTCGTGGCGACACTAACGCCAGCATCTGCTGTGCGTGTTTGACCCTCTCGGTGAGGATCAACACACGCCGCCCTGTGTTAGCCGCTCTCACAGCATAATCAACAATGCTCAGGGTGCGGCTGTGGACTTCTGAGATGCGCGTGACGATAGCGGCGGTGTTCTCAGAACCATCCCGCTTGGTCTTGGGCATGGTGATCTGAGCGCCTGTGTCTACTCGGAAGATGGTCGGCGCGCGTGAGTGAGCGTTCATGCGATAGACGATGGGGCCGATGTGCAGGAGAAACACATCCTGCATATTGTCTTTGCGCTCAGGAGTAGCTGTCAGCCCAACACGATACGCGGCGGGGAACATCTTAATCGCGTCTTGCCACATTGGGGCGGCGTAGCGGTGTGTCTCGTCCGCCAGCAGAAGTCCAAACTGAGCATACATGGCGGGGTCATACTGACGGCGAGGATTGCAGATGGACTGCACCATGCCGATCACGATGTCATCGTCCTCGGCGGGGAGTTGATCCCTCTGCCAGAAACCGATCTTCGCATCGGGCAGGAACGCCTGAGCGCGCTCTACCCATTGTTCCACGAGGAAGGTCTTATGGACTAGCACGAGGGTCTTACGCCCCATGCGGCGAGCGATCTCAAGCCCCATCACGGTCTTGCCCTTGCCGCAGGGCGCGAACAGGATAGCGCCCCTCGCCGCGCCTCTGCCGCTCTGGAGCGCATCTACCACCGCGCCCACCGCAGGCACCTGCTCGTCCCTCAGCCTGATAGGAGAGAGGCCCTCACGCATCCCTCCTCCTATGGTGGCAGATGGGTCTGCATAGGCGAAGCCAGCGTAGCCTCTCGGCACGAGGATGCCGCCCTGCGGGGCGCGCTCGTACAGCCTCACCTCTGCATCGTCATCAGCCAGCAGGGTGAGGGCGGTGTAGTCGTGAGGCTGTGGGTTTGGTAGATGCGCGAGGCTCATTTAGCGTCCCCCCAAGAGGATACAACGACAGGTTCTGCGATAAGCGGTATGGATAACAACACACTACGCTCCATAGCACTTTTCAACATCTCTGTCGCCTCGGATACGAGAGCGTCTTTAGCCTCTAACAGCACCTCGTCATGCACCTGCCCGATGAAGCGCATATCCTCGCTAGTGTAGCCGCGCGCGGCGCGCTCTCTGATAAAGTTCCGCATGGCGATCTTAATAATGTCGGCGGCGCTCCCCTGTATGCGCGTATTGATGGCGATGCGCTCCGCTTCTGTCCGTAAGGAGCGGTCGTTGGAGTTGATGTTGGGGAGGTATCGCTTACGCCCTGTAATCGTCTGTGTATATCCGCTAGAGCGCGCTTTGCCGATGGCGATGGTCTGCCAAGTCGCCACGCCGCTGTACCGCTCAAAGTAGCGCGAGATGTACTCCTTAGCGTCCTGCTCCGAGGTATTGATCTTGTTGGCGAGGGTGCGCGGCCCCATCTTGTAGATCAGCCCGAAGTTCACAGCTTTAGCGGCGAAGCGCGAACACCCACAGGCATCGGCGGTCATCTGGTGTATGTCGCCGTTGTCCTTGTAGACCTGTGACATAACAGGGTCTGCGCTGAAGTGTGCGGTGACGCGAAGCTCAACCTGAGAGTAGTCGGCGTTGATGATCTTGTAGCCGTCCTCGGCCACAAAGGCTTTGCGTATTGCCGCGCCGCCAGCGGAGCGCGAGGAGGGGATGTTCTGTAGGTTGGGTTCACGGCACGACATACGCCCTGTCGCCGTCCCGAACTGCTGGAACGAGGCGTGGACGCGCCCGCGCTCGTCCGCCGCTGAGATCAGGGTGGTGGTGTATGTGTTCACGAGCTTGGACAACTCACGATGGCGAAGCACCGCCGCCGCCACCTCGCGCCCCTCAGCGGTGGTGCCGTCCACCTCGCCCTCGGCCCACATCTTTAGATGCTCTGCATCTGTAGAATAGCGCGCGCCCTTCTTCTCTAGCCCAATAGTCCCCCAGATGGTGCCACACAGATTATCCGCCAGCCATTGTGGGGAGGAGATGTTGGACAACTCCCCAAAGCGCGCTGTGAAGCGATCCTCTATCTCTCTGATCTCGGCGCTCATAAGCGCGCCCGCCGCGCGCAGGGCCGCCACATCCACCTTCATGCCGTACCGCTCCATCTCCTCCACGATAAAGACTAGCGGCATCTCTAGGTCTGTGAACACCTTGCGCGCCTCGTCATCTAACAGCGGCATCAGGTGCCGAGCGAGCTTGAGCAGATAGAGCGCGTCATCGGCGGCATACTTGGCGATCATGCCCACAGGGATTGCCGCCTTGTTGGTGTATGAGGCGAACTGAGCATACTCGCCCATCTGGTGCCCTAGAAGGTTCTTTACGAGCGACTTCAGCCCATGCCCTCCCTCGCGCTCAGGGTCAAGTATCCACGAGGCGGCGAGGGTGTCGTAGACCTTTGCTGTGACACGAGAGAGGTCTATCCCATAGTTCGCCAACACGCCGAGGTCAAACTTGGCGTTGTGTATCCAGATGACCTTATCGCTGAAGAACAGCGCCTCCAACACGGCGCGCACATCGGACGCGGGAGCGTTCTCAGGTTCTACCGCGAACAGGTCATCGCCCGCCTCGTGACCCACAGGCACATACCACGACACATCGCCGCGCATCTCTGCCCAGAACGCGAGGCTGAAGCCGACCATGAAGCGGTCGTGAGACAGGCCGTTTGTCTCTGTATCAAACGCGACCTGAGTCGCCCCCTCTAGGAGCTTGAGTAGCTCTTTGAGTTGGCGCTCTGAGGTCAGTACAGGTGTTCTTGAAACTCGCATATGTACCTCGGTGTGGAGCGCGCCCACCGCAGGTGCATAGCGCGAGTCTGCGCGCTCTGTCGCTTATGTCTTAGAAGGGAACCTTGCCGCCGTTGGGCGCATCATTCCAGCCGCCGTTCTGAGGCGGGGGGCCGCTCCAGCCGCCGCCCTGCTGAGGCGCGTTGTTCCACCCACCCTGCTGAGGCGCGGGGGCGTTGCCACGCTGAGGCGCGGGGGCGTTGTTCCAGCCGCCCTGCTGATGTGCCTGCTCAGGAGCGCGCACCGAGGAGGAAGCCTGAGCGCCCCACCCATCGTCAGAGGGGCCAACGATCACGACATTACCCAACTCCTCACGCGACTTGGGCGCGAACAACTCCAAGTAGTTGAAAGGCTTGTGGACGGAGTTGTTGAAGCCCTGCCAATCATCGGTGCGCTCCAAGACAGAACCGCACCCAGAGGACTTGTCGCCCATGCGAGAGATCAGAAAAGTCTTGCCCTCCAGCGAACCGAAGCGAGCCATAGCGCGCTCCCACATGGAGTAGATGGGCAGACTGCGCTTGATCACATAGACGCAGAGCTTGTCCTTGTGGACGACACCCTTCTTGTCGGTGTACTCGTTGTGGTCAATGATGGTGAACACAGCCACGCGGGAAGCCTTGTGACCCATCTCAGCGAGCAGATCCTCGGCGGGGTTGGGGTGGCGGGTGAACCAATTGCGCCAATTGCCATTGATTTGGACATTGTACTCTTGGAACTGAAAGGGAGTCTTGATGCTCATGCCGTTGAGGTTGATCATGGGCGCGTCCACGATAGTGATCTTGCGCTCAGAGTTGTTGGGCATCCAGAAGCGGCGTGGGCCGTAGTCTTTTGTATCGTTAAAGGCGCTGTCATCGTTATACCAAGACATGGTGTCCTCCTGTGACTTTAAGGGCTTGGTGGTGTGAAGTTATACAGTCCGCACCACAAAGTCAAGCGGGTTTAACACTAATATATGAACCATCTATAATGTGTAGTATTTCCGCGTCTGTACACTCACCAAAGTCTTTCTTCCCGACCAGACGCATATCGGCTATGCGCGTGGTGATGCGCGTGGAGATTTTGGAAAGAGCGAGCGCCGCGCCCTTATCACCAGCGTCATCTGCATCTAGGGCGATGATCACCTCGTAGCTCCCCGCGAGCAGTTGCCGCACCTGTCGGTCTGAGATGGTAGCGCCCATGATAGACACACAGGCGAGTTCGTCTTGCAGACCTGCGAGGCGTATCGCCTGTGAAGCGCGCATCGCATCTAGCCCGCCCTCCACCACTACAATGCTCTTAGCCGCCCCAATTACATGAGCGCCGAGCAGGTGTGCGCCTTTGGTCATGTTGAAGTAGTTGAGGTACTTGGGCTTGGCTTCAGGAAGGACAGTACGCCCAACAGCGCCCCAAAGCGCGCCGCTCCTGTCACGAACAGGTATGAGGGCGCGCTGGCGCTCGTCATCAAAGCCTACGCCCCACATCTTCCCTGTCTCCCAACTGATGCCGCGCGTCTCAAAGTACCTGTGGAACACAGGGCCGTAGGGCTTAAACTCGTCCTCGCTGATCTGTACAGGCTCCTCGGCTCTTGGCGCTGAGTACCCCATCTGCGAGAGAGCGAACAGCCCCTCACCGAGAGACTCTGCCTCTATCTGACGCGCCTCAGCCAGCGCGCCCTCCCACGCCTTGTTATGTGTGGCGAGCGCGTAGAACAGGCTAGACACCTGACGAGCCTTAAAGCCGCAGGTGAAGCAGTTAACCAGCACAGACCCGACATCCACCTTAATGCCCATAGAGGGGCGGCTGTCGGTATTGTGACGGTGCATGGGGCTGTAGGGCGCGAGGGGACAAGGCACAGAGATGTTGTCGCCCGACCCTCTAGGGCGGAAGCCACAGCGCGTGAGGAGGCCGACGATTTTGTCTCTCTTGCTCATGCTTCACCAACTGATGGGGCCGTGGTCTATGTCACCGATCTCTCCAAAGCGCATCGCGCCCATATCCCACTCGCACTCAATCTCAGGGCGGTCGCCCTCGCGCTGTTTGAGGACGCGCAGGGTCATGCGCTTGGCGATGCGCTGATCCTCGTCCTGAAACAGACCTAAGATCACATCAGCGTCTTTGGCGATGTCGCCCATAGCGATGTTTGCCGCGTCTCCCTTTGTGTTGTCGGCGGCTCGGTTAAGCTGGACTGTGGCGATGATCGGCAGATTGACCCGCTTGGCGAGGCGCTTGAGGTCGCGTGAGATGTTGCCGATGCGTTGCCACGACTCCTTAGCGCGCTGGTCGTCCTCCATCAGATACATACCGTCAATATAGACCACATGAGGCTTATACCGCTCTATCTTAGCGGCGACCTGCGACACCCCGCCGCTCTCCTCACCGACAATAAACAGCGACCCTGAGAGCGGTATGTGCTGGCTGTTCTGTCCCCACCGCATCTCCACATGAGTATCTAGTGAGCCGCGCCGCAGGTCGGGATAAGGGAGCGAGAACGCCAGCGCGTCAAAGCGGCGGGCCACCTGCCGTGACGGCATCTCCTTTGTGAAGTACAGGACGCGCAGACCTTCCTTGAGGTTCTCGTGCGCGAGGATATTGGAGAGCCAAGTCTTACCGACACCCTGCCGAGCGGCGATCAGGATGAACTCGCCGTTATGCACACCCTGTGTCGCCTCGTCTAGCGTCTTAAAGGGTGAGCGGTATCCGTCAATGCCGTCCCCTGAGCGCATCGTGAGGTACTCTTGATAGCGCGTGTGTGCGTTAGCGTTCCAATCTAGGTCACTCTCGTTGGAGGCGCTGTCCTCTATGCGCCTGAGCGCGTCCCGCATCTTGCTCACAGCGTCCTCTACCTTACGCGAGGAGAGGTCGGTGTACGCGCCCTGTATGGCTTGCAGGGTGAGGTTGTAGGCGTGCTTCCGCTTCAACTCAGAGATGTAGTACGAGAGCGGCTCGGTGATGTTGAGGTCTGGCTCAAACCACTCAAACGAGGCGAAGATGGCGTTGGCCGATGGGCCGCGCCCATGCTCCTTGATGTATTGGAGCGCGTAGTTCCACAGGGCGGCGTAGTCGCCTGCGAACATCTCCTCAGTCACGCCAGCATCTATGACCTCCGAGTAGGTCTTATCTGGAGCCTCGGCGCAGAGGGTGACGATAGTCTTTTCAAAGTCCATTTATGTTCCTGTTGACTTGTCAAATAGGACGATTTCGGGCGGGGCGGCGTGTTCGGGCCTGTTCACCACGAACAGCACAGCCCTCATATCCTGTATGAACGCGGCGCGAGCCTCGCTGAATTGTGAGAACACGCGCTGGTGGTAGTCTGAGAGCAGGGGTGAGCCCGCGCTAGACGAGATGATGATGGGTGAGAAGCGACAGGAGACACGCCATAACCAATCTAGTCGGTGCGCCTGTACGCCGCCGTCCTCCGAGTTGGTTAGTAAGACCTCCTCGTGTATCCAGATGGTAGGCGACAGCGTGTTCGCCATGAGGCCGCGCTTCATCTAAGCTCCTGAGCCTTTGACGCTCCTGCTTGCGCTCTGCGGTCACTTCCTCTCAACTCCACAGCCACCATGCACTCCATCGCCAAAGATGCGGCAGACTGCTTATAACGCTCCTTAAACGCGATAGGCGATAGGTTCGTTGTGATCATGGTGGGCAGTAGTTCGCGGCACCGCTTCCTGAGCAGGTTCTCAAAGCACAACTCAGCGAAGCCAGAGCCGTTGCCGTTGTACTCCTTGCCGAGATCCTCTAGGAGCAGGAAGTCCACGCTCTCCACTCGCTGGATAATGGTGTTATCGGAGTCAAAGCGCGCCCCATCAATGTAGGCCGCTTTGAGCGCGTCTGAGAGGATGCAGTAGGTGGAGTAGCCCTGTGAGGCGATCTCTTTTAGGAGCGCGCAGGAGGCGTGAGTCTTGCCGACTCCGTTAGCTCCATAGATGAACAGCCCCCACCCCTCGTTGAACTGCCGCTCTAGGTCGCCAGCATACTTACGCATGAGCGACTTGAACTCACTCTCCTCAAAGTCGCTCATCTGTGCAGGCCAATAGCGCCTGCCGATGTTCATGCGCTTTAGAAGATCCTCGTTGAGAGGCTGAGGTGTGCGCTTACGCCTCACTCCTCACCTCTACATTTTCTCTGAGGATTTTGAACTGCTGGCAAGCCGAGCGGGCGAACGCCGCCGCCTCGTTGATCTTGACCTCGGTGTAGCGCAGTCGCAGTCTGCCCACATTGGTCACAGGGCCGTAGATCTCCACACGAGCCTTGTCGCCACCCTTTAGCTCAACGATGACCATGCTGTTGGCGCGGTCTAGGTGGTTCTGGTTGAAGTTTGCGCCGTTCACCACGGTGCCAATCTTGTCTGCGTCTTTATCAATCTTCACGAGTCTAAGCTCCGAGCGATCACATAGTAGATGATCATAATGAGTAAGAGGTACATGGGCACCTCGTGTGGTACGATTGCCGACTGATTTATGCTCAAAGTGGTAAGAACCATTACCAGCCTACAATGCCGCCGTCTGAGCGGCTGTCTGTCTCAGGGTTGAACTGCGATCCCCACGATGGCTTGATGACCGCCTCTCCGTCAAGCACAAGGGGTGAGATGGAGTTGCGGAAGCCATAGATGATGGACATAGATGGATATGAGTTTACTCTGATCTTCTGCGCCACCGCCTCCCATCTGGTCACCGCATAGATGATGATCTGGGCGGCACTCTCAGGCCCATACTGCGCCACCATGCGCTTGGCGTTGCTGTAGTCCTTAACGGTGAACGAGGGCGGCTGTGAGATCCACCCCTTGCCCACCCAACACACCGCCAGCAGTAGCTCTAGGTCGTTGCCGATGTAGTCCTCCTCGCGCTTCTGAGAGAACTCAGAGATGCGCTTCCAATGCCGCTCAGTCATCTTCGTCTCGCCTGTGGAGGACGGCTTTACCAAGTGCATCGTAGCGCGCACCAGCGTTGAGAGGCTGTACTTCTCCTCGCTCACCTCTAAGCCGTCAGGCTTACAGAGAGCGGCGTACAGAGGGTCGCAGGAGACTAGGCACTCTGCGCTCAGAGGCTCTGAACATGAGAGGTAGCCTCTGGAGATCAGCCCTGTGAGCATCTTCGCGCCGTGTTGGATACTCGGCAGTCCCTCCACATACTGACTTGCTGTAAGCGCGCCGCAGGTGTCTCTGAGAACCAGCGCCCTGCATAGGACTCCGATCTCCTCGGCGGTGAGCTTCCACTCTGTTTGCTTCTCTACTAGCCTGCGAACCAAAACGCCGAGGCCGTCTCTGTGCTTTGTCATGCCTGTTCCTGTGCTGTGTCTGTGCTGGATACCCC
>CAZXGO010000030.1:0-1584 GCA_964640035.1 uncultured Chitinophagales bacterium
CTCGTCTTTTTTTCCCAAGCCCCTATTGATATCCCTCAATAGGGGCTTGCTCGTTTTAGAACTTGATCCACCTTTTTTAAAGGTTTATTGAGCCCGGGACCGTATATTAACTCATTGTAAATAGTCGTCTATCAAGACCTATACACTCAGTTTTTATTCCGTTTTTAAAGTTATGTCCGTTCAATACCTACCCTTCGATTCTTATCTTCAAACATATAAGGAAAAACTAGCTAGTTTATTCTCAGATCCTTCTCATCTGCATTATTTGCAAATTAATCGTGGTATTCCACCGCAAATGATGAGACAAATTTTGGATCATAAGCCATTATCTGTTTTTATACCGTCTGAATACGAGGGTAGAGGCGCCAATGTAGCTGAATCTCTATCAGTCCTGGAAGCCAGCGGATATCAATCTCTTGCATTATCACTCATGGTGGGTATCAATGGTGCCCTTTTTCTTCAACCCCTAGCAAATTATGGTTCAGAATCCACTAAAAAACATGTTTTTAGCCAATTCATGAATCATAATGCCCTCGGTGGACTCATGATCACTGAGCCTGACTATGGTTCTGATGCCCTAAAAATGCAAACCAGTTTCTCAGAAACTGACCAAGGTTTTGTAATACAAGGAACTAAACACTGGGCTGGTTTAACGAGCTGGGCTGACTTTTGGTTGATTACCGCCCGACGAAAATCTGAAAACGGTGAACTATCTCGTGATATCGACTTCTTTATTCACGACAGCAAAAATCCAGGACTTGAAGTAACAGAATTGTTCCGAAACTTAGGTCTAATGATGCTTCCATACGGTCGCAATGAACTTAATATTACCGTTCCTAAAAGTTATCGACTTGAACCTGAACAAACAGGTCTTAAAATGATGCTCGATATTCTTCACCGTAGTCGAATACAGTTTCCTGGTATGGGTATGGGATTCTTAAAACGGATGCTAGATGAAGCACTTGATCACTGTAAAGGCAGATTCGTAGGCGGACAAAGCTTATTTAATTATGAACAAGTAAAACGCCGTATCAGCGAACTTCAGGCATCATTTACCATATGTTCCGCCATGTGTGCCTACACTGCAGAGCATGCAGGCATGGATAAAGACCTTTCTAAGGAAGATCTGCAGGCAAATTCTGTTAAAACAGTTTTGACAGATCTGATGCAAAACGCTGCTCAATCATTATTGCAACTTGTAGGCGCTAAAGGATACTCCTATGATCATATTGCGGGTAGAGCAATCGTAGACAGCCGTCCATTTCAGATTTTTGAGGGATCAAACGATATCCTCTATCAACAAATTTCTGAGGCTGTTGTCAAAGGCATGCGAAAAATGAGCATACAAAATTTGTATCACTACCTCAAAGAACATGAATTGTCTCATCGGGCTGCCGATTACCTGAAAGGGTCATTGAATTTTGAACTTGATTTTAAGATGGCCCAAGACAAATTGGTACAATTAGGCCAGGCTATCGGTAGAATCATGGCGCTCGAGTCCGTACTCAAATTGGGAGACAAAGGATTCAATGCACATCTCATCGATAACGCTATTGAATATCTCAAACAAGAAATCAATACCAT
>CAZXGO010000030.1:1594-11346 GCA_964640035.1 uncultured Chitinophagales bacterium
GTACGTATCAACACAATGCACAGCTTAATGTTGTTGAGGATTATCAGATTGGCAGCTCCTGGTTGGGTCTGGTCAACGCTAAATCCTAAACGATTCGATGTCAGCTAGACCTCATGTCGTCATATTTACCGGTTCAGGAGTAAGTGCTGAAAGTGGTTTACTCACCTTTCGAGACTCTGGCGGACTCTGGGAGCAGTATGATATCATGGAGGTTGCCTCAATTGATGCCTGGAAGCGTAATCCTGCGCTTGTTCTCGACTTCTACAACCAAAGAAGAGTACAAGCGCACCATGCACTTCCAAACGAAGGTCATAAAGCAATCACACGTCTCCAATCGTATTTTGGGGCAGCAATAATTACCCAAAATGTTGATTCCCTTCACGAAAAAGCAGGCTCTCAAGATATACTTCACCTTCATGGGGAATTAAGTAAGGTTCGAAGTACAATCGATGATGATTTTGTTTTGGATATCGGTGCAGATCCCATTCAATTGGGTGATCTATGTCCCAAAGGAGGTCAACTAAGACCTCATATTGTGTGGTTTGGAGAAGAGGTACCTGCGATCGAAAAAGCAGATGAGATCTGTTCGATGGCTGATATTTTTGTCATTGTTGGTACCTCACTGGAAGTCTATCCAGCAGCTGGATTAATTCATAGCTTGCCAAATCATTCAGAAATCTATCTTATTGATCCCAATGCACCAAAGATTTCTACCAATAAAAGACAGTTTATTATTCAGGAAAAAGCCAGTCTTGGTCTTCCACAATTAGAACAAACGTTAATAGAACGATATTTATAGTATGAGTACCTTCAACGATGAGATGGATCATCTCGAGATCATTCGATACTTCATGGCGTTTCAAAGTCCTGAAAAACGCTTCCCTCTATACTCAGGAACCGGTTCCCTTCGAAATGTGGCAGCTTTCATGGGAATAAGTGAAAATGAATTGCTCGAAGCACGAAAACGATTTGATGAAATCGCAAAAAATACTGCTGTTGAACTCTTATCCGATCCTGAAATTCAATCCCAGCTCAGAAGGATTCCAATTAAAAACGGCCAGACCATTGTAGCCTTCGGAGATTCACTTACCGATGATAAGCAAGGTTGGTTCGAAATTTTCAGGCATATGCTTGAAATTAATACTCCTAATCCATCCTATGAATTCATTAACATGGGAATTTCAGGTGATACCAGTTATGATGCCCTCCGACGTGTACGCAGAGTAATCGAAGTAGAGCCCGATTGGGTGTTTGTTGCTTTTGGTACCAATGATGCATCTCGTCCACTCGTTGCTCCTGATCGAACAACAGTTTCGCTGGCTGAATTTTGGGAAAATATGAATGTAATCAGCAAGGTATTCGATGAGTTTATTCCCAATCCAGTTGTTTGGATTACCCCTCCAGCGGTTATCACCCAAATGATGGAAGACCTTGGTTTCTTTGATGGATTGATCCATGAAGAAGATCTTGTTCAGTATCGGGAAGTGTTAAGCGGTAAACCGGGTTATATCATTGATCCACATGGTACCAGAATGGGAAATCCACCACAGTTATGGAACTTTATGTCGGATGGTCTACATCATACCCCTGCCGGACATGAACAAACCGTAAGAGCAGTCCTTCAAGGCCTAGCGAACACCTCAGAGGCTACAGAGGGAAAGCAACTCCCACGCTTATCGTAGTTCAGTCTGGGTCATGTATAGCCACTGGGATAATTTTCCCATTGAATAGCATCGACCGATGCAGGGCGAAGTCGGCTATGAAACGGGCCATGTCAGTAGCTTGCACCGGGGCTTGATATCCAGGAAATGCTTCTGTCAACATTTCTGTTTGAACTGCACCTAAACATAAGGCGTTGAAGTGTACGCCCAGATGTGCATATTCCACAGATAAACATTCTGTTAAGATGCTCAATGCTCCTTTACTGGCGCTATAGGCTGAGAGTCCCGGAAACTTGGAACTTCCCTGATAGCCTCCCATACTGGAGATATTAACAACATGAGTACCTCTGCTCATCAAGGGTGTCAAAGCCCTAATAAGACGCACAGGACCCATAAGGTTTACATTTATTACATCTTGCCAATCAGCATCGGTCGTGTCAATAAACGATTGATTAATGAGTGTACCAGCATTATTGACCAAAACATCAAGTTGATCAAAATGAAGTTTGATTTGCGCAAGCGTCATATCAACTCCAGAAGCCAAATCACATTTGATCACCTTCAAATTTGAATATTGTGTACTCAGTTGATCAAGATCCGTCGTGCTTCTAGAAAGCGTCATCACCTGGTGACCCTGAACCAATAACTGTTTGGTTAGTTCAAAACCAATGCCTCTACTTGCTCCGGTAACAATAATCTTTTTTGAGCTCATAATTTTTTGAATGAATGAGCTCTAAGTTAACAGATTATGACAGGATCTCCACGGTTTCAGGATGAAATCCCAACATTTCAAGACCGGTAGTTATCAGATCATGGTATTCAGCACTTACCTGAGTAAGCTCGAGTAGCTCGGCTTTCAGACTCCTGCAAAGCGTTTCATGATGATATTTTTGAGCGATTTCATAGAGCTCCAGGCGTAATAGCCACTCATTGGGGTACGCTTCAAGGCGCTGATGGATTGCCTCCAGATCACTGGATGCCACAACGTCACTTATTCTCAGCGTATACACTTCATCATATAGGTTGAAAAGCGAAAGCTGATCCGGAGTGTGATGAACTTTTATCGTTTTGCTCTTTGAGGGTTCCGGATAAACATTAAATGTCGAACGGTCGGCACTTCCACTGTATGCACTACTAACGAAACTTCCGATAGGGTATAAATATTCACCAACATGAAGATCCTGAACCCCAGGATATGAAATGATCGCGTTGTTCATCTTTAATGCCAGGAGTCGTCCATCGCGAGTAATGGTTTCAATCAGTAACCCATGTAACACGTAGCCACTATGAAACGATAGGGTGATGGTTTGACCCGGAATTAGCCCTAAGTTTTCCCATTCAGTTTCAGACATTTCTGATAAACAATCAGTTGTATTCTTTAAAGGACCCATCGGAAATATGGTATCCAGGGTATGTTCTAATTCTTTATTCCTGAATGAAAATTGGGTATGTCCTTTTGTTCCCAGAAGACGAATCGTTCCATCTGGCCCAGTTTCTAACTGCGTAAAGATTCCTGAAATTTGAATTCCCGAGTTTAGATCAACCGTTCCAACATTCTCTGAATCTATCAGTTTTTGAACAGAATCTGAACCACCTACTCGAAAGCACATGGTTGATGCAAACGTTTCGAGTACTTCTAAAAGGTGATCAAAATCACGAGCGACAAATAACTGCGGTTGCATTTCAGTGATATCATAGTTGTAATGCACGCAATCAACACTTAAAGGAATCTTAGTTACCTTAGGATCAAGGCAAGCTTTACTCTCACCAACTGATGAGAGTATCCCTGCCCCGTAGATCCAATAATCTTCAGGAGTTCCCATCAATCCATATTCGACGGTCCACCAGTGGAAGCGAGATAAAAGCGCTGCCTCACTTGGTTTCGTATTTTGCTCCATGGCATCAAACATCCGCTTTTCAGCCTGCTGGATTTCCTCAGCCGTAGCATTCGGGTATTCTTTGATGATGCTCAGATAACGGATAGCCTCATACAATTCAAAATCATGTCTTGAAAAAACAGCTTTTGACCCATATTCACCCACTCGTTTTAGGAATTCTGCGTATTTGGGTTCGGCGATGATCGGTGCATGACCCGCAGCTTCGTGTATAATATCAGGTGCAGGAGTATACAGAACGTTGTTTATATTCCGCATCTCTGCTGAGATTACCAGGATCCTATGTTCCTGGAATTCCATAAAAGCTGCTGGTGGAACGAAGCCATCCACTACCACAGCACGCCAACCAATTCGTCCTAGACGTTGATTCATTTCATCGATATTAGGTATCCGATCAATATTGATACCCGTTTTATCCAATCCATCAACAAAAGCAGGGTGAGCGTATTTACGAAGAGCATGCATATTTCGATGCATTACATATCGCCAGACTGCCTGATCCTGAGGTGTATACTCCGAATAATCTTGTTGTACACAGAAAGGGCGTAGGTACGTTGGTATTGATGCAATGACCTGATCTTGATTCATTTATGTCGTAATCTACTGTTTCGGAAAGCGCTTTTTACGTAAATTATACTTATTCCAAGGGCTTAGACACTCAACACCTCTAGAGGAAGTTATTGGTTAGTTAATTTACATAATAATCAAAAAAGCTCAAATTGATCCCCCCAAATCTACTTATCCCTAGACACATCAGAGAACTACAACCGTATGTTGCGGGTAAGACTCTTGACGAAGTAATACGGGAATATAATCCGCCTAGAATTTCTAAGCTTGCATCGAACGAAAACCGACTCGGAGCCAGTGCAAAAGCAATCGAAGCCGCCCAAGCTTCATTTTCTAAAGTGATGAATTATCCCGATCCCAGCTCAGCAGCACTCAGAGATCGAATTGCATCTGAACTACATGTCAAACGGGAGAATGTGATTGCCGCCAGTGGATCTGAAGGGGTAATGTCGTTGGTGATGCGTGCATTTTTTCATGATCATGAGGAAGCGCTCACGGCAACTGCAACCTTCATTGGATTTGTTGTACTCGTGAATGCTCGTGGAGTACGTTTGCGTCAGGTTCCACTCACCTCAGATTACCGCTTTGATTTGGAGGCAATTGCCCGGGCAATTTCACCCGAAACCAAAATTATTTATCTCGCCAACCCCAATAATCCAACAGGGACTTATTTTACTAAGCAAGAGTTTGAAAGCTTCATGCAAAAAGTGCCATCACATGTATTGGTGTTGCTTGATGAGGCCTATGTTGAGTATGTGGAAGGTGTGGATGATTTTCCGGACTCTCTTCACTACCGTTTGGATAATGTGATCACACTTCGAACCTTTTCCAAAGCTTACGGACTAGCCGGTTTACGAGTGGGATATGGAGTGGGTCAGGCTGATTTGATTGCTAATCTGCTAAAGGTAAAGCTCCCTTTTGAGCCCTCTAGTCCAGCACAGGCAGCTGCTCTGGCAGCCATTGACGACCGGGATTTTCTGGAGCAAAGCTTAGATATTGTCAGAATAGGTCGCATCCGTTTGTATCAGTTTCTTGATGATCAGCGGGTTCCTTATGTTAGATCGGTTTCCAATTCCGTTATGACTATCTTCGATAGCGAAGAAGAGGCTATTCAATACACTGAAGAAATGCTTAAACTGGGGGTAGTCCTTCGTCGACTTCCTGCGTTTGGCCTACCTCATTGCGTGCGAATTACTATTGGTTTACCTGATGAAATGGATCATTTTGAGGAAAGTCATCTTGAAGTGATGAAATATCAAGGGGTATAAGGATTTTAAATTTACCGATTCACATTTGTATCATTACCAATGAACACTCCTGAGTTAATAGACCGTCCTGTTGAAGAAATGTTTGCTGATCATCTTGGTTTGATCGATATGCATCATGCCGAGTTCTTTGTGGGTAATGCCAAGCAAACCGCTCATTTCTATCAGACCGTTTTTGGTTTCAATCTTGTAGCATATCGAGGACTCGAAACTGGTAGTCGTGATAAGGTTTCCTATATGCTTCAGCAAGGAAATATTCGATTTTTGATCACCTCATCTTTAAATAGTAATAGTGAAATAGCTCAACATGTCTTACGCCACGGAGATGGGGTAAAAGATTTGGCTATGCTCGTAGAGGATGTAGATCGTGCCTATACAGAATGCGTTAAAAAGGGTGGACGTTCTGTTACCGAACCTGTAACCCTGAGTGATGAGCATGGTACTATTCGCTACGCTGCTATCGCTACCTATGGTGATACGATTCACTCTTTCATAGATAATCGGAACTACAAAGGGGTATTTTTACCAGGGTTTGTACCTAAAACCTCCAAACAACTTACTGAACCAGTCGGAATTCAGTTTATTGATCATTGTGTGGGTAATGTTGAACTCGGTAAAATGGATGATTGGGTCGCTTTTTATCGTGATGTGATGGGTTTTACACAGTACCTGAGCTTTGACGACAAAGATATTTCCACCGAGTACTCTGCCTTGATGTCTAGGGTCATGGCTGGTGGACGTGGTCGTATCAAGTTCCCTATCAACGAACCAGCCGATGGAAAGAAAAAGAGTCAGATTGAAGAATACCTCGATTATTATGGTGGTCCCGGTGTCCAGCATCTTGCCCTTCTTACCGGTGATATTGTGACCACGGTTCGGGCCCTCAAGGTAAACGGACTCGAATTTTTGTCTATTCCAAGTACCTACTATGATGAATTATTGAGTCGAGTTGGACCAATCGACGAACCTATTCAAGAGTTAAAGGACTTGGGTATTCTGGTTGATGTCGCCGATGAAGGGTATCTGTTACAAATTTTCAGTAAACCGGTTCAGGATCGACCTACACTCTTTTTTGAAATTATCCAGCGTAAAGGTGCCCGTGGTTTTGGCAAAGGAAATTTTAAAGCTTTATTTGAATCCATCGAACGCGAGCAGGATCTAAGGGGGAATCTATGATATACCATCGTGTTGGATCGATACCTCCCAAAAGGCATACTCAATTTCGTAGGCCAGATGGTACGTTATATTCGGAGGAGTTGTTTGGTGCAGAAGGTTTCAGTGGCTCATCTTCGCTACTGTATCATATAGAGCCTCCAACTACGGTAAAACGTGTGGAGGCCGGGGCTGAAATCACGATCGAGCCCTGGAAAGAACATCTTCTGCGTCATCATCACCTGGTGACCAAAGATATGCCTCAGTTTGGGGATCCAGTTTCGGGTAGGATACCTCTTTTATTCAATGATGATTGTGTGATTTCGGTCTGTTTGCCTGATCAGAAAATGGACTATCTCTATCGAAATGGGGAACATGATGAGCTAATCTTCATACATAGGGGCCTCGGTGTGATGCGCTCCCAATTCGGATCTCTGCCTTTCATGGAAGGCGATTATATCGTAATTCCCAGAGGAACGACCTACTCTATCGACTTTGAAACGACGGACAATCGTATGCTTTGCGTAGATAGTACTGGCCCAATCGAGGTGCCTAAGCGATATATTTCGAAATTGGGGCAATTCATGGAAAACAGTCCATACTGTGAACGAGATATACGTCGCCCGGAAGAACCTCTTACGATCGACGAAAAGGGTGAATTTGAAGTACGCATTAAAAAGCAAGGCAGGTTTCATCATTATATTTTCGAGCAACATCCCTTTGGCGTTGTTGGATGGGATGGGTATTTATATCCCTGGATATTCAACATCAAGGATTTTGAGCCCATAACCGGACGTGTACACCAGCCCCCACCGGTGCATCAGACCTTTGAGGCTCACAATTATGTGGTGTGTTCTTTTGTGCCACGGTTATATGATTATCATCCTTTAGCTATTCCGGCGCCATATAATCACTCAAACGTAGACTCTGATGAGGTGCTTTATTATGTGGAAGGTGATTTTATGAGTCGTAAAGGGGTACATTATGCCAGTTTGACCCATCATCCAGGTGGTATTCCTCATGGCCCACATCCGGGTACAGTTGAAAAAAGTATAGGTAAGACCAAAACGGAGGAATATGCGGTTATGATCGACACCTTTCGTCCCTTGTACCTTACGATGCAGGCAAAAGCACTCGATGATGGTCATTATCCTTACTCATGGATTGATCACGCCTAATGGAAATAGATCTTGACATAGTACATGGCCAACAGCGCTACAAACTGGCAACGGGAACGGTGTTACCAAGGCCGATAGCCTGGGTCTCCAGCGTGGATAAGGATGGCAACAGGAATCTGGCTCCGTACAGTTTTTTTACCATTGCCGCTTACAACCCGCTCATTTTTGCCATTTTTCCATTGCGTTTTAAAAAAGACGAGCAAATCAAGGATACTGTTTGGAACATCCTGCAAACGGGTGAGGCTGTGATTCATATAGCAAATCAATCCTTGATTCAAGCAATGAATTTGACCGCGGCAACGGTAGCACATGATGTGGATGAATTTCAATTAGCCGGTATTGAATCGGTTCCTTCCATCAAAGTAAAGCCGGATCGTGTGAAGCAGGCTCCCGTGGCGTTTGAATGCCGCTTGTATCAGCACCTAAGTTTGGGAGATGTACAAGGTGGATCAGATGCCTTATTTCTCGAAGCAATCTATATGCATATTGACGATCAGCTCATCGATGATTATCGGATCGACCATCATAGATTGGATCCAATCGCACGTTTAGCGGGTGCTTTATATACAACGCTGGGTCAGGATCTTGAAGTGATTCGACCTGCATAAATGTCACATGTATGAGATATCCCCAAGAGCTTAGCTTGAAAATGGAACAGGCTCGTCAGAGCTCTTGTCAACTAGAGTCTTTACCGTATTCGGGTATCTCTGCTTTATTAAAAGAACGTGAGCACGACGAAAAGCCCTGGCTTATTTGGTACGACATCGATGGCAATCGTATGCAACTCAGTTATCGGCATTTTGTTGATCTCGTAAAGAAATGTGCCTCCTTTTTAGAAACTCAGGGTGTTGGAAGAGGAAGTCGTATTGCCACAGTTTCACATAATCACTGGCATACTGTAGTTCACTATTTCGCAGCATGGATGTTGGGAGCTACGATAGTCCCAATAAATTTGGGTGAAGATGACGATCGAATCGCCTTTATATTACGCTTTGCAGAGGTTAGGTTTGCCTTTGTACGTGATCACTATCAGGCTAGATGGGAACAAATTGCGCACACTCCTCTGAATGATCACCAGATACATACATTTATATGTGATGATATCCAGCCTGGTTTTCCCATGGATCTTCCCGCCAAAGAGATCGTAATCATACATACACTTCAGGAAGGTTCATTAATTGTCTTCACTTCCGGCACCACAGGTAATCCGAAGGCTGTTTTTCTGACGCAGGAAATCATGCTCCAGGACGGGCGTTCTATCATGAATTGGCATCGATTTGGCTGGGATGATCGTCTGATGTGTGTCTTACCAATACATCATGTGAATGGTACTATTTTGACCTTGTTAACGCCCTTTTATACAGGGTCTTCTGTAGTTTTAAATCAGAAATTCCAGTCAGAGCATTTTTTCAATCGTATTGCCCGTGAGCAAGTACGAACCGTAAGCGTTGTTCCAACCCTACTTCAGTACCTGATGCAATTTCATGAAGAGGGGCTGAATATGTCTATCCCTCATTTTAAATACATTATTTGTAGTGCAGGACCACTTACGGTGAGTACGGCAGAGCAGTTTTCGCAGCGTTTTGGAATACGAATCATTCATGGTTACGGTTTGTCGGAAACGACCTGTTATTCGAGTTTTATGCCCATTGATCTGGACAAGCAGGAACATGATCATTGGATGCAAGATTTCGGGTATCCAAGTATAGGCTTAGCCATCGACTGTAACGATATGGACATCCACGATTCAAGTGGCAGTTCAATGGCAGAAGGAGAACGTGGGGAGATTGTTATCCGAGGACCCAACGTAATGTTAGAGTATTACAATAATGAATCAGCGAATGCCTCGACCTTCGAATGGTCGTGGTTCAGAAGCGGAGATGAAGGTTTTTGGCAGGGTGATGGCAAAGGGAATCGGTATTACTTCATTACAGGCCGACTTAAAGAGCTGATTATTCGAGGTGGTGTTAATTATTCTCCACTGGAGATTGATGAAATCATCAACCGAGCTCCAGGTGTAAAAGCTGGAATTGC
>CAZXGO010000030.1:11356-22657 GCA_964640035.1 uncultured Chitinophagales bacterium
AGGCGCTTATGTCCAATTAATGGATGGTGTAAAAGAAAATCCAGAGGCCATAATTGCCTATTGTCGGGAACACCTCCCATTTTCCAAATCGCCTAAGGTGATCGTCTTCGGCGATCAGATTCCTGTAACGAGTACTGGCAAATATCAAAGGCTCAAAGTCGCTGGCTTATTTAGTGAATGGAAAAATACTCAATTTAGATCCAGATGAGTTATACTATTCCTGCCCAAACTACGATAGGTCACGTTCACCTCAAGGTTTCTGATCTTCAACGTTCCTTAGACTTCTACTGCGGTGTGCTAGGCTTCGAAATGGTAACCATGTACGGAGAAGAAGCAGCCTTCATTTCTGCTGGTGGATACCATCATCACATTGGATTAAATACCTGGTACAGCAAAAATGCTCCGCCTGCACCAAGTCGTAGTGCGGGGCTATTTCATTTGGCTATTTTGTATCCCAATCGTAAAGACCTGGCTGTTGCGTTAAAACGCTTAATCGATCGTGGATATCCCTTGATGGGCGCATCTGATCATGGAGTTTCAGAGGCCATTTATTTGTCAGACCCTGATCAAAATGGTCTGGAACTCTACTGGGACAGACCTAGGGACGAGTGGCCCCGTACGAGTGACGGGGCCATTACAATGTATACTCATCCTTTAAATCTGGATGAGTTGTTGGCGCTTACTGATTAGAAAGGTTTAAAAATCAACTTTCAGTACTACCACCTCAGGCTCTGTACGAGATCCCTGGTTCGCGGCATATAACTTGCCGTCAATAATTCGGACTGGTCGGGTTGTTGCAGGAAACAAGGTTGAGCCAAGAACGGTGGAATTCGGATCCACTACTACCCAATATGTGGATTCTGCATCAATTTGACCGAGATTAATCCAGTAATTTCCCTTGTCAGATACGAGGAATGATACATATGCAGGATGTGTAGTCGGCAACTTGCCTGTTAATGCTGGATCGGCTGAGCGTGGATCAAGAAGTTTATCATCATCAGTGATGGTTCGTTCCGCGACCTCAAGTTCTATCCCACCTATTTGTTCGCCCTTAACCGAAACGTATTGGATACTCAGTTTATCGTTCCAGGCGCCCAGATAGTAATCTCCACCTTTCTCTACCCTTAAAAATGAATTTCTTCCGAAGGGGAGAACTTTTATCATTGGCACACCAGCGCTATTATCGATAACAAGTTCCTGTGGCTTACGCTGAATGTAAGCATCCTGAATGCTTTGCCCCTGTTCATCAATGATACGGTAGCGTATTGGCATGGTTAATGATTCGGGATTGGACGGATCCATCATTGATTGCTCAGTCGTTACATAACCGTCTAAACCCTCAAGTTTAACCAATGCTTGTATGGCATATCCGTCTGTGAGCTGAGTTGCAACTTCAAAAAATCTATTGAATACCCAAAGATTACCCTCACGGTGGAAGATTGAAGCACGTGATAGACTACGATCAAAAGCAAGCAAACTATCATTTTCAAATAGTGAGATGACGGGTGGGGTATCAAACTGACCAGGATCTGTTCCAACATCTCCTACGTTACCTATAAAATCACCGTTTTGATCAAATACATAGATGGCAGGGGCGCGTCCATCAGTAACCAGACTCAAACCATCACCCGTTATGAGTATGTTCGAAATGGCACTTATTGAAATAGAGTCGTTTTTTCCGAAACGTTGTGTTTCTTCAACGGTAAAACTGGGGGTAAAATCGGTTCCAAGTTGTTTTTGCCCTGAACCACTGCATGACGCAAAAAGTAGAACCACGCCAATGATAAACAGATTTTTCAAAGATGATTGCATAGGAGCTTTGTACCAAGTTGTAGGATGATGAAAAGATACCACCCCACGCAAACATTATCTACCATCTACTTTGATTTGATGATAGGTAATGATCATCACTTGATTATCAATCGATCTACTTCCTATTAATCTAGCTTGATATGTCTCCTTTTGATTTCGATTTAATGGCATGTTTAAACCACGAAGATATTCCTCTTCTTTGCGTATTTTTGGTGTCTATGAATAAAATCGTAACCTCTTTAACATTTAGATAAATCACATGATACGATCATGTTTAATATTGCTTGCTTTGGGTGTAGTGGCCGTTTCAGCTACTAAAACGGTAGCTCAATCAGGTGCCAATCCAAAAACTACAATGACAAATACAACAAAAATAGAACGTAAACCCTTTGAAGCACTCACCAAATTGGAATCGGATGCCGATAGCATCAGCTATGCATTAGGCGTTAATGTTGGTCAAGGATTACTAAGTCAATTTATTGAAGTTCCTGATATTCGTGCTTTTGCCACCGGTTTACAGGATGCTTTAATTGCCGCTCAGAATAATGGATCATTAAAAATGACTGACCAAGCACTTCAAGAAATTTTGATTCGGATTCAAAATCAAATGATGTATCGTCAACAAGAGCGTTTAAATCAACTTCAAGAGGAAAACCTCGCTCAAGCCAATTCGTTTTTGGAGGAAAATAAAACAAAAGATGGAGTCATTACCACAGATAGTGGTCTTCAGTATAGAATTATCAAACAGGGTGAGGGGGAGTCGCCGACAGCTACCTCATCCGTAACGGTGCATTATGTAGGAACCTTATTGGATGGATCTGAATTTGACAGCTCACGCCGCCGGGGTCAACCAGCAAGTTTTCAAGTGACTGGGGTAATTGAAGGCTGGACTGAAGGTTTACAGCTCATGAAACCAGGTGCAGTTTTTGAGTTCTATATTCCACCACATCTTGCCTATGGCGAACAAGGAAATCAGCGAATTGCTCCAAATTCCATTCTTATCTTTGAAGTCGAATTACTTGAGGTAAAAAACTAAGCATCTCTAGCATTTCAATTTTTAACCGTATCTTGAATATCTGTTGTCAATGTTAGGTTGGCTCGATACAGTTTCTCAAAACACAAACTCACTCATTTTATGAAATACGCAGCAATTGCCTTACTAATGATTGTAATGATCAACTGTACAGGCGGATCCTCAGTTAAGCCTATTAGCACCTTTAAAACAGCTGAGGATAGTATAGGATATGCTATTGGTGTAAATATTGGATCCAACTTCAAATCTCAGGAATTGGATATTGAAATGGCCGCCCTTCTCTCTGGTTTGCTAGATGCCATGAGTGAGGACTCTTCTGCCGTAAAGCTTACAGAAGAACAAATGGAGGCCGTTTTTGTCAAGTTGCAGCAAACCATGCAAGAAAAGCAAATGAAGAAAATGGAAGAAATGTCTCGTGAGAATCAAACTAAAAATGAGGCATTCTTCAAAGAAAACGCTGGCAAAGAAGGCGTGCAAACCACTGCTAGCGGACTTCAATACCGAGTGATTAAAGAAGGTAGCGGTCGTAAGCCTACTCCTGAGTCACAGGTTGTTGTTCACTACAGAGGGCGCCTGTTGGATGGAACTGAATTCGACTCTTCCTACTCAAGAAATGAGCCGGCAACTTTCCAGGTTGGCCAAGTTATTCAAGGTTGGATTGAAGGACTTCAGTTGATGAGTGCAGGCTCTACATTTGAGTTTTACATTCCTGCAAATCTCGCCTATGGTGATGAAGGTAATCCTGTGATTCCACCGAATTCTGCTCTTATTTTTGAAGTAGAACTTCTCGAAATCAAGTAATTTGAGTACATCACCTCTGCGGTATTTACCGCAGGGGTGATTCAAATATCAGTACTATCATAAACCTCTTCTATTCCATGAGGAGGCGTTTCAAGGCTCCATGTTTCGAAGTAGTACAAGCGCTCGCTTCGAATTCTTTTCCCGTTCATACTTAATAAGCGCTGTCCAGTTGAAATTTGTGTCTTAAGGGAATAGAATAGCGCTGGATAGATATTTTTCAGGCTATATATCTGCAGATCCCAACCATGGTGAGCCACTTCTTTAAAGATGACTATGGTATCTTTTTTTAGCAGATTATAAACAGCGAGCATCATTTCAGGATCAGTGGTATTTCTGGTTGGTGCTAGTAATTCCGGTGTAGAAGAACCAGCTGCCGGAGCCACAACACACTGACCTATCTCAATAGCATTAATAGCATCAATGAGCGAATGATGTTGCGATAAGGCGCTATACCACTCGAATCGTCCTAAACGGCTTTCAAGCTCTTCAAGAATAGATTCTATACCATCTAGTTTACTAAAGCCAAATTCAGGTTCTGAGCCTAAAATGGTTGAACTAAGGTAGAACTTAGAAAAGATGGGTTCTGGACGCATGAAATCTTCCAAGCTCATCGCTTTTGATGCTTCTCTACGTTCTTCCGGACTCTGATCCATTCGATTCAGAGGGATATCGTGTTCGAAAACGAGCTTTATAATCGTCATAAGGAATGATGTCTAGATGTTTCCGAAGATACATGTTACTGAACAAAAAAAGGGCGACCCATTTGGTCGCCCTTTTTTAAAAACACAGTCACCTTTTGAGTGAACTTTTCGAACTATATCAGCGTAGCAATTACCAAGGCTACGATGGACATTAGTTTGAGCAAAATGTTCAGTGAAGGACCAGAGGTGTCTTTGAATGGATCACCAACGGTGTCGCCAACCACAGCGGCTTTGTGAGGGTCAGATCCTTTGTAGTACATTTCGCCGTTAATTTCTACACCTTCCTCAAACATTTTCTTAGCATTGTCCCATGCTCCACCAGCGTTTGATTGGAAGATTGCCATTAGAACTCCGGTAGCAGTAACACCAGCGAGGAGTCCACCGAGCATCTCAGCACCACCACCAAAACCGATGGCTACGGGAGCTAGAACGGCAAGCAGACCAGGAACGACCATCTCTTTAATGGCTGCTTTGGTTGAAATCTCGACGCATTTGCCATATTCTGCAGAGCCTTCAGCACCGTGAAAGGTGTCTTGATCCGCTTTAGACCATTCAGACATTTCAACGCCATCATTTTTACGCATTACATCGAGGGCAGCCTTAAGGGCAGGGATGGATGCAAATTGACGACGAACTTCCTGGATCATGGCCATTGCCGCACGACCCACGGCATTCATCGCCATGGCAGAGAACACAAATGGAAGCATAGCTCCCAACATTAAACCAGCCATTACACTAGCTTTTGAAATATCAATAGTACTGATATTTGCTGCCGTCATGTATGCACCAAATAATGCCAGCGCTGTGAGAGCGGCCGAAGCAATAGCAAAACCTTTACCAATTGCAGCAGTTGTGTTTCCAACGGCATCGAGCTTATCGGTACGTTTACGCACTTCCTTAGGAAGCTCTGACATTTCAGCAATACCACCGGCGTTGTCGGAAATTGGACCGTAGGCATCAACAGCTAACTGAATTCCAAGATTGGACAGCATTCCTACGGCTGCAATAGCGATACCATAGAGTCCTGCCATCTCAAAGGAGAGGATAATCGAAGTAGCGATGATGATAATCGGTAAAGCGGTTGACATCATACCAACTCCCAAACCTGCGATGATGTTTGTAGCAGATCCGGTAGATGACTGTCGAACGATACTCAAGACAGGTTTTTTACCAGTACCAGTGTAATACTCAGTGATAAGCCCCACCAATAAACCAGCTATCAAGCCTACGATAGTGGCAAAAAAGACCCCATTCGCTGTGACTGTGCGCTCGATACCATAAAGCTGATCATCGAACGTCCAACTTGCAGGGAGCATCCAGGTGATGATGAAATAGGATAGGATCAACATGATACCAGACGATCCAAATTCACCGATGTTCAATGCACGCTGTGGATCTCCACCTTCTTTTACACGTACCATGAAGGTACCGATGATCGATGTTAGAATCCCAGTAGCAGCCAAAGCAAGCGGTAAAAGCACAGCAGAAAGGCCACCAAAGTTATCTACGAAGTCGGGACTTGTCATAAATACTGCCCCTAATACCATTGTACCAATAATGGATCCAACATAAGACTCAAACAAGTCAGCACCCATACCAGCCACATCGCCCACGTTGTCGCCTACGTTATCAGCGATAGTTGCGGGATTGAGCGGGTGATCTTCCGGGATTCCAGCTTCAACTTTACCCACAAGGTCGGCTCCAACATCAGCAGCTTTGGTATAAATACCGCCACCTACCCGAGCGAATAAAGCGATAGATGAAGCTCCAAATGAAAATCCAGTAATAACGGTGATCACTCGGTTTACAGAATTTACATCTGACATACCAAACATCGACCCATAAACGATAAACAATACACTCAGGCCTAATACCCCAAGACCAACAACACCCATGCCCATAACTGAACCACCAGCAAAGGCAATCTCTAAGGCCTTATCAAGTCCAGTTCGTGCAGCATTTGTGGTCCGGACATTCGCCTTCGTGGCAACGCGCATTCCAATGAATCCAGCTAATGCTGACATCAAAGCTCCCATTATAAAAGAGAACGCTACAAATGGAGACGATACATTCGGATCTGCTGATACACCTAGTAGTATTGCCACACTTAGAACAAATATGGACAAAACTTTGTACTCAGCCTTTAAGAATGCCATGGCACCCTCAGCAATGTAGGTGGCGATTTTAGCCATTTTTTCATTACCTACTTCTTTTTTATTGATCCAGCTACTTCTCCATAGGGTATATAGCAAGGCCAAAAGTCCGGCAACCGGAAGTGCGTAAATGATGGATTGCATGTTTTTTTATTACAGGTTTACAGTTAAAATGGTTATCTATTGTATCGGTTCATTGTAGTGTCGATACCCTCTCTAACAAAACAGAGTGCAGCCTCAGCAGCCATAGGTATTACTTCGTCAATGAGTTTCCTTTGATCGGAGTCAAACGTTGAAAGGACATAGTCAGCTTGCTTTCCTTTCAGGAAGTCATTACCAATACCAATTCGCATTCTCGGGAACGCATCAGTACCTAATTCTTGCCGTATATTTGCCAAACCATTGTGTCCTCCGTCGCTGCCTTGTTTTCTGATTCTTAATTTCCCAGGAGGAAGGTTAAGATCATCTGTGATTATCAGGCAATCTTGGGGGAGGATATTATGTAAACGCATGGCTTTTGAGATTGCTTTACCACTCAAGTTCATATACGTCGTTGGTTTTAACAGAATTAGGTTAGATCCTTTATGGCGTGTAATCCCTAAAAGCCAAGGTCCCCCTTTAGCTTCAAGCTTAACGCCGAGTTCTGCACACAGATAGTCAATGAGCTCAAAACCTATGTTATGCTTTGTCTTCTCGTACTCAGAACCGGGATTTCCAAGGCCTGCAAGAATGGGCATAGACAGAGATAAAAACAACACAGGAGTTAAATAACCCCTGTGTTGCAATTGAAATTATTTTTTACCGTCCGATTTTTTGCTACTACCGCGAGGTGGTTTAATCAAAACCACGGTACGGTCTGATTCAATCAGAGGAGTTACATTCGTAAAATCAAGTTCCTTGATGCGCAAAGTCTCGCCTATATTAAGGCCACTGATATCAGCACGGATATGGGCAGGGATATCTTTAGCAAGGCAACGAACTTTGACTTTCTTCAGGTTGTGATCCAGACGTCCACCAGCCATCACACCAGGAGCACTACCTACCAAGCGAATAGGTAGTGATATGGTTACAGGATGTTTTTCATTGAACGCGTAAAAGTCAGCATGTAGAGGTCGATCGGTTACAGGATGATAGTCGACATTTTTCACAATGGTACTGTAACTCTTATTATCGATTTTAACATCTACGATTTGGGCATCTTCTGCCTTTAGTAAGCGCTCAAGTTCGAGTTCAGGCACAGAAAAATGCACATTATCAGTACCTGGACCGTAGAGAACGGCAGGAACTGTATGATTTGCACGCATTTCGGCAGCTGTATCAGGACCGGTCTGGCGAGCAATAGCCTCTATGCTTACGTTGTTTGGCTTTTCCATAGGATTTTGGTTCAGGTGTATTTTTAATCGTCAAAAAGGCTGCTGATGGTGTCTTCAGTGTGAATTCTGTTTATTGCCTCAGCAAAAATGCCGGCCACACTGAGTACTTTTAATTTTTCGGAGGGGCGCTTTAATGGCACTGTATCCGTAATGAGCATCATATCGATGGGAGAATCTTCAATCCGCTGAAATGCCGGACCAGATAAAATGGGGTGAGAACAAGCTGCAACAATATTGAGGGCCCCGGCCTCTTTAAGAGCAACTGCAGCATTGGTGATTGTACCGGCAGTATCGATTAGATCGTCGACTAACAAAACGTTTTTCCCTTCGATATCACCGATAATATTCATGACTTCGGCAACATTTTGTTTTGGGCGACGCTTGTCGACAAATGCCAGTCCAGCCTGAAGTCGTTTGGCATAACTACGTGCCATTTTAAGACTTCCAACGTCAGGTGCTACCACTACCAGATTATCGATAGGATTTTGTTTGAAGTACTCCGTAAAGATCCCATTTGCATAAATATGGTCAAGAGGAATGTCGAAAAATCCTTGAATCTGAGGAGCATGCAGATCCATTGTTAATATCCTATCAGCACCAGCTTGTGCCAATAGATTAGCCATCAGTTTGGCAGCAATGGAAACTCGTGGCTGATCCTTACGATCCTGACGTGCATACCCAAAATAAGGGATGACTGCGGTTACGCGATTCACAGAAGCGCGTTTTGCAGCATCCAACAAAAGAAGCAGCTCCAGGATATTTTCTGCAGGCGGGGGGGTCGATTGAACGAGGTAAACATCTTTACCGCGGATACTCTCTTCGTATTTGACATATAATTCTCCATCGGAGAACTGCTTTATCGTGACTTCTCCGACACTCGTTCCCAAATGCGCAGCCATCGCTTTGGCAAGAGCAACATTACTTCGCCCGGCAAATATCGCTATCGGGTTTTCCACGGATGTTTTCGTTGAGGCTTTGTTCAAATACAAATAAGGATGTCCTTATGCAGATGCATCCTTTGACGGAGGGGGAGTTGCCCGGGGAGGATTCGAACCCCCACTGACGGTACCAAAAACCGCTGTCCTGCCTTTAGACGACCGGGCAGTCGTGAAATGACGACAGACTCACAAATTACGTATTATGCAGCTAGCAGTCAAGAAAAGATTCAATCTATACAGGCCTGCCAAGAAGGCAATCTATGCATTTGTGTTGGGTACACATCGTCTTGTATTGCCAGTTTAGGGATTTGTTCCACTTCCTATTATTTAACGATGGAATTTTCCACATAAATTTCTGAGCCTCAGGACTCAAGGGCAACGGAAGATCTTTCCAATAATCTCTGATTTTTTTAGCCTCTATGTGGTTATTCCTCAGCGTGTGACCAACCCATATGGCCGGAATTAGAACAGTGGCAATCATAACTTCTCTACTTGATGAATTCGATTTTTTTTGCCATATCAGTTCATATAATTCATCCATTGTCACTGAAAATAACTCAGAAACATCCAAGTTTCGTAATAATTTCGCTAAACGTATAGCCTCCTTTATTCTAATTGAAGGCCTTGACATCGGTCGGCCACTTGATGCTCTCCATCCCGAGGTAGATTGTATAATCATATCTTCACTCAAACGACAGGATGTGCCGTCTACCGATTTCCATATAAGTGTCGATACAGCCTCCATTGGCTCTCTGTTGCCTGGTACTCCCAATACAGAACAAAAACCAGCAAATACAGCCATTAACCAAGCTTCTGAATGATCAGGGTACATTTTTACTCGTTGGAGGTGCCGTCCTACTAAATCATCAAAATAGAGGTCGGCTGACTTAAATAACTGTTTTTCCGCTAGTGCATGATTGGTTTCAACACGATCTTTACACGGCAGTTCTTTTATTAAAGCATTCGTTTGCATCAATGACTGTTCCACACGTGAAGCGATATTCACATGCGGAACCTCAGTAGTGTCTCTACGCTTTACGGGTTTTCTTCTGTAATCTAAAGCAACATGTAAAATGACACTGTTGTAAGCGGGATCCAGATGGTGATGGTGTCGCTCCCAATCATCGCTTGCTACATGGATCTCAATATCTCCGTGCAGTAAAATCCCATCAATTCGAACGGTAGCCCCTGAAAAATCAGGGCCACTCAATCGGTTTAATGTTCCCGGTTGAAGGATATCTACCCTTGATCCACTCTGAGTTATTAAACCATCTTGGCGAAAACTACGAGTAGACCATGCCAGTTGAAGCACTCTCTCTGAGATGTTATATGATCTCATTCAAGATCTTATTTTGACATCAGATCTTTTTCATCGAGGGCAACATCTTCTGTGGCAGCGTACAGATCGGGGATGGTATGTTCAATACGTTTTTGTACTTTTTCGCGAAGTTCTGATAGTTCTTCTTTAGCACGGCGAACTGATTTTTTACCTGTTTCGTTAACCCATTCTCCAACATGGGTCGCTTGATCACTTATCCATTCGCGATTTTCTCGACCAGATCTCGGAGAGAATAACATACCTACAGCCAAACCAGCTGCAAAAGAGAGAACAGTTACAGCCGCAATTTCAAAAACTCGATTTTCACTCTTGTTCATCGGTTTACTCCTTGAGAAGTTGTTGTTGTGTTGTTTAAGCCAATGCCTATGATGATCAAGTACAACCCAAAATAATGTAATTGGCTCCTCAACTATTATACTAAAATATCCTCGTCTAAGTTTCCTAAATGATCTTAAAAATCACGTTTTTTTCCAGTTTGGGACTATTTTTTTGGGTACTCTGTTTTCACATTTCCAGATACGAAAGTTGGATAACGTTACGTTTGGATTAGATCGATTTCTTTGTTACTTTAAATCGTCAAAAACTACGCTTTCAGCCATAGTTATGAGATACCCTGTCTATATTTTTATTATTGCATCACTGCTTTTCCTAGCTGCATCTAATGCGTTTAAGTTAGAATCTTTTTCTGCAGAGATCGCTGAAGAGAACCGTAGTACCGTACGTCTAAAATGGGTCGTTTCGACTGATCAGGATGTTGCCTCATATATTCTATGGAGACAAACTTCAGATCAAACTACTAGAAATCAAATCCAGGAAATAGAAATGAGACCTGGAACTGAACTTAGGAAAACGTACTCTTTTGATGACAATACCCTCTATAAAATGAACAGCAGCGCTAATCAACAGGTTACCTATTTCATACAAGTAAAAATGAAGGGTTCGGGTCAGATCATAGAACCAATAAACAATCAGACCAAATTGTCGTATACCTCAACCACTGCACGCAGAACCTGGGGTAGCATCAAAGCTATGTTTCAGTAAGACCATGGGCGATTTGGCCGCAAGCCCAGAAATTGTACTCATGGATGCCTCCCGAATGAGTAGAAGCATCCGCCGTATTGCATATAGCATCATTGAAGAACGTTTTGAGT